>NZ_JBAURZ010000025.1:0-8418 GCF_049581445.1 Paraburkholderia sp. | reverse complement strand
CCTGGATGTCGACCGGTGCGCCCATGCCCTTGGCCATCGCGGCGGCCGGCGTCATCGACGAGGGCCGTGCGCTGTAGGCGCCTTGCTGCTTGCCGGCGATATTACGGGCATGGTCAATCAGCCACGGGTTGGATTCCGCCATCGTGCGCGGTGAAGCCAGCGGAGCGGCGAACGGCGTGGGTGCGATGCCGGCGGCCTTCAGCACATCGGCGCGGATTGAGTCACTGCCACGCTGCGCTTGCTGCACCGGTTGAGCGAGTGGCGCCTGCAGCGGCTGGCGTGTCTGATGCGGTTGAGACGCCTGGGCCGTCTGCGGCGCCATTTGCGGTGCCATCGGGACAGGCGGCGGAAGCGGCGTCGGCATGGCCGGTGCGGCGCTCATCTGCAGGGCCGGGCTGCTGACTTGAGGTTCGGAGAATGCAGCCGGGGCGGGCAATTCAGGCGGCGCGCTCTGCGCAACAGCCGCCGTCTGTGCCGGCGTATTGCTGGCCGGTGCGTTTTCCATACCGGCTTCCGGGCTCGCCCCGAACACCGACGAAAAGACGTCCGGCATACCGCTCGCGTACGGATTCGCCTGCATCGGCGGCGTGTTGCGCTGGGACGGCGCCGGCAGGCTCATCTGGGACGAGGCTGTATTGCCACCCTGGCGAGCCTTCGGCGTAATCGCTGCGAGATCGCTGTCAGCAAGCGCGACAATTTCGACGCTACCGTCATCCATCGTGCGGTTCGACAGCACGACCGCGTCGGGGCCCAGTGCCTCGCGAACGAGACGCAGCGCATCGCGACTGGTAGCACCGACAAATTTCCGAATGTTCAAGCTGGACCCCCGATGAGGTTAACGGACCGGCAACATACCGCTTCCCATTGAGATCGATTATTGCCAAAGAAGCCCACGGACCATCGGTTGATAAAGACCGTGAAAGGCGGGCAATTCGCTTGATGGACGCTTGCGCGGAAACGTTTCCGGAAGCCAGAAAAGACGCCGGCGCGATGAACGCGCCGGCAAGACGGAAAGAATGACCGTGTCCAACAATGCCTGGCGGCCTGGCCTTACGCGCCGATCAGGTTCACGACCTTGACGTTGCGGGTGTCGGGCACCTCGGCATACGACAGCACCTTGAGCTGCGGCAGGCTACGGCGCAGGAAGCGCGCAAGCATCGGCCGCAATGCGTGCTGCACCAGCAGCACGGGAGCGAGTCCGAGGTTCTGCTGGCGGTTCATGGCCTTTTGCGTCTCGGTCATCAGCGTATTGGCGAGGCCGGGTTCGAGGCCGGGGTTGGTGCCCGTCGAAAGAGCTTGCGACAACACCCGTTCGAGGTTCGAATCGAGTCCCATCACCTGCATGTCGCCTGAGCCCGGGAACCACTGCTGGGAAATTGCACGACCCAGCGCCAGACGCACCGCGGCCGTCAGTTCGTGCGGATCGGTGACCTTCGGGGTGTGCTCGGCGAGCGCTTCGAGGATCGTGCGCATGTCGCGGATCGGCACACCCTCCTCCAGCAGGTTCTGCAGGACCTTCTGCAGCGTCGTGAGCGACAGCGCCTTCGGCACCAGGTCGTCCACCAGCGACGGCGTATCTTTCTGCATCCGCTCGATCAGCGCCTGAATTTCGCGGCGGCCCAGCAGTTCGGATGCATGCGTGACGACCAAGTGGTTCAGGTGGGTGGCGACCACCGTGCTCGAATCCACCACGGTATAGCCATACACCTGCGCCTGCTCGCGCAGATTGGTGTCGATCCAGATGGCCGGCAGACCAAAGGCCGGATCCTGGGTCGGCGTGCCCGGCAACGCCGCGCTGACCTGCCCCGGATTGATGGCGAGCCACTGTCCCGGATACGCTTCGCCCACGCCCACTTCGACGCCCTTCAGCGCAATCCGGTAGCCATTGGGCCGCAGTTCGAGGTTGTCGCGAATATGGATCACCGGTGGCAGGAAGCCAATTTCCTGCGCGAACTTCTTGCGGATGCTCTTGATCCGCTTCAGCAGTTCACCGTCCGAATTCTTGTCGACCAGCGGAATCAGGCGGTAGCCGACTTCGAGGCCGAGCGTGTCGATCATCGTCACGTCGTCCCAGCTGGCTTCAGTGTTCTCGGCCGGCGTGAGCGCGGCCGGAGTGACGTCAACCAGTGCGGCCGAGGTTTTGCTTTCCTGCGCCTTCTTCTTCATGGTCCGGCCAAGCTGGATCAAGCCACCGCCCAGCAACAGGAACGCGAAGTGCGGCATGCCGGGAATCAGCCCCATCAGCACGAGAATGCTGCCTGTGATGATCAGCACACGTGGGTTCGTGAACAACTGCCCCGTCAACTGGGTGCCGATGTCCTCGTTGGTCGCCACCCGCGACACGATCACGCCGGCGGCCGTCGAAATCACCAGCGACGGAATCTGCGCGACGAGGCCGTCACCGATGGTGAGCAGCGTGTAGTTCTTGGCGGCGGCGGCGAAGTCCATGTTGTGCTGGACCACGCCGACAATCAGGCCGCCGATGATGTTGATCACCATGATCAGCAAGCCGGCAATCGCGTCGCCGCGCACGAACTTGCTCGCACCGTCCATCGAACCGTAGAACTCGGCTTCCTGGCCGATTTCCAGACGGCGCTTGCGCGCCTGCTCTTCATTGAGGATGCCGGCGTTCAGGTCGGCGTCGATCGCCATCTGCTTGCCGGGCATCGCATCGAGTGTGAAGCGCGCGGAAACTTCGGCGATCCGGCCCGCACCCTTGGTGATCACCATGAAGTTGATCACCATCAGGATGATGAACACCACGATCCCGACCGCGAAATTGCCGCCGACGAGGAAGTGCCCAAACGACTCGATCACCTGACCAGCGGCAGCCGGCCCGGTATGGCCTTCGAGCAGCACGACCCGCGTCGACGCAACGTTCAGCGACAGGCGCAGCAGGGTGGAGAACAGCAGCACGCTCGGGAAAGCGGCGAAATCGAGCGGCTTCATCGTGTACATGCTGACGAGCAGCACCATCACGGAAAGCGCGATGTTGAAGGTGAACAGCAGATCCAGCAGGAACGGCGGCAACGGCAAGATCATCATGCCGAGGATCATGCAGATCAATACCGGACCTGCGAGCGCGCGCAGGTTCGTGCTGCTTAGCGCATCCGGTCGTCGGGACAGAAATCCGGCGCGTGCGTTCATGCGGAGGCTCCAGGTACAGCGTCATCGTTAAGGGTGTCGGCCGCTTCCTGGTCGGCGTCGGCATCATCGACCGCGCCCTTGTCCAGTTCGGCGGGCACATCGAGGTCCGACGGCGCGACCGGTGCCACGCCGCCTTCGGTCTTGAAGCGGCGCAACTGATAAACCCATGCGAGCACTTCCGCGACGGCGCCATACAACTGCCCCGGAATTTCGCGGTCGAGATCGACGTTGTGATACAGCGCCCGCGCGAGCGGCGGGGCTTCGAGCAGCGGCACGTTGTTCTCCACAGCCAGTTCACGAATCCGTGCGGCAACGAGGTTGACGCCCTTGGCGACCACCCGTGGCGCACGCATCTCGCCATCGCTGTATTGCAGGGCGACCGCGAAGTGCGTCGGGTTGGTCACGACGACGTCCGCATGCGGCACCTTGGACATCATCCGGCGCCGCGCAGCCGCGCGCTGCTGCTGACGGATGCGGCCCTTCATCTTCGGATCGCCTTCGCTTTCCTTGTGTTCCTGCTTCACTTCTTCCTTCGTCATCCGGAGCTTCTTGTTGTACTGCCAGATCTGATACGGGACATCGAGCGCCGCCAGCAGGAACATGCCCGCGACCGTGGTCCCGCAGCACACGGCGATCAGGTGCGCTGTGTTGGCGAGCGCAACGGTCAACGGCTGGTTGGCAAGAGCGAGGATGTCGTCGTGCCGGTGCCAGATCGTGACCCCGCCGATGATGCCGACCACAAGGGTCTTGGCGAGCGACATGCCGAGCTGGAGCGGCCCGTTCAACGAAAAGATGCGGCCGAGGCCAGCGATCGGGTCGAGCCGGCTGAACTTGGGTGACAACGGCGCCGAGGAGACATGCCAGCCGCCCAGCGCCAGCGGCGAGAGCAGCGCGGCGCCGCCCGTCAGCGCGAGGATCGGCAGCAGCGCATGGAATCCTTCGCGGCTTGCCGCGCCCGCGCCGATCAACATCTGGCGCGGCGCGAAGACCTTCGCGTGGTCGAATGTGAGGGCGCTGCGCAGCATTGACGCGAGATGGTCGCCAATCGGGCCGGACATCGCCCAGACGCCATAGAAACCCGCCGACAGCAGGGCAAACGAGACGAGCTCCCGCGAACGAACGATCTGCCCTTCCTCCCGCGCCTTTTCGAGGCGCCGGGGTGTGGCAGATTCTGTTTTTTCGAGGTCGCTATCGTCTGCCACAAGGCTCTCCAGACGGACACGGCACAATGCCTGGTTCCAGTGAGAGCGATTATTCCTGCAGAACTCAAGCCATGATCGACGGATAAGGGAGGGGAAACCGGGGTATTTCGGGAGATCGGGGCGGGAACGCTGGGGGTGCGCAAGCGGGCTGTCCGCGTGTCACGACACGCGGACAGCCGCTACGGCGGGGCGGACTCAGTATCCGACGAAGGGCTGCTGGCCGCCTGCAGCCGTTTGATCGATGCCGTAGTACATATAACGGCCGTAGAAGAACGGCAAGCCAATATCGAAGGTGCCGCCCATCCCAACCTGGCCACCCAGGTCGTTGAACGCGAAGTTGCTGCTGTTGCTAAACAGCGTTGCCGCGTTGAGGATGCCGATGTTCGCCGTTGCCGTCACCCCGTTCACCCCGACCAGGTTCACCGAGCGGGTCTGCCCCGAGCTCGGGCAGTAGAAACCGCTGTACGCGCTACACCCCGGCAGTGAACTGTCCGCAAAGAAGTACGCATTCGAGCCGGAATCGAAGAACGCCTGGACCTTGCTGCCGTTGAAGGTACTGCTGTTCAGGTCGCCGAAAGCATCGGTCGTGAAGGTTTGCGCCGCCGCCAGCTTGTTGTTCGTGGCGGTGTTGATGCCGAATACCAGCGTGCCGGTGGTTGACCCTGTACCGGTGTACGAAATGGGCGCCATCTCGACGATCACACCGTTGTTGTCGGTGGCAAAGCGGGCCACCGGGTTAGCCACCTGATTGAGAAGCGGCACCTGGGTGGGGGTGGTCGCGCAACTGGAGCCGTTGCACGCGTAGTAGTTACTGAATTGGGGGGCTAACGTCGCGCTCGCACAGTTCGTCCCGCAGTCGTACGGTGCCACGCCGATGCCAAGAATGCCGTTCGCGCCGATCGCGCTAGCGGTGTTCTCCTCGGCGCCGCTCACACACCCCGACGGTTCGCTGCCTGACGCGAGGTCGCCGAGCACCTGAATCGGGATGTTGGTGGCCGTTTCGTTAGCGAGCTGTACAGTGGCGCTACGCACCGTGCCCCACGAGAAACCGTCGGCGAAGGTGGTGCATTCGGCCAATGTGCCGCTCGTTGCGGCAGGCGCCGTGGCGGGCTTCAGCGCGATTTGCATGGTGCTGTTCAGCGCACCGCTGACAATCCGCAGCCCATACGAGCCGGTATCCACCTGGACGTTGGTGATGACCTGGCAGGTGTTGGTGCCCGGCGCGCAGACTGTCACGCTAACGGTCGGAATATTGATGACGTTCGCGACTCCGTTGCCCACCGTGATCGGCGCGGTATTGCCCGCCCCAGCCGAGACCGGCTGGGCGCCCGGATTGGGCGGCAGGCCGCTGGTATCCGTGCCCGACGAACTGGAACTGCCTCCTCCGCCGCCGCACGCCGCGAGCAGTGTCACCAGTGCGACCGTCGCCACGACCTGCATCCATCCTTTCAGCTTTGCTGCACCTTGCATGTCCTGTCTCCCGCATCGGTCACTGTCACTGGATGTCGGAACCGCTGACGCCTTCAGGCAACGCCTGCGGCAGCCACGCCTGGCCGGCGAATGCGCCCATGTGGCCGCCGGAATGGACCACCAGCCCACTCTGTTCGACCGCCACCGGCCCGTGGCCTGGATGCGCGGCGCGCATGGCCTGCACACCGGCAACGTACTGCGGGAAATAAGTCCCTAGCAGATCGGCCAGATGCGGCATCTGCGATCCGTGCCAGGCGATGCCGAACACGCTGCCGTTCTGCGCCAGATACTCGCGCACGACCGTGCCGTTGCCGAACGTGGTCTCGTGCACGGTATAGGAAGAGGATGAGGCCGCTGTGGATGACGACGCGCCGGCCGATGCAGCATGCATGACGGCGACGGGGGTCACGATACGGGAACTGGTTGACGCACCGGCGGGCGGCGTCATGGGACTGCCGCCCAGCACCGCATGGGCGGACTGAACAGCAGCAAACAGACAGGACATTGCGAGCGTCGCCCCAAGGACGGCGCGGCTTACGCGACTCGGCATGGCCAGACTCCTCCCGATCAATTGCCGGGCGTCCGTGCTGAGCACGAGCGCCGACATTTAAACGAGATCATACGGCACGGCGACGGTCATCCGCAGGAACGTTTCCTCGACGGATGGCCGCGCGCCGTGCCTGAGCCGGTGCGCAAACGGGTCAAACGACGCCGCAAAGCCCACTCAGACGGGGCTTCAGCGGCAGGCGGGTGCGCTCAGAATCCGAGACTCGCGAGCAGATCGTCGACCTCGCCCTGGTCCTGCATTACATCTGCCTTACCTTCCGGGTTGATCTGCGGCCCGTTGAGCAGATTTTCAGGGCTGCCGGTCGCCGACGGCTCCGCCGCCAGCGCGGCCGCTGTGGCGGCAAACTGCTCGCGTCGTTCGAGCGCGATGTTTTCGATCAGCACGCCGAGCAACTGCTGCTCGATCAGGTACACCACCTCCGTGATCTTCTTGATGACCTGCCCGGTCAGATCCTGGAAGTCCTGGGCGAGCATGATTTCAAGCAACTGCTGGTTGGTCGCCGTGGTCACTTCCGGCACGCCGCGCAGGAACGTGCGCGTGTCGTTCATGAGCGCGCGCACTTCCTCACGCTCGATCGGCGCCGCATACCATTGCTCCCAACGCGCATCCAGCACGCCGGCATCCCGCTGCAACTGCTCCTGAATCGGCTTGGCGATTTCGATCGAGCTCAGCACTCGCTCGGCCGCCTGCTCGGTCATCGTCGCGATGTACTTGAGGCGATCGCGTGCATCCGGCACCGCTTCAGCGGCGCGCTCGACGTGCTTGTCGATCCCCAGTTCGCGCATCGAATCGCGCAGGGTACGCGTGAGCTGGCCGATGCGGGCCAGAATGCGATCGCTGGCGAAATCGCCGCTTTCGTCACGTGCTTCGGCGGCTGCCGCGTTGGTCGGCTCGTCCACATCAGCTCCCGGCTTTCGCCATCTTCTCGAGAATCTTGTTGAGCTTCTCGTCGAGGGTTACCGCCGTGAACGGCTTGACCACATAACCGCTCGCACCGGCCTGCGCCGCCGCGATGATGTTTTCCTTCTTCGACTCCGCCGTGACCATCAGCACCGGCAGATGCGTGATGCTGGCGTCGGCGCGGATTTCCTTGAGCATCGCCAGACCGTCCATGTTCGGCATGTTCCAGTCCGAGATTACGAAGTCGTACTTGCCGCTGCGCAGACGCGCAAGGCCTGCCATGCCGTCTTCCGCCTCATCGACGTTGGAATAGCCCAGCTCCTTCAGCAGATTGCGCACGATCCGGCGCATCGTCGGAAAGTCGTCCACAACCAGAATCTTCATTCCCTTATCCATTTCAATTCCCTTTCCCTTAACCCTATATTCCAGATAGTGCGGCAGGTGAGCGCGTGTTTACTGAGGCTTCGCGCGCATCATACCCGCTGTACGCGTTCGCCCATCGACGACAGACGCGCCATGACGCGCCGGCTCATCTCCGGCAGCGCGGCGATCTCGTCAGCAGCACCCAGCGCGATGGCCTCGCGCGGCATGCCGAACACGACACAGCTCGCTTCGTCCTGTGCAAGCGTATAAGCGCCCGCCTTTTTCATTTCCAGCAGTCCGGCCGCGCCATCGCGGCCCATCCCCGTGAGGATCACGCCCACCGCGTTCTTGCCTGCATGCTGTGCAGCGGAGCGGAACAGAACATCGACAGACGGACGGTGCCGGTTCACCGGCGGGTCGTCGGACAGGTGTGCAATATAGTTCGCACCGCTACGTGCAAGCAACAGGTGAGCGTGGCCGGGTGCGATATAAGCGTGACCCGGCAGCACGCGTTCGCCATGCTCTGCCTCTTTAACGGTAATCCGACACAAACCATTAAGGCGTTGTGCGAAAGATTTTGTAAACCCAGGCGGCATATGCTGCGCAATCAGCACGGCGGGCGCGTCGGGCGGCAGCGGCACGAGCACCTCGCGGATCGCTTCGGTGCCGCCGGTGGACGCCCCGACGATGATCAGCTTTTCCGTACTGAGCAGCGGATTGTTGAAGTTCGGCGCGGGGGCTGCATGCGCACCGGCGGCTGCGTGTCCC
>NZ_JBAURZ010000024.1:0-11798 GCF_049581445.1 Paraburkholderia sp. | reverse complement strand
GCCTGGGCGAGCGGTGCATCCTTGGGCGAGCCGAGCGCGACAATCTGCGTATACGGAAACGACTGGCCGACCATCTGCGCCAGCGCCGCGAAATGCTCGGGCGGCCAGCGTTTGGCAGGGCCGTACTCCGCGCCCGGGCAGAACACCAGCAGCGGCACGCGCGTGTCCAGATTGAAGCGCGCCGACACGCGCGACCCTTCGTTCAGGTCCGTGTCAAGGCGCGGCATGGGCAGGTCGTCCGGCACCTTCGCGCCTGGCGCGTAGGCGAGCGCGGCGTATTGGCCGACCATCGGCGGCCGCTCGTTCTTGCGCGGATTGCCGTGGCGCACGTTCAGCAGGCCATAACGGCTTTCGCCGGTGTAGCCAATGCGCAGCGGAATACCCGCCATCCACGGAATCAGCGCTGATTTCAGCGAATTGGGCAGCACGTAGGCCGCGTCGTAACCGACATCGCGCAAATCGCTCGCCAGTTGCCAGCGGCGCAGCATTTGCAGCTTGCCGTGGGCGAGATCGGTGGCGTAGACATCGCGAATCTCGGGCATGCGCTCAAGTACGGGCGCGACCCAGGACGGCGCGACCGCGTCGATCACGATACGCGGATGCAGTTTCACGAGGCGCGCGAACAAAGGCTGCGCCATCAATGCGTCACCGATCCAGTTCGGTGCGATAACTAACGCGCGACGCATCAGGTTGGGTTTCCGATGTCGAAAGAAAGCGCTGCGCGCATGGGCGCGCGGCGTTCAGGTTGTAATAGGAGAGCGGCCGCATGCGCCGAACAAGGCCGCGATGAACGGCCTTGCCGCTGCTGCGGCCTGATTGTGGCGTGTGGTTTCAGCCGGCGTTCAGGGTTTTCGACGGGGTCTTTAACGACCGCCAGCCTTTCAATGCCCTTTGACCACTTCACCGTCGCGCAGTTTGTAGCGCGTGCCGCAATACGGGCAGCGCGCTTCGCCGTGCGTCACGTCGATAAACACGCGCGGATGCGCGCTCCAGCGCGCCATCGATGGGTTCGGACAGTAGGCGGGCAGGTCTTTTGCCGTCAGTTCGACCAGCGGCATTTCCTTGATTTCGCTCATGGGGCTTTCTCGGTGGAGACAGGGCGCAGGCGCGCCGCGAGGCGGCCTGCTTTAGTTTCTAACTCAGATCTTGGTCAGCCAGTGCGCGTACTTCGAGCTCTTGCCGTTCACGATGTCGAAGAAGCCGCTTTGCAGCCTCTCCGTGATCGGACCACGTGTGCCCGAGCCGATGGTGCGGTTGTCGAGTTCGCGGATCGGCGTGACTTCGGCGGCGGTGCCGGTGAAGAACGCTTCGTCGCAGGTGTAGACCTCGTCGCGTGTGATGCGCTTTTCGATCACTTCGATACCCGCGTCGCGCGCCAGTGTGATAACCGTGTCGCGCGTGATGCCGTCGAGGCACGATGAGAGGTCGGGCGTGTACAGCTTGCCGTTGTTCACGAGGAAGAAGTTTTCGCCCGAGCCTTCCGAGACATACCCGTCCACATCGAGCAGCAGGGCTTCGTCGTAGCCGTCGGCGATGGCTTCCTGGTTCGCGAGAATCGAGTTGACATACCAGCCCGAGGCTTTGGCGCGAACCATTGAGACGTTCACGTGATGGCGTGTGAACGACGACGTTTTCACGCGGATGCCCTTGGCGATGCCGTCTTCGCCCAGATAGGCGCCCCACGGCCACGCGGCGATGGCCACATGGATGGTGTTGCCCTTGGCGGATACGCCGAGCTTTTCCGAGCCGACCCAGATGATCGGGCGCAGATAGCAGGATTCGAGCTTGTTCTCGCGGACCACTTCGCGCTGCGCGGCGGCGAGCGTTTCATGGTCGAACGGCACGTCCATCTGGAAGATCTTGGCCGAGTTCAACAGGCGCTTGGTGTGTTCCTGGAGGCGGAAAATCGACGTGCCGCCATCAGCCGTCTTATAGGCGCGTACGCCTTCGAAGACGCCCATGCCGTAATGCAGCGTATGGGTGAGCACGTGGATCTTGGCGTCGCGCCAGTCGATGAGCTTGCCATCCATCCAGATCTTGCCGTCGCGGTCGGCCATTGACATACGATTCTCCAGCGGGTGCGGTTGTGAGGTGTTGCGCAAGACCGCTCGAACCGGCTCAGCAGTGCATCAGACAGCGCGATACGGCGCAGAACCCCGGCAATCTGCATTCTCGGGGGTGCGCCCGGCGCGGGGCCTTGATACACAGGTTCGACTGGTCCGGCAAGCGGCGAAGTCCATTATTTTAACGTCTTTTGCACAAGGAACGGGCATTTGGCCGCATGCCGGACGCTATAATTCCGCGCACGCATAACACCCATCCGAATGCGCCAGCGGGTGTCAGCGGGTGTCGCCGGCTGTTACTTCAGCGGGCGCAGACTCCACGCTGTCGCGGCGCCCCCCAGCAACAGGGGCTTTCGTCTCATGCCTGGTAGCCTGTCTGATCTCGATCGCCGTGCCTTCCGGGAGGGCGTGCGCGATTATTCGCCCACGTTGATGGCGATCTTCTCCTGGGGCCTCGTCACCGGCATTGCGATGAGCAAATCGGTGCTCTCGCTGCCGCAAGCGCTCACCATGTCACTGCTGTGCTACGCCGGTTCCTCGCAACTGGCTGTGCTGCCGCTGCTCGCTGCCAAACTGCCGGTCTGGACTGTGCTGCTGACCGCCGCGATGGTGAATACGCGTTTTGTGATCTTCAGCGCCGGTCTGGCGCCGCATTTTTCCTATTTGCCCTTGTGGCGGCGTGTGGTGCTCGGCTATTTCAACGGCGACGTCATCTACCTGCTGTTCCAGAAGAAAAGCTTTCAGACCGGTTACGTGCCGGGCAAGGAAGCGTATTACTGGGGCATGGCGAGCGCGAGCTGGCTGTCCTGGCAGGTGTCGTCGATCATCGGCATCTTGCTGGCGAGTCTGATTCCGGATAACTGGGGCCTCGCGCTGGCCGGCACGCTCGCGCTGATCCCGGTGATGGTGTCCGCGATCACCAGTCGCTCGACACTCGTCGCGGTGAGCCTCGCCGGCGTGATTGCGCTGCTGGCGTTCGATTTGCCGTACCGGCTTGCGTTGCCGCTGGCAGTGATCGCGGCGATTGCCGCCGGCAGCGGCGCTGATGCGTTAGTCGAACGCGCGGACTTGCGCCGCATCCGCGATAGCGCCGGAGATTCCCCGTGACCAGTACGCAGATCTGGCTCGCCGTGTTCGGCATGATGTTCGTCACGGCGCTCACGCGCGCGCTGTTCCTGATCGGCGGCGAGCGCACGGTGCTGCCCGCTCGCGTGCAGCGGATGTTGCGCTACGCGCCGGCCGCGGCGCTTGCCGCTGTGGTGCTGCCTGACGTGCTGATCAACGCCGACGGTTTATCCTTCGGGCTGGCAAATCACGAGTTCTACGGCACACTGGCCGGCCTCGGGTGGTTTCTATGGCGGCGTACCATGCTTGGCACGATTGTCGTCGGCATGTTGGTCTTCACCGCATTGCGGCTCATGTTTTAACGCCTTGTGACAAAAGGAGCGTTTGTTGCTGCGTCGCAACAACCAATGGCTGCCTGCCGCTTATTCGCCACGCATCTCCCAAATACGGGACATTCGCCTAAGCGCGGGGCATGACAGGGTGGGGATCAGTTAAAATAGTCGACTCCCGGATCACTGCGCGACGCTGCGGCAGATGCCGTCGGCGCCTGTTCAAGGGGCCTCCCCCGTGTTTGGCTCCTGAAAGGCGTCTCGCTGAAAGGCAGTTCGCGCTCTCCGTCACCGCCTTCCACACAACCGCATACAAACGCCCATGAACCAGGTATTGCGTCTCTCCGATCTGATCGCTGAAGGCAAACTGTCCGGCAAACGCGTGTTTATCCGCGCCGATCTGAACGTGCCGCAGGACGATCAAGGCAACATCACCGAAGACACCCGTATCCGCGCCTCTGTGCCGGCCATCAAGGCCGCGCTCGACGCTGGCGCTGCGGTTATGGTGACTTCCCATCTGGGCCGTCCCACTGAAGGCGATTTCAAGCCGGAAGATTCCTTGGCGCCGGTCGCGAAGCGGTTGGCCGAACAGCTGGGCCGCGACGTGCCGCTGGTGGCGAACTGGGTAGAAAACGGCGTGAACGTGGCGCCGGGCCACGTTGTCCTGCTCGAAAATTGCCGCGTCAACAAGGGCGAAAAGAAGGATTCCGACGAACTCGCGCAGAAGATGGCGAAGCTCTGCGACGTCTACGTCAATGACGCGTTCGGCACCGCTCACCGCGCCGAAGCTACCACGCACGGTATTGCGAAGTACGCGCCCATCGCGTGCGCGGGCCCGTTGCTGGCGGCTGAACTTGACGCGCTCGGCAATGCGCTCGGCGCGCCGAAGCGTCCGCTGGTGGCGATCGTCGCCGGCTCGAAAGTCTCCACCAAGCTGACCATTCTCAAGTCGTTGGCAGAGAAGGTCGATCAGTTGATCGTCGGCGGCGGCATCGCCAATACGTTCATGCTGGCTGCCGGTCTGAAGATCGGCAAATCGCTTGCGGAAGCCGATCTGGTGAACGACGCGAAGGCCATCATCGAGCAGGCCAAGGCGCGCGGCGCCTCGGTGCCGATCCCGACCGACGTCGTCACGGCCAAGGAGTTTTCGGCTACGGCGAAGGCCGAAATCAAGGCGGTCGCCGACGTGCAGGACGACGATCTGATCCTCGACATCGGACCGGAAACCTCAAAGGCGCTGGCAGCCCAGCTGGAGAAGGCCGGTACGATCGTGTGGAACGGCCCGGTTGGCGTGTTCGAATTCGATCAGTTCGGCAACGGCACGAAGACGCTGGCAGACGCAATCGCCAAATCACCGGCTTTCTCGATTGCAGGCGGCGGCGACACGCTCGCGGCCATTGCCAAGTACGGCATCCAGGACAAGGTCAGCTATATCTCGACAGGCGGCGGGGCCTTCCTCGAATTCCTCGAGGGCAAGAAGCTGCCGGCGGTCGAAGTCCTGGAATCGCGGGCTTAACGTGGTGACGCGCTCCCCATCGGCAAAGGTTGTAAAGGCGCGGGCCAAGGCGTCGTCGAAGGCTCAGGCGGCACAGCAGGTGCCGAGGGAGTTTCAGGCGCCAGAATCCGGATCGAACGTGGCGCTAGCGGAGTTGGCCACTGAGTCAGTTGCAGGCGCGCCCGTTGGGCACGCCGCTGCACCGGACACAGAACCTCGCGGCGACATATCGGCAGCTCCAGCAGCAACCGCAGCACCGGCTTCACCCTCGGCGCTCAACCCGCGGGTCTCGAACACCGCTTCAACCCATAAAGCGACGCCGGTTTCAACTGGCGCGCAGCCCCACGCAGCACCCTTCGGTGCGCAGCCTCCGCACCCGACTCGCAGCGCTCATTCAAGCGATCCCATCCAGACGAGGAGACTCATGCATCGCGCCACCAAGATTGTCGCCACCATCGGCCCGGCATCCAGCACGCCGGAAATCCTGCTCCAAATGATTCAGGCAGGACTCGATGTGGTGCGCCTTAATTTCTCGCACGGCACGGCCGACGATCACCGCCAGCGTGCCGAGTTCGTGCGCGAAGCGGCCCGTCAGGCGGGTCGTGAAGTTGCCATCATGGCCGACCTTCAAGGCCCGAAGATCCGGGTCGGCAAGTTTGAAAACGGCAAGACCACGCTGGTCCCCGGCAACGCGTTCATCCTCGACGCTGAGTGCGAACTCGGCAATGACGACCGCGTCGGCCTTGACTACAAAGACCTCCCGCGCGACCTGAAACCGGGCGACGTGCTGTTGCTCAACGACGGCCTGATCGTGCTGAACGTGGTTCGTGTACTCGGCAGCGAGATCCACACGACCGTCAAGATCGGCGGCGAACTGTCGAACAACAAGGGTATTAACCGCCAGGGCGGCGGCCTCACGGCGCCGGCGCTCACCGCTAAAGACATGGAAGACATTCGCACGGCCATGTCGCTGAGCGTGGATTATGTCGCGGTCTCGTTCCCCAAGAACGCCACCGACATGGAAATGGCACGCCAACTCGCGAACATCGCGGGCGCGCCGTACGGCATCAAGCCGAAGATGATCGCCAAGATCGAGCGTGCAGAAGCAATTCCGGCACTGCAAGGCATCCTCGACGCTTCGGACGGCATCATGGTCGCGCGCGGCGATCTGGCCGTGGAAGTGGGCAATGCCGCAGTCCCGGCGCTGCAAAAGCGCATGATCCGGATGGCGCGTGAATCGAACAAGTTCGTGATCACGGCCACGCAGATGATGGAGTCGATGATCTACGCGCCGGTGCCGACGCGCGCCGAAGTGTCGGACGTCGCTAACGCGGTGCTCGACGGCACGGACGCGGTGATGCTGTCGGCTGAATCGGCGGCGGGCAAGTATCCGGTGCAGACCATCGAAACGATGGCAGCCATTTGCCTGGAAGCGGAGAAGTCGGAGCAATCCGAACTGGACAAGGACTTCCTCGACCGCACGTTCACGCGGATCGACCAGTCCATCGCCATGGGTGCGCTGTTTACGGCGTTCCATCTCGGCGCAAAGGCGATTGTCGCTTTGACCGAGTCGGGCTCGACCGCGCTGTGGATGTCGCGTCACTGGTCGCACGTGCCAATTTTCGCTCTCACGCCGCGTGTCGGCAGCGAGCGGGCCATGGCGCTCTACCGCAACGTCACGTCGCTGCATCTGGACACCAGCAGCGACCGCGACACCGCCTTGCAGCAGGCGCTGGAGACGGTGGTCAGCAAGGGCTATGCGTCGCGTGGCGACATGGTCGTGCTGACGGTCGGCGAGCCGATGGGCGCAGCCGGCGGAACGAACACGCTGAAGATCGTGCGGGTTGGCGAACCGTATTGATCGGCTTCAAATCTGCTTGATTCGGCACAGCGAAGCAAGTTGCAGCGCCCCTTGAGAGGCGGCGCACCAGCCACGACGGCGAGCCTTCGGGCCCACCTCGAGGCCGGTGCGCACGGGTGCGCAACTTGCGTCGCGATAAAGTTGTAAAAAAAGATGCCGGCGGCAAAGGTTTCGTTTCAATCTTAGGAGTACAAGCATGCCTCTCGTATCAATGCGTCAACTGCTGGATCACGCGGCTGAAAACGGCTACGGACTTCCGGCATTCAACGTAAACAATCTGGAGCAAGTACAGGCCATCATGGCGGCGGCAGATCAGGTCGGCGCCCCGGTGATCATGCAGGCCTCGGCGGGCGCGCGGAAGTATGCGGGCGAGCCGTTTCTGCGCCATCTGATCGAAGCAGCCGTTGAGTCGTATCCGCACATTCCGGTCGTGATGCATCAGGATCACGGGCAGTCGCCGGCGGTGTGCATGGCGGCAATCCGCAGCGGTTTTTCCAGCGTGATGATGGACGGCTCGCTGGAAGCGGATGGCAAGTCGGTGGCATCGTACGAGTACAACGTCGATGTGTCGCGCAAGGTGGTGGATGCGGCGCACTCGATCGGCGTGACGGTGGAGGCGGAACTCGGCGTGCTGGGTTCGCTGGAAACGATGAAGGGCGACAAGGAAGACGGCCACGGCGCGGAAGGTTTGATGACCCGCGAGCAACTGTTGACCGATCCGGAGCAGGCCGCCGACTTCGTCAAGGCGACGCAGTGCGACGCGTTGGCGATTGCCATCGGCACGTCACACGGCGCGTACAAGTTCAGCAAGAAGCCCACCGGCGATATCCTGTCCATTCAGCGGATCAAGGAAATTCACCGGCGCATTCCGAACACGCACCTGGTGATGCACGGGTCGTCTTCTGTGCCGCAGGAGTTGCTGGCGGAAATCCGCGAATTTGGCGGCGACATGAAGGAAACCTACGGCGTGCCGGTCGAAGAAATTCAGGAAGGCATCAAGTTCGGCGTGCGCAAGGTTAATATCGATACTGACTTGCGTCTGGCGATCACCGGGGCAATCCGCCGCTACATGGCGGAGAACCCGGGCAAGTTCGATCCGCGCGATTATCTGAAGCCGGCGCGCGAAGCCGCCAAGAAGATTTGCGTGGACCGTTACATGCAATTTGGCTGCGAAGGGCAGGCGGGCAAGATCAAGCCGGTGTCGCTTGATAAAATTGCCGAGAAGTACAAGTCGGGCGAGCTTGCGCAAGTCGTCCGCTAAGTAAGGCTGTACAGCACGAGCCTGGCCATCCGGCCAGGTTGCCGTCCGCTTCGCCGTTCCCGCATGATATGGGGAACGGCGTTTCCCTTTTGTTCCGGTCTCATTTTTTGCCTCACTTTTAGCGAACTACGACGATGTCTACCCTCTACGAATCCACGCTCCGCTCGCTGCCGCTGCTCGGCCGCGGCAAGGTCCGCGACAACTACGCGGTGGGCAACGACCAGTTGCTGATTATCACCACCGACCGTCTGTCGGCGTTTGACGTCATCATGGGCGAGCCGATTCCGAACAAGGGTCGCGTGCTGAACCAGATGGCCAACTTCTGGTTCGACAAGCTCAAACACATCGTGCCGAATCACCTGACGGGTGTGGCGCCTGAGTCAGTGGTGGCGGCAGACGAGGCCGAGCAGGTGAAGGGCCGCGCAGTGGTGGTCAAGCGCCTCGAACCGATCCTCGTAGAGGCGGTGGTGCGCGGTTATCTGGCCGGTAGCGGCTGGAAGGACTATCAGGCCACCGGCGCGGTATGCGGCGTCGAACTGCCGCCGGGCCTGCAAAACGCGCAGAAGCTGCCCGAGCCCATCTTCACGCCGGCCGCCAAGGCCGAAATGGGCCACCACGACGAAAACATCACCTACGACGACATGGAACGCCGCATCGGCACCGAACTCTCGGCCACGATCCGCGACATCTCGATCAAGCTGTACAAAGAAGCGGCGGACTACGCGGCTACGCGCGGCATCATCATCGCGGATACCAAGTTCGAATTCGGTCTGGACAATAACGGCAAGCTGTACCTGATGGACGAGGCGCTGACCGCGGACTCGTCACGCTTCTGGCCGGCTGACGAGTATCAGGTCGGCACCAACCCGCCGTCTTTCGACAAGCAGTTCGTGCGCGACTGGCTGGAAACGCAGCCGTGGAAGAAAGAGCCGCCGGCACCGAAGCTGCCGGACGAAGTCGTCACGAAGACGGCTGCGAAATATCAGGAAGCACTCGAACGCCTGACCGGCCAGAAGCTCGCCTGAGCGCGAGCGAGTGAAAACAGAGAAGCTACAAAGAAGCAACGAGGAAGCAAAAGGAAGCCCGTAAGATGAGCCAAGTCCAGTCTGCCCAGACGGCACACACGCATGCAGCACCGCTCGTCGGTGTGTTGATGGGGTCCAGTTCCGACTGGGAAGTGATGAAACACGCCGTTGCGATCCTGCAGGAGTTCGGCGTACCGTACGAAGCGAAGGTCGTATCCGCGCACCGGATGCCAGACGAGATGTTTTCCTATGCCGAAGGCGCGCGCGAACGTGGCCTGCGCGCGATCATCGCGGGCGCGGGCGGCGCCGCGCACTTGCCGGGCATGCTGGCTGCGAAAACTACCGTGCCGGTGCTGGGTGTGCCGGTCGCGAGCAAGTATCTGAAGGGGGTCGATTCGCTGCATTCGATCGTGCAGATGCCGAAGGGCGTGCCGGTCGCGACGTTTGCCGTCGGTGAAGCAGGTGCAGCGAATGCTGCGCTGTTTGCTGTGTCGATTCTGAGCGTCACGTCAATCGAATACGCGAATCTGCTTGCCGCGTTCCGCGTGCGTCAGAACGAAGCCGCGCACGCCATGGTATTGCCCGCGCTGTAAGCGCATGCTGAAGCATCCAGACGTGCCTTGATGTTTCCGATGTTCCTGATGTCCATTGCCTGACCCCCGGTGCGGCGCGTATTCATATGCGCCGGCCGTGACCGACCACTGAGATGAATCCAGACAACACACCGGTTTCACCGATTCTGCCCGGCGCATGGCTTGGCATGGTCGGTGGCGGCCAGCTCGGCCGCATGTTCTGCTTTGCCGCCCAGGCGATGGGTTATCGCGTTGCCGTGCTCGACCCGGACGAAGCCAGTCCGGCAGGCGCCGTCGCGGATCGTCACCTGCGCGCCGCCTACGACGATGAAGCGTCGCTGACCGAACTCGCGCGACTGTGCGCGGCGGTGTCGACGGAGTTCGAGAACGTGCCTGCCACGAGCCTCGATTTTCTCGCGCGCACCACCTTCGTGAGCCCGGCCGGCCGCTGTGTGGCCGTGGCGCAAGACCGCATCGCGGAGAAGCGCTTTATCGCGGAGTCGGGTGTCGCGGTGGCGCCGCATCTGGTGATCGAATCGTCGGATGCGCTCGCCGCGCTCGAGGACGACAAGATCACCGCCGTGCTGCCCGGCATTCTGAAGACCGCGCGGCTCGGTTACGACGGCAAGGGTCAGATAAGTGTGCGCAACGCCGAAGAGGTGCGCGAGGCGCATGCGTCGCTCGGCGGCGTGCCTTGTGTGCTGGAAAAGCGCCTGCCGCTGAAGTTCGAAGTCTCCGCGTTGATCGCGCGGGGCGCGAATGGCACATCAGTGGTGTATCCGCTTGCGCAGAACAGCCACCGCGACGGCGTGCTGTCGCACACCATCGTGCCTGCGCCGGATGCGAGCCCGACGCTGGTAAGCCAGGCGCAGCAGGCCGCGCTGCAGATTGCCGACAAGCTGGGCTACATCGGTGTGCTGTGCGTCGAGTTTTTCATTCTGGAAGACGGCTCGCTGGTGGCTAACGAGATGGCGCCGCGGCCCCACAATTCCGGCCACTATACTGTTGACGCATGCGCCACGAGTCAGTTCGAACAGCAGGTTCGCGCCATGACCGGCATGCCGCTCGGCGACACGCGCCAGCACTCGCCGGCTGTGATGCTGAATATCCTCGGTGATGTGTGGTTCCCGAACGGCGGCAAGCATGCCTGTGTCACGCCGCCGTGGCACGAGGTGGCGGCTATGCCGGCTGCCCGTCTGCATCTGTATGGCAAGGAAGAAGCGCGACCCGGCCGCAAGATGGGGCACGTGAACTTCACTGCTGCGACGCTCGACGAAGCCCGCACGGCTGCGCGCGATTGTGCCCGCTTGCTGCACATCCTGAAGAGCTGAGACGCGCTCGCCATCATGCCGGATCAAAGCAAACCCGCCGTTGGCGGCCTCGGGGATGAAACCCCGATTGGTCGAGCCGCTGAAGCACCCAAGCCTGGCAGCGTCCCTCCAAACGCGGCTGCCGCGACTTCAGCCGCAACGGCCGGCAACGTGGTGAGCGCCGCGCAGATCGAGCACGCGGCTGCGTTGCTCGACGCGGGCGAACTCGTCGCGTTCCCGACCGAGACCGTCTATGGGCTGGGAGGCGACGCGCAAAGCCCGGACGCCATCGCGCGAATCTATGCCGCGAAGGGGCGGCCGGCGAATCATCCGGTGATTGTGCATCTCGCACCGAACGGCGACCCCGCATATTGGGTTCAGCACCTGCCGCCCGAAGCGCTGCGTCTGATCGATGCCTTTTGGCCGGGACCGCTGACACTGATTCTCAAGCGTGCCGCGCATATTCCGGCGGCCGTTAGTGGCGGGCAGGATTCGGTGGGGTTGCGGTGCCCGTCGCATCCGGTCGCACAGGCACTGCTCGATGCATTCAGCGTTCGGCGCGGCGGACACGGCGGCGTCGCCGCGCCATCAGCGAATCGCTTTGGTCACGTCAGTCCGACCACCGCACAGCATGTGCGCGACGAATTCGGCGGCGTGATTCATGTACTCGACGGTGGCTCATCCGATGTGGGCATCGAGTCGACCATTCTTGATCTGTCCCGCGGGTTCCCGGCGCTGCTGCGCCCAGGACGCGTGACGCCGCAGGATATTGCCGAGGTGTTGGGCGAGGCGCCGCGTCTGCCGGATGGTTCGGATG
>NZ_JBAURZ010000023.1:0-6217 GCF_049581445.1 Paraburkholderia sp. | reverse complement strand
TCACCGGCTTGCCCGCATATTCCTCGCGGCTGTAGCCCATCTGCGCCGTGCGCGAACGATGGCCAAACGAACGCAGGTCGTTCACGCCATACCAGCGATGGCTGCGCAGTTCTTCGGGGGTCTTTCTTTTCGTGCTCACTTCGTATTGCTCCAGAAAACCTCAGTCGGTCACACGCCACGACCACGCGGCAACATCGACAGAGTGGGCCTCAGTGTCCATTCGGGGCGCGTTGCCACGTCAGCGTGGATGGACATGACAGAGATGCTGCGGCCGGCGGCGACATGCGTTGTCTTGATGCGAGGAGATCCCAGGTTTAGCGTTCGCATCGCGCCGCCAACATAAGGAATCCTTCATTTTCCAGGCTGCGTTCGTGCGCTAGCCTGCCAATGCCTTGATGAGCCAGTTGCGATTGGACCTGCGCTGAACGGGCGAGCGTGTTGATACCGAATGCCATACCAACACCCGGAGATTTGACTGACAACCCACCCGAAGCGAACATTCCGTCTCCTCGCCATCTTGTTATTTGGACAATCTGGAAGTTCATTACAGGCCAGATTTGCCGCTTGGGGCGGTCCGATGAGCGAACATACCGAATCACAGGCAATGATGTCAAGCAACTATACAGGTCAAAATTGCATCAAGCTTTCAGACAAATCTCCGCAAGCATTTGTTTTTATTAGTTTTATACTCGTAAATCGGGAAAACCCGAGTGTGGTAGATCGGTAAACACTGAACATCTGATGTTAAACACTCTACTGGTATGACAAGTGTGGCTTGCTCATTGGCTCGGCGACTCGCGCGCGCAATTCCGCCGTGGCCAGACCCTTCAACAGGCAGACGAAGTCGGTTGCGCGAGCAATGGCTTTACGCGATGCCAATGGGTGGCCCCGCGAACCAGGCAGAAGAATGGGCCTTCGGGCAGTGTCTAGAAAGGATGCGCGAGCCGCATGCGGGCAGCGCGCAGGCTCAACTGCGCGCGCCCACCACTTCGCGTCGCAAATGCGCGTTGTCGCCTGCCCTGCCGACCCTGCGACGATTTACGCCCGCGCGTCTGCCGCAAACGCCCGCTCGAACGCGAGCAATGCCTGCGTGGCGACGTCGACCGCCTCGTGGTGTTCCTTCGGTGTAGCGCTCAGGAGCGGCAAGATGGCGCCCATGTCGGCGATCCCCGAGAAAGTCACGGCATCGTGCAAAACACGAATCAGCGAAATCTCGTCGCGCAGTGTTTCGAGTGGCATGAATGCGTCGTAGAGACGTTGTGCGTCGGCGTCGCGCGCTTCTTTCGCGGCGCGCAGCAACGCGGTGACCGCATGCGATGCAATGCAGCCCGATCCCGTGGTCCACGATGCAAGCCCAAAATCGCGCACATGGACGAGCGCCGGGCGCTCGCCCATTCCCGACACCACGCGTGCCGGGTTGACGCTTTGCAACAGGCGTCGCAGATAAGCGTCGTCCGAAGGGTTGTCGCGCACGATGGCGTATTTGACCGCGATCAGCGTGCCGCGATCGACCAGTCGCGCAAGCGTGTCCACGTCGACGTAGTTTTCGCTCTTGATGTATAGCGTGAGCGGAATGCCCGCTGCGTCCACGATCCGCGTGAGCCCGGCTTCCACACCCTCGGACGTGGTAAAGCCGGCGAGCGGCAGCACCATCGCCGTGCGGTAGGAGGTCTGCGCGAGGATACGGGCCTGGTCGAGCATCTTGCCGTAGTCCGGTCCGATAGCCGGAATGACCCGTGTGTCAGGACCCGCGCTTTGCGCGAGCATATCGAGCAAGTCCCGGTACTCGCTCACGGCGACGTGATAAAAATTCGCGTTCCCCCCATACAGAAGCGTGCGAACACCACCCGCCTCGATATGCCGGATCAGCTTCAGATTTTCATTGGCGTCAGGCGACAGGTCAGCGCGGCGCGCCAGAGGCGGCACAGCCATCACGGTCGAGGCGAATTCGCTCTCGACGATAGGGGACACGTTCATGAGGTCTCTTGTCGGAATTGTTTGATTGCGGACGGGTGAAAGGTAGCACCGTCAGCGCCACGTTGTCAAACAACATGACAAATCAAAAAAATTACGACTTGCAGTTCAGTATCCGCGTTTGCGCTTTGGGTGCCGCCTTAGCTTGCTCGCCGCCAACAGACTCGGCTATGCGCCCACCATGCGTTCCATTGCGCGCTGCAGATGCACCCGCATTGCCTGTTCCGCGGCCTCTGGATCGCGCCGCCTAATGGCTTCGAGCACAGCAAGATGCTCCTGCTGGACGACCCGCTGCCGCTCGATCGACTTGGCCAGCGAAAGCTTGCGCGACAAGTCCATGCTGAATTCGATCTGCTCGCGAATGAAGGACAGCGCGGTAATAAAGAACTGGTTTTTCGAGGCTCGCGCCACCGTGAGGTGGAACGCGAAATCATCCCGCGCGCCAATGCCTTCGGTTTCGATCACCTGCTCAAGACTCTCCCAGGCGTGGGCAATGGCGGTGAGATCGGTTTCATCGGCCTTCAGCGCCGCGAGCGACGCACCGCCCACCTCCGTCATGACGCGGAATTCGTAGCAGCGCCGGATATCCGACAGGGTCTCAAGGGGAGCGAAGCGGCGCAGATCAGGATCGGGCCGCCGCCTGACCGTTGTGCCCGAACCCTGGCGGGTCGCGATGATGCCGTCGGCCCGCAACTGGGCCAGCGCCTCGCGCACGGTTGGCCGCGAGGTTTCGAAGCGCTCGGCCAGGCTGTGCTCACTCGGCAGGCGATCCCCTTCCCGATACTCGCCCTCAATGATGCGAGTCAGGATATCGCTGTAGACCCGTCCTGACATGCCGGGCGATTTGTTTTCGTTCATGGCAGAGGAAGAGTCGGAAGTTGTCACATCGACGCGTGATTGTACGACCAATTTTGCCAAAAACGCACAGTGGTTGACAAGTTTATTGCCGAGGAAAAACTTCAGGAGGTCCGAGCCGCGTCACCGGCTCACGCTCATAGCGCGTCAATTCATATGGAATGCCAGGTTCCTCGCAAAGCCAAACGATTCGTTCAGACTGCGATTTACGCAGATGGTGGATGGTCAACATGCCAGGAGGGTGCCTCCATTCAGGTACGAAGCAGGCATGCGATCGGACGCTCGGCGGCGGGGCATCACCACCCGGCACTTTTCGACAAGCGTCTGAAGGAACCCAAATTACAGCTCGCTCACAATCTTCTTCGCGCGCAGCACCGATGAGGGACTCATACTTAACTCGTTGACCCCCAATCCGACCAGGATCGGGATCATCTCTGGCCGCGCTGCCGCTTCACCGCACACGGCCACGCTGATATTTGCCTTCTTCGCGGCATCGCAAACCATGCCGATGGCCCGCAGCACCGCTGGATGGTCCGTTCTGTAGAGGCTCGCAAGCGTGGGATTAACGCGGTCGACCGCCATCACATACTGCGTCAGGTCGTTGGTGCCGATGGAGAAGAAGTCCACTTCCGGCGCCAGCAAATCCGCTGTCAGTGCAGCCGCCGGCGTCTCGACCATGATGCCGAGCTTCGGCACCCCATGAGCCACGCCTTCCCGCGTCAACTCCTGCGCGCAAATCGTCAGCAGTTCTTTTACGCGGTGGATCTCATCCAGATCGTCCACCATCGGCAACATGACGTGCACATTGCCCTGCGTCGCCGCACGCAGCAACGCACGCAATTGCGGCTTGAACACATCGGGACGGTCCAGACACATGCGCACGCCGCGCCAGCCGAGGAAAGGATTGTCCTCGTGGGGAAACACGATGCCCGGCACCGGCTTGTCGCCGCCGACATCCAGCGTGCGGATCACGACGGCGCGCGGCTGAAAAGCCTCGGCGAGACGGCTGTAGACCGCATACTGCTCGTCCTCGTCGGGTAACGTACGGCGATCCATGAAGAGTAGTTCCGTGCGGAACAGACCCACACCCATCGAGCCGGCTTCGAGCGCGGCGTCGATCTCCGCCAATGAACCCAGGTTGGCCGCGATTTCGATGTGCCGACCGTCGCTCGTGACGGGCGACACATCGCGATACACGCTCAAGGCGGCGTGACGACGCCGGTCCTGCGCAATCCGAGCGGAAAAATCAGCCTGCAATTCGGGCGATGGATCGAACCACACCTGCCCACGCCCGCCATCGAGCGCGACAGATGTCGCTTCGCGCAAACGCGCTTCCTCGACCGGCAAGCCGAGCACAGCGGGAATGCCATGCGCACGAGCCATGATCGCCAGGTGCGACGTTGCACTGCCCTTGGTACACACGAGCCCCACGATGTTAGATACGCGTGCGCGGGCAAAATCGAGTGCGGTCAGATCAGCGGCTAGCACGACACAGGGCTGGTCGAGGGTCGCGAGGCTCACATCGTCTTTGCCCAGCAAGCGCAGCGTCACCTGGCGCGTGATACCCCGGATGTCGTCGGCACGGCTGCGCAAATACTCATCGTCCATGGCAAGGAAGGCCGCAGCCAGCTCTCCGCCCACCTGAAGGGTCGCCGCGGCAGCATCCAGGCCTGTGGCAATCTTCTGCTTCACAGCGCCGGAAAATTCATCGCTTTGCGCGACGTCCGCGAGTGCCTCGACGATATCGTCATGCTGGCCCATTGCTTCGAACTGCTGATCGAGTGCCGCAATCGACTCGCGAAACGCCGTGCCAAACCGCTCCAGCTCCCCCTCCACTTCGGACAGGTCAATACACTGCCGCGTGGCGCGCAACTCCTCGGGCAAATAGACGAAGGCCTTGTTGCACGCGAGCCCTTCGCTCGCCGCCACGCCGCGAAGCGACGGCTCAACCACCGCTTCGCATCCCACAGGGCCGCTTTCCGCTCGGGGCACGTCCGCCTCTGCCTCCTCAGCTTTGCCGGCGCCATGGCCATTCGTGCCGTCGTTTGCACCGTCAGGCTTCGCCAGCGTCACGCCCGCCGTCGGCTCCGTCAAAAACTGCAGCAACCGGCGCACCGCATCGCTTTCGTCCGAACCATCTGCGCGCAGCAAAATCTGATCGTCTTGCTTGACGCCGAGCAGCATCAGCTTGACGGCGCTTTTTGCATCGGCACACGTTGAGCCACGAAAGATCTGCAACGAACAGGAAAACTCTTTCGCGAGCTTGGCGAACTGCGTGGCCGGCCGTGCGTGCAGACCTTCATTCACTTTGACGACGATTGCGGTTTCAAGCATGGCAAGACCTTCTCATGTAAAGCAGTCAACAGACGTCACCACAGCAAACACAGCGGGAGCCGCACAAGGCGCGACCACGCCCGCCTCAAAGATCGACGATCTCGATCAACGTGCCACTGCGAATACAGGCGAGCAACGCCTCCGTATCGACGGGTTGCGCGCAGATTTCACCTGGCCGTTCGGCGGTGTTCGAACCGTTGAAATTGATCACCACGTGGCCCATTTCATGTACCTTGTGCCACGCGGTCGGCCCGACTGCGGTAACCAACGCGCTAACCTCGCCGATGCGCAGTTGCGAGCCCTGACGCGGCGCCTCGGCATGCGCCTGTTCGGCGCGGTGCAGCACGGACACCTCGGCCAGTTCGGGCGGCGCGCCATCCGCGTACAGGATCAGCACGCCGCCCTCCAGCAGGTCCCGCACCTCGGGGCCCACCTCTGAAATCACCGTCTTGTAGTAATGCATGTTCGTCTCATCTCACCAGTTAAAGAGCGAAGCTCGCGGCCCACGCAATCAGCACCGAAATGGGCCCCATGATCTGCCGGCTGATCAGAACAGCTGGCACGCCGATGCGGATAGTTTCCGGCTTGGCCTCACCGAGTGCCATGCCCACCGGCACGAAATCGCAGCCCACCTGTGTGTCGTAAGCGAACAGCGCCGGCAGTGCCATCGCCGGTGGAATCGTGCCGTTGCCGATAGCCGGTCCAATAATCGCCGCGCCGATCACCTGGGCAATCACCGCGCCCGGGCCAAGCACCGGTGACAGGAACGGCAACCCGCAGATAGCCGACAGCACGATCAGGCCAATGATGTTGCCGGCGAGCGGCGAGAGCAGATGCGCGAGACCCGTGCCGATACCGGTCGAGTTGATGACGCCGATCAGCATGGTCACGAAGGCCATGAACGGCAGCACGTTGCGAATCACCGTGTCGATGGCTTTGCGACCGCTGTTGAACAGCACATTGACGACGCCACCCATGCCGCGCCCGATCGATGTGATGAAGCCGATCACGCCGCGTGAGCTTTCCTCCGCCGCGCGCGACGCGGTGCCGGCAC
>NZ_JBAURZ010000022.1:0-5673 GCF_049581445.1 Paraburkholderia sp. | reverse complement strand
GTCGACGACGCAGTCGCGGCTCTCATGCCGCGCCACGCACAGATCGTCCGCACGCCGCAGGAGTTGGCAGCGGCGCTCGGTCTCAACCTTTAATCCTGTCTGGAACCTTATGCTTAGAACCAGTATTTTCCCGTCACGGTATGTGCAAGGCGCTGGCGCGCTCGATTCGCTCGATGCTGAACTCAGCCGCCTCGGCACCCGCGCGGCGTGCCTGGTGGATCGCAATGTCGCGGCGCTGCTTGAGCCGGCGTTGGCCACGGCCAGCCAGGTGAGCTTGCAGGTCCGCACGGTGGAGGCGGCCTGCACCGAGCGCTCGGTCGTGGCCACTGCCGAATGGATACGAGAGTGCGGGGCGGACATCGTCGTATCCTTCGGCGGCGGCAAGGTGATTGACACGGGGCGCGCGGCGGCCGATGACCTGCGCCTGCCATTCGTTTGCGTTCCGACGATTGCTGCCTCTGACGCGCCGTGCTCCGCGCTCGCTGTGATCTATGACGAAGAGGGCCGGGTGGTACGCGACCGCTTTGTACGACGCAATCCCGACCTCGTGCTGCTCGACACGCGCCTGATCGTGCAGGCCCCGGTGCGCTTTTTCGTTGCGGGAATTGGCGATGCACTGGCAACCTTCTACGAGGCCGACGCCTGTCGCCGCGCCTTCGCGCGCAATCTATGCGGCGGGCGCGGCACTGCACTGGCTTTTGAAGCGGCACGTCTGTGCCGCGATATTCTGTTCGCCCACGCAGTCCAGGCGGTCGATGATTGCCGGGCGCAAATCGTCACGCCCGACTTCGACGCGACGCTCGAGGCCACGGTGCTGCTCTCGGGTATTGGCTTCGAATCCGGCGGTGTTGCAGCGGCGCATGCCGTCCATCATGGGCTCGCGGACTTGCCGTTGTCCCATGGCCTGCTGCACGGCGAGAAGGTTGCGATTGGCGTTCTGGCATCGCTGTTTCTCTCGGCAGTTGACAATGCTGAGCGCCAGCAAGTGTTCCGCTTTTGCCACGCCGTGGGGTTACCCACGCGACTGGCTCAGGTGAACGTCGATCCTGAAGACAGCGCGGCCCTCGCGATCGTCGCTAAGCGCGCTTGCCGTACGGGAGAAATCATTCATAACGAGCCGTATCCTGTCACCGAGTCGATGGTCATCGCTGCGTTGCGTGCGATGGATCGCTACGCGGCGCGGTTCGATCATCTTTCTTGAAAACTGGAGTGATACAAGATGGCAGAGATGGCAGAACAACGGGCAAACCAGGAAGTCGGCGCATTTCGGGCAGGATTATTTAGCGGTAAGAAGGTGCTGGTGTCAGGCGCGACGAGCGGCATTGGACTGGGCATTGCGCAGGGTTTCGCTGCATTGGGTGCGCAAGTCGTCGCGACCGGAAGTTCTCAGGCCAAGCTCGACGCGCTGCGTGCGGACCGCACACTGGAAGGGATTCGCTTTGAGCGACTCGACGTACGCGATCTCGAGCAGATCAACCGCTTCGCCAGTGGACTGGACGGACTCGATGTGCTGGTGAATGCGGCGGGCGTCGCGCGTCCGGCTGACGAGTACCGCGACGACGTGTTTCGTGAAGTGATCGATGTGAACCTGACGGCGGCAATGCGACTTTCGATGTCGACCCGTGTGATGCTCGAACGCTCGCGGGGCGCGATTATTAACGTGGCGTCGATGCTAAGCTATATCGCAGATGTCGAAGTGCCTGCATATTGTGCGAGCAAGACTGGCATCCTCGGGCTCACACGCTCGCTCGCGCACGCGTTCGGCATGGCGGGCGTGAGAGTGAATGCGATTGCTCCGGGCTATCACCGTACGGATATGACGCGTGCCTTGTGGGAGGTCCCTGCGAGCGCGGACAAGATCGCCGCGCGCAGCGCGCTCAAGCGTTGGGGCGAGGTGGATGACCTCGTTGGTGCGGCCCTGTTTCTCGCATCACCGGCTTCGGCGTTTATCACGGGTGTGACCTTGCCGGTCGACGGCGGCTATGCGACCGGCGTGTGATTAGTTGAGTCTTGCCGCCGATAAGGGCCCACGGGTGCGAATATGTTGTGCACCGGCCGTACCACAGTCTCGTAGCCTCGATGTTCGAATACGTGCGTTTGCATGAGCCGCTCTGGTTTTGTATCGAGGCGTCAATCTGGAAGCACGAACTCGGTGCGCATGTCTTCGATCACCTTCTGAACGTGATGTGCGCAATCTGCGCCGAGGTCATTGAGCGGCACTATGTTCCAGTTGCGGCCGGATGCGTCCGGCGGATGCCGCTCTGGTAGCGGTATGCGCACGCGCAAAGCTCCCGGCGCATCAGCGGCAACTTCCGCCATGCGGTTCTGCAGTTCGTCGCGAATCTGTTCAGCGGTTCGAACGGTCTTCGGCATCGAGCTGACTCCTCCGGTCGCACGTCCGGGTCGTGACTAAATGGCGCATACGCTCGTCTTGCGTGAGCATGCACCGACCATGCTTTAAGTCTAGTCGCTAATCCGGGAATGTTCGGATAATCGTTCGCTTGTGCGGACTGCATCAAGGGCCTGCCATGTACTCGAAGAGGTACTAGACTTGAAGCAGCAGTTCCATGCACTGTACTCCGACGAACGCCATATGGAATACGCCATTTTTGGCAGCACCCATCGGGGATTACGTCACTACCACGCCACCAGGATGCGCCGACCGGTCGTGCGCGGCGCATGTGCAATCCATGCACGCGCGGTGCGGTCGCGGCGCAGCGACGGCCGCCCGGGAGCCGAATCATGGAAAGAAAGAAAAGCTGGCTGCGCAAGGATCTCGATGCGTTGCGTCTGCAGTGGGACATGCTCACCTTTTATGAACGATTCGAGCAGCTTGTCGCGCATGTGCTGAGCGTCGTGATTTCTATCATCATCCTCGTGTCGCTCTGGCAGTTGATTCGCGCGGTGATTTCATTGCTGGTTTCGGACGCGCTGAACCCACTGGATCACGCGGTATATCAGACCATCTTCGGCATGGTCATGACGCTGCTGATCGCTATGGAATTCAAACATTCGATTACGCGCGTGATGGCGCGGCACGATCATATCGTGCAGGTCAAAACGGTGCTTCTGGTTGCACTCCTGGCTATCGCCCGCAAATTCATCATTCTCGATCCGGCCAGTGCACCGGCCCAGATCGCGGCACTTGCGTTTTCGCTAATGGCGCTGGGGAGTGTTTACTGGCTGATGCGGCAGCGTGATGACCCGGCCGACGCGACGGCCGCCGTGCAAGCGGAGCGCGATCGCGTGGCGAACGCGCAGCAACAGCAAGGGGTAAGGCCCGGCGAAGGCGCCCCGCGCGACAATTGACCCGACTCGCCATGCTCGTCACGTAATGGCAGCGTACCCGTCAATGTAGCGGACAATGTCGACGGTCACGCGAAGTCCGGCCGCCTCCGGTCTGCGCTCGTCGGTTTGTTGATGGACTAACGCGCGCGCGGCCTGCGCCACGCGAATGCATCCGTCGTAAAGCGTGCGACGTGCACGTCTTCCTTTTGCCTGCGCAGTTATTCCGCAATGCTGCTTTTAGTTCCGCCCTTCCTTACGAATGAACACGACGACTCCGCGAAGCAATCGGATCGCTCGCAGGAAAGGTCTTTTCGACCGCTTCGTCGCTCATGCTGTCGTGCCGCTGCTGTTCAGGCTCTCTAGCGCCTTCCTCAGGCGTTCCTCCTGATCGTTCGTGAGAGACGTCTTTAGTAGCTTTCCGCCGAAAGGCTTCAGCTCTGGCAGGACCTTGTCGAAATTCACGCGCCGCACAAGGATGAAGAGTGCCGACGAACCCGGCTCAATGTTCTGGCCCGTCGAACGCATGAAATCGTCATCGATTCCATAGTCCGAGAGCGCGCCCGACAACGCGCCCGTGCCAGCACCGATGGCCATGCCTGTTGCCAGCCCGACAAGCGGATTGAGCAACATCAGCCCAACCAGCGCGCCAAACATACCGCCCCAAGCCGCGCCGCTGAGCGCGCCGATCTTGACGAGATCGACGGCTTGCTTGAGGTGTACCTTGCCCTTCGCGCTACGGACCACGATGCAGGCATCCTCAAGGTCGATCAGGTGCTCCTTTTGCATCTGCTGGAGTTTGGTCAATATCTGGTCGGCCGTTTCTTCGCCTTTGAAGCTTACAACGACTAGATCGCTCATCGATATGCTCCATTTCTCTGGGAAATAAACCGGGGCCCTTTCGCGGCAAGACGGTTGACTTCATGTTCAGCGCGGCGCGCAAGCCGGTCGACCGCGCCGCGAAGCAGCGGTGGTGCCAGCCAGCCTCGCATGTCTCGCCCGGCGCGAACCTTCGGACGTCGACGTGGCCATTGACCCGATGACGATGACATCAAGACTAGGCTCTTGCAGATTGCACTTCTTCCTCATTCCTGCAAAGACGTGTCGGATCTCTGCGCTCCCAGCTGCTTCCAGATGTGGACGTACGGCAGCATTCCGCAAAAACTGCGCAGGCGCAGGGAAGAAAATCGGCCCCACGCGCCTTACCGTGGACGGAGGCGTGCGGTGCAGGCCGTAACGTGTGCGCGTTAGTCCATTAACAGACCGACCAGGAGCAGCGATGAGAACCGACGAAGACATCAAACGAGATGTGGAGTACGAACTGAAGTGGGATCCAGACATCGATCCATCAGATATCGGGGTTGCGGTCAAGGACGGTGCGGTCACATTGTCTGGTTTCGCACGCAGCTTTCGGCAAAGGCGAAAGGCCGAGGAGGACGCGACGCGTGTGCGCGGCGTCAAGGGGGTCGCCAACGATATGGAGGTGCGGTTGCCTCTGATCAACAAGCGGCCCGATCCGGAGATCGTGCGCGAGATCATAGCCCAACTGAAGGCCGAGCTGCCTTATGCGGCGGACGACATCAAGGCAGTGGTCAGGGACGGACACGTAACGCTGAAGGGCGAAGTCGAATGGGACTACCAGCGCCGCCGCGCGGCCGACACGGCGCTGCGGGTGAGCGGCGTAACCGGCCTGACAAACGAGATCGAGATCAAGCCGAAGGTCAAACCCGAGGACCTCAAGCGCAAGATCGACGACGCGTTCAAGCGCAACGCGGAAGTCGACGCACAGCACATCACGGTCGAGACGGAAGGCAACAAGGTCGTCCTGAGCGGCACGGTCAGCTCATGGGCCGAGCGCGAGGAGGCCGAGCGGGCCGCATGGCTTGCCCCCGGTGTGATGCGGGTTGACAACCGGATCACCATCAATTACTAACTGGCCGCTGGAGACCGCACGGCTCGCATGCGTACCGAATGGCCGAGGGCGGGAAAGGACACAGACCCAAAATAGAAAACACCCTCAGCGCGCTTGCCGACCGCCTTTACTGCCAGAATGACTTGGGTTGATGACACCGCTCTTCGGCTCGTTGCAACTTGAATTGAACGGCGTCGCGAGGTTGTCATGAAAATCCTGGTGGTACCGACTTCACACGAGCAGCTCGGTGGTTCGGGCCAGAAAAACCGGATTCTGGCTCGAGGAGCTTACCGCGCCTTACTATGTGTGCAAGGACGCATTGGCTTTGCTGGCTGCACTGCGAGTGGCCACAACGAGTTGCGCGACTTTGGTGCGTTCAATCGAACCCGGCGAGAAGTGGATCTGGTGCTATCGCGACGAGATTGTCGTAGGTGAACTCGAATCCTGACGGCGGCGCCGCCCGCACGAGCGGGCGG
>NZ_JBAURZ010000021.1:0-3700 GCF_049581445.1 Paraburkholderia sp. | reverse complement strand
GCGTCGCTGCATCAGCAGCAGAGAAACGAGATTATGAAGAACTTTCGCTACGTCGTCAACAGGTTTTTTTAACTTCCTGAACCCGCCCGACCCGCTCAAACCCTTGCCATTGCTGGCTCTCCCGCCTCCCGCACCTCGTTGCCGAAGCGCGAAAGACCGAGATTCTAGCGAGCCATTCCATGCCTTGCAAGCGTTATTTTGACACCCTCAATTCATCAAGGAATCGTGCCGCCAGAACTAGCGTGGGCGCCGCGAATTAAACGCCCGTATCAGGCGATTGCGGACGCATTCATCACCCGCCCCACTACATCCATGTAGTGGTCGAGTCCTGGCGTCACACGGTTTGCTTCCTTGGCGAGATCGTCCCATCTGCGCACGCGCAATGCGTCCTCTGCGTAGGGCTTGCTCAGGAAAATGTCCGCTTCCTGTTTGCTGAACACACCGCCTTGCAACGCCAGGCTGCGCACTGAATCCGCGGACAGGCGTCCGAAATAGCCCGCGTCGATTGCACACAGGCAGCGCTTCGCGTCGACATGCAGGCGGATCGGCTCCAGCACGGCTTCCGGGAGCACCGGACGCAGAAACGGCAAAGCAAAATACTGATGCAGGTCGTCAATGCCCTGCTCCGTCGGCGTCTCGCCGAAGCGATTCAGCAAATGGCCCAGGTCATGCAGAAAAGCGGCGGCCACCAGCTCGTCGCTGGCCCCTTCGTTTTCAGCCAGCGCAGCGCTCTGTAGAGCGTGCTCCAGTTGCGTGACAGGCTCGCCGCTATAGGCCAGCGCGCCATGTTGCTCGAACAACCCACGAATATCATCCAGACTCAAAGCCATATGTTTACTCCCAAGGCAACGAAAACGTCTTGAGGTTGGTAAAGCTCTTCATGGCTTCCTGCACCCCTTCCTTATAACCGAGCCCCGAATCCTTGATGCCGCCAAAAGGCGTCAGCTCGATCCTGTATCCCGGCACTTCCCAAACATTGACCGTACCGACCCGCAGTTCGTTGATAAAGCGCGTGATCGCATCCTGCCTGTTCGTGCAGACGCCCGACGACAAACCGAACGCTGTGCCGTTACTAATACGAATGGCGTCATCAAGCGTATCGAACGTGATGATCGGCGACACCGGCCCGAAGGTTTCCTCGCGCACCAACGACATCGCCGGGTCCACCCGGTCCACCACAGTCGGCGCATACATTGCGCCCACGCGTTTGTTACCGGTCAGAAGCCGCGCGCCCTGCGCCACCGCTTCGTTGACGCGTGCCTCGAAGAGTTGCGCCGCGGCTGCGTCGATGACCGTGCCCATCTGGTTGGCCGCGTCGAACGGATCGCCGTAGGTCCAGGCGCGCGTCTTCTCCACCACCTGCTCGGTAAATTCCGCCGCCACGCTCTTTTGCACGAGTATTCGTTTGACTGCGGTACAGCGTTGTCCGGAGTTCTTGTACGAGCCCTGCACCGCGAGCGTCGCGGCGCGGTCAAGGTCCGCGTCTTCGAGCACAATCAGCGGATCGTTGCCGCCCAGCTCCAGCACCACGCGTCGATACCCGGCCTTCGCCGCAATGTATTTGCCTATAGAGACACCGCCCGTGAACGTCACCAGCTCGGCCAGCGGATGCGTGATCAGCTCATCGGCGATTTCGCGCGGGTCGCCGGTCAGCACCTGCAGCATCGGTTCAGGCAACCCGGCTTCATACAGAATGTCCGCCAGGTAGAACGCCGACAGCGGCACCTTCTCGGATGGCTTCAGCAACACGCGGTTATTGGTCGCAATGGCCGGCGCGATCTTGTGCGCGACCTGGTTCATCGGATGGTTGAACGGCGTGATCGCGACGATCACGCCTGCGAGCGGTTCACGCTGCGAAAACACGCGGCGCTTCTTGCCATGCGGCGTCAGATCGCACGAAAAGCTCTGGCCGTCGTCACGCAATGCTTCGAAAGAAGCAAATTTCAGCACATCGGCCACGCGGCCAATCTCGTAGCGTGAGTCCTGCTTTGACAGCCCGGACTCGAGCGAAATCAGATCGGACGCCGCCTCAGTGCGTTCGCGCAGCAACTGTGCTGCGCGCTCCAGAATCTGCGAGCGCTCATAGCGTGTGAGGGTAGAACGATACGCAGCGGCGTATTCAAAAGCCGCGCGCACATCATCGACGCTCGCCAACGGCACCGTGCCCACGCGCAAGCCCGAATACGGATCGAACACATCGAGCGTGCGTTCACGCCGTGCCCGTTCGCCCTTCAGGCGAAGTGCTTCCTCACGGAATGCGGGATGGTCAGTCAGCGTCAGCGCGGCATTCATGATGTCACCACATGGTTCAAAGCCAGATCGAACACGTCGAAGTTGCGCAGGCGCTTGCCCTCGGCGAGACCTTCGAGATGCCGGTTGAAAATCAACGGCACTTCCTGCTCCGATAGACCGCCATGCGAACGCAGCGGCACGGTCAACCCTGAGAGATCGTGCTCTTCGCGCCGCGTGCCCAGCACCACGTCACGTTTGCTGATCACCACGATGTCGCCGACCCGATCGTTCGGCAGTTCGAAGCGCTCGCAGGCCGCGCGGTTATCGAGCACGACTTCAACGCCGGGCATACCGCCAATCCGTTCGATCACCTGCGCCACGCTGACATCGTGCGGCAAATAGATAGTCGCAAACGAACCCAGTGCACCGTGGTGAACCACATACGGGTCCGTGATCGGCAGGATCACCCGCGCCTTGCGTGCGCCGAGCCATTCGTCCATCACGTCCTGCAGATAGATCACGTTCGGCTCGCCCGTTTGCGGATCGTGCTTCGCATTCATACCGTGATCGGCGGTCAGGCCGATCACCCAGCCGAGTGCATCGAGTTGCGCCAGATAGCGGTCCATCATGGCGTAAAAGTCGTTCGCGCCTTCGGTGCCCGGCGCCCACTTGTGCTGGATATAGTCAGTGGTCGAGAGGTACATCAGATCCAGTTTGCGGGTTTGCGCGAGCCGCACGCCGGCTGCGAACACGAACTCGGACAGCCCCGCGCTGTAGACATCCGGCACCGGCAATCCCACGAGGTCGAGCACCTCGCCAATCCCGTTTTCCTCAAGCGTGACCGTGTCAGCCTTCTCCGCGGAGAAGCAGATGCCCTTCAGTTGCCAGCCGAGCAGCCGCCGCAGCTTGTCTTTCGCGGTCACCACGGCAACGGGGGCGCCTGCATCCGCTGCGGCCGCCAGCAATGTCCCGGCGCGCAGATAGGCGGGGTCGTTCATCATCACTTCCGCGCCCTCGCCGCCGTTGGCCTGCGGATCCCAGAAGTAATTGCCGCAAATGCCATGCACTGACGGCGGCACGCCGCAGACGATCGACAGATTATTCGGGTTGGTAAACGACGGAATCACGCAATCGCCCTTGAGCGCGGTGCCCTCTTTCAGCATCTTGCCGATGAACGGCGCAACGCCGGCCGCGACTGCCGCTTCAAGGTAGTCGTACTCGCAGCCGTCTACGCAGACCACCACCGTCGGCTTCGACGAGAGCCGGTAGGCACGGCCATTCACTTCAATACTGCGCACGCTTTGTTCGGTATCGATCGACATCGTTCTCTTCCCTGCGCGTCGCTACGCGCGTTCTTCATCAGTCGGGGCCGTCGACGGCAGCACCACGCTCCGTTGTCCAGCCGGTTCATATGCCTCATGCGCGCGTTGCCGCCCGCCATTCACATGCGCCCGCATCAGTGCGGCGG
>NZ_JBAURZ010000020.1:0-3032 GCF_049581445.1 Paraburkholderia sp. | reverse complement strand
TCGGTGCTCCAGTAACGCGCGACTCTCTGCATGGTGGCGAGTTGCACGCCTTGCGAGGCATCCGTGACGGTTTCGCGCTCGGGCCACCGTGTTGCCTTGATGCGCCTTTTCAGGTCGACAAGTTGCGATTCCGGCACCTTCACGTGAAGCGGGCGAATGGCGTCCTTGTCGCCGCCTGCGGGTGGTGCAATTTCAGTGATGGACTGACCCGTTTCGGCAAAGGCGAGCTGACTCAACGCGCCCGCTGCAAGGGCCGCTGCTGCGACACCAATAAAACGACGGCGCGACGGGGTCTCGGGAAGAATATCGGTTGGCATACTGACTCCTTAATGAGTGAACATGGCGACATATAAATCGCATACGATTAAAGCGGACGGGATGAATAATTCACCAAGTAATCTGCGATGTCAAGCGTGAAAGATAAAATCGCATACGAGTTAGTTGAGCGTGGCGCTGCGCTCCGATCACGGATCACGCCGTTTGTATCGCAATGTATCTGGCTGCCTTACAGATACATTGAATTGCACTCGCTACGTTTCCCGACATACGCCGGATACCTCCGGGCGTTCTAATGCATCAACCTAAATTTTTCCGTCTCCACGAATTCCGGTTCTTCGGAAAGGAAGCTGACCTATGTTCCTCATTGCTCTCGCTTATCTCGGAGGGGTGCTCACCATCGTGAGCCCCTGTATCCTGCCAGTCCTTCCGTTCGTGTTCTCGCGTGCGGATCAGCCGGTCATGCGCAGCGGGTTGCCGCTCTTGACCGGAATGGCTTTCACGTTTGCCGCCGTGGCGAGCCTCGCAGTAGTGGGCGGTGCCTGGGTCGCGCAAGCCAACCTGTATGGCCGCGCGATAGCGCTGGCCGGCTTCGGCGTCTTCGGCCTGGCGCTGCTGCTTCCGTCCTTTGCCGAACGCCTCATGCGTCCCCTCGTGAGCGCGGGAAACCGGCTGGAGACGATGGCGAGGATCGACCACGCGAAATCGTCGGTCGCGTCTTCGTTCGTGTCGTCGTTCTTCCTGGGGATCGCGACGGGTCTGCTTTGGGCACCCTGCGCAGGTCCAATTCTGGGTCTGGTCCTGACCGGAGCAGCGGTGCACGGGGCGAGTGGCAGCACCACGCTGCTATTGCTCGCTTATGCTGCGGGTGCGGCGACCTCGCTGGCGGTTGCGTTGTTGATCGGGGGGCGTGTTCTGACGGCAATGAAGCGCTGGCTTGGAGTGGGCGAAGGTGTTCGTCGAGGCATGGGTGGAGTGATCTTGTTCACCGTCGCCGTGATGGCGTTGGGCCTCGACACTCGCGTGCTTGCCTATGCGCCAACCATCAACACGGCCAGCGTCGAAGAGGAACTCGTTGGGCAGTTGTCCGCTGGAGCCGTAACGGCGCGACATTCGACCGAAGCACGCACGATGCCCGTGCGTGCGCAAATGCCGGCGCAAACGCCGGTAATGCCCACCGCGATGTCGAATTCCCCCTACAAGGTCGACGTCTTACGCGTCTCGATGCCTGGGCCGCAGTCGGCGGCGTTGACGTTGCCGGTGGAAGGTGTCATGCCACCGTTATCGGGTGCCGTGCAATGGCTGAATTCTCCGCCGCTGCAGGCAGCAGACTTGAAGGGCAAGGTCGTGGTCGTCAATTTCTGGACCTATTCCTGCATCAATTGCCTTCGAACCTTGCCGTATTTGAAAGCGTGGTCGAAGCGGTATCACGATCAGGGGCTAGTGGTGATTGGTGTGCATGCGCCAGAATTTGCGTTCGAACGTGATATCGGCAACGTGAAGCGTGCAACGGTCGACCTCGGCGTCGATTATCCGGTCGCCATCGACAACGATCACGCGGTGTGGAACGCGTTTGGCAACGAGTATTGGCCCGCGTTCTACGTGATCGATCCGCAAGGCCGCATTCGCTATCACCATTTCGGTGAGGGCGACTACGGCAAGTCGGAGCAGGTGATTCGCCAGTTGCTGGCAGAGAACGGCCATCCCGATCTTCCTGCAACCCATGGTGGGGAGCCCGCAAGCGGTACGCAGGTGGCGTCGGACGAAAACGACGTGGGTTCTGCCGAAACATACGTGGGCTACGAAGAGGCGCAAGGTTTCGCGTCGCCGGAAGCGGTACTGCCCGATCAGCTTCGCACTTACAGCGCGCCAGCTGACATCGGTCTGAATTCCTGGGGTCTCAATGGCCAATGGAAGATCAATTCCGATCGGGCGCAACTGGCGAGTGCGCCTGGCAAGATCGTGTATCGGTTTCATGCGCGTGACCTGCATCTCGTGTTAGGACCGACGCCGGATGGTAAGCCGGTGCGTTTCCGTGTGACCATCGATGGCCAGCCGCCAGGTGCATCGCATGGCGCCGACGTCGCAGCGGACGGCAGCGGAACTGTGGATCGCGTGCGCCTGTATCAGTTGGTCAGGCAAGCCGGGCCGATACGGGATCGCACATTCACTGTGGAGTTTCTTGATCCGGGTGTGAGCGCTTATGCGTTCACGTTTGGATAATGCCTGAGTTACCGCGAAGCAATCGGGCCACAGGAATTCTCCTGGTCCGATGAGTGAAATGTGATGAGTGAAATGAAATGGGGACGACGCCGGATGGCGTCGTCCCCATTCTTACGCTGAGCGCAGCGTGCGGAAACTGACGCGGACTTCGTCGGTGAACTCTTTCGGCTGTTCCCAGGCGGCAAAGTGGCCGCCCTTGGGCAGGCGGTTGTAGTGAATCAGCTTGGGATACGCCTTCTCTGTCCAGCTTTGCGGAGCGGCATAAATCTCGTCCGGAAACACGCTGACCGCAACCGGAATGGTGAGGTGCTTCGGGGCAAAGAAGTTGAGCTTGTTTTCCCAATACAGCCGGGCCGACGAGACGCCCGTATTCGTCAGCCAATACAGCGTGACGTTATCGAGGACGTCGTCTCGCGAAAGACCCTCAGTCTGGCCATCAAAGACGCGTGCGATCATCGCCTGACTGGCGGCGTCGTGGTCGAGCATCCAGGCGGCGAGGCCGATCGGCGAATCTTCGATGCCGTACAAGGTCT
>NZ_JBAURZ010000019.1:0-32188 GCF_049581445.1 Paraburkholderia sp. | reverse complement strand
CGCCGTCGCAACACCTCAGATCGCTGCATCGACGATTGTCACTTCGTTACTCGCGCCACTGTTCACCGCATTGTTTGCGAAATATATCGCCCAACGGAAGTCGACCAATGCAGGAGAGTTAAGGTCTTCCCACATGGTGGAGCACGTGGACCGAGTGTAGGAAGCTCGCCACTTACCAGCCGCACTCATCGGAACTGCCCGATCAAACGCTCTCTGTATTCCATAATCGTATAGATAAAGCGTGATTCTTCATTATAAAAACCTCTTGATCGACGCTAGTATGCAGACTCCTAGCTGCGCTCCACGCCTGCATCCGACAGGCGCACGGCGTCCAGAAGCCGTCTTGCTGCGCTGGTCGGCCGATACGCAAGGGCCAACCAACCATTCATTGATGCTCTGCCCGCGTCGTCCATGGCGAGGCGAGCGTGTGAGGAAGAGACTCGAACGTGAAAATGACCTTTCGCTGGTATGGCGACGCAGACCCTGTGCCGCTCGCTTATATCCGCCAGATTCCCGGCATGACCGGGGTCGTCTCCGCGATCTATGACGTGCCGGTCGGCGAGGTGTGGCCAATCGACAGGATCCAGTCGCTGAAAGAGAAGATAGAGGCGCACGGGCTGACACTGGAGGTGATTGAAAGCGTGCCGGTGCACGAGGACATCAAGCTCGGCAAACCGACGCGCGACATGCTCATCGCTAACTACGGCGAGACCTTGCGCAACCTCGGCGCCTGCGGCGTGAAGGTGGTCTGCTACAACTTCATGCCGGTTTTCGACTGGACCCGCACCTCGCTCGGAATGCAGCTGCCCGATGGCTCGACGACGCTCGCGTTCGACACGCAAGCGATCCGCGAGCTCGACGTCAGCCAAGGTATTCAGCTGCCCGGTTGGGACGCGAGCTATCGGTCCGAGCAGTTGAAAGCCCTGCTGCGCGACTATGAAGCGCTCGACGAAGCCGGTCTGTGGGCCAATCTCGACTACTTCCTGCGGGCGATCATCCCGGTGGCCAAAGAAGCCGGCATCAAGATGGCAATCCACCCCGACGATCCGCCGCGGCCGATTTTCGGGCTGCCGCGCATCGTGAAGAATCGCGCGGACCTGCAGCGAGTGCTGGCGATCGTCGACGATCCCGCCAACGGTCTGACACTGTGTTCCGGTTCCCTGGGCGCAGATCAGCAGAACGATATTCCGGCACTGGTGCGCGAGTTCGGCGCGCGTGGCCGGATTCATTTCGCGCACCTGCGCAACGTGCAAACGAATCCCGCGGGCGATTTTCACGAGACCTCGCATCGCTCGGCCGATGGTTCGCTCGACATGGCGGAAATCGTCAAAGCCTACTTTGAAACCGGCTTCGAAGGCTACGCAAGGCCGGACCATGGGCGAATGATCTGGGGGGAAACGGGCCGCGCAGGCTATGGACTGTTCGACCGCGCGCTGGGAGCGGTCTACCTGAACGGCATCTGGGAAGGCCTCGCCAAACATCCGGCCACACCATGCGGCTGAGTAACGACGCCTTGGCTTCGCTCGCGGCGCGCGCCGCGAGCGAAGTAGTCGTTCCCTCCTACGATCGCGCAAGGCTTGCACCGGGCATCGTCCATTTGGGACTCGGCGCGTTTCATCGCGCCCACCAGGCCGTGTACACCGAGCACACGTTGCGCGCTGGCGATTACCGCTGGGGCATCGTCGGCGTTTCGTTGCGGCGCGCGGATACGTCGGAGGCGCTCGCTCCGCAGGATCATCTGTATACGGTGGATGTGCGCGACGGCACCGCGGATTCGTTCCAGATTGTCGGTGCGCTGATCGCGTCGCTGGTCGCGGCGCAGTCGCCCGCCGCCGTACTCGAAGCGATGAGCGATCCGCGCTGCCATATCGTCAGCCTGACGATCACCGAGAAAGGCTATTGCCACAATCCGGCCAGCGGCGCGTTGCAGTTCGATCATCCCGACATTGCCCATGATCTGCGCGAGGCCGCTGCGCCGCGTAGCGCGATCGGCTTCGTCGTGCGCGCACTGGCGCTGCGCCGCGCGGGCGGTTTGCGCCCGTTTACCGTGCTGTCGTGCGACAACCTTCCGTCCAACGGCGACACGATGCGCTCATTGACGCTGGCGTTCGCTCGTGAAGCGGATCCTGCGCTGGCCGACTGGATCGAGCGAGAGGGCGCGTTTCCCAACACGATGGTGGATCGGATCGTGCCGCTCACCACCGACGCCGATCGCATGCGCGTAGCGAAGCAACTCGGTGCCGACGATGCGTGGCCGGTGATGACCGAGCCGTTTTCGCAATGGGTGATCGAGGACCGCTTCGCGGGGCCGCGGCCGGCGTGGGAGCGCGCAGGCGCGACGCTCGTCGGTGACGCACGTCCCTATGAACAAGCGAAATTGCGGATGTTGAACGGCGCGCATTCGGCGCTCGCGTACGTCGGGTCGCTGATCGGCTATGACACTGTCGATCAGGCAATCGCTGCGCCGGCCGTGTTCAACTTTGTCGAAAGCATGTTGCGCGAAGAGGTAGAGCCGACGCTATCGCGACCCGCTTTGGCCAGCTATCGCGCTGAACTGGTCACGCGTTTTCGCAACACCGCCCTCGATCACCGCTTGCATCAGATCGCGACCGACGGCTCGCAGAAACTGCCGCAGCGCTGGCTGGAAAGCGTGCGCGCCAACCTGAAATGCGGCGCGCCGACCGAACTTCTCGCGTTTGCGTTGGCCGGCTGGATAGGGTATCTCGGCGGCCGGGACGAGACCGGCCGCACCTACGCGATTGCCGATCCGCTCGCTGACACGTTGATCAAGACGGTTCGCGCGACGTCGCATGCGGATGCAAGCGCCGTGGTGCAAGCTGCGTTCGCGATCGAGTCGATCTTTGGATCGGATCTACGCGCACAGCCGCGCTTCGTCGCACAGGTCGCACGCCATCTGGCGGCGATTCGCGCACGAGGCGTCGTCGAAGCCATGGACGCTTGTACCTCTTCACGCCCGTGCCCGTAAGCGCAGCGACCGCCGCGCTCTGCACAGTAGTATCACCAAATAACTGGAGCAAGACATGAGCGACCTGCTCGTCAAACCGTCAAAGCATGCCGAAGACGGTCAGATCATCCATATCACGCCCGCAAGCGCCGGCTGGAAATACGTGGGCTTCGATGTTTTCGACCTGAAGGGCGGCGCCACGGTCACACGGGAGACGGGCGATCGTGAAGTCGTGGTCGTGCTCGTCAAGGGGCGCGCAACAGCCGGTTGCGAGGGGCTCGCAAGCCGCCTGATCGGAGCCCGGATGTCGCCGTTCGAAGGCGCGCCGTGGTCCATGTACGTGCCGCCGCATACGCGTTACACGATCGTGGCGGCGGACAACGTCGAGCTCGGGGTCTGCTCGGCGCCCGCGAAGGGCGGCCTGCCTCCACGCTTTATTGCGCCTGACGAGGTCAAGCAGGAAATCCGGGGTACCGGCGCCAATCTGCGTCACGTGCGCCATATCCTGCCGGAAACCGAACCGGCGGAGAGCTTGCTCGTGGTGGAATCGGTGACGCCCGCAGGCAACTGGTCCAGCTATCCACCGCATCGACACGATACCGACGATGGCGAGCAGCAGACCTATCTAGAGGAAACCTATTATCACCGCGTCTCGCCGCCGCAGGGCTTCGCGATTCAGCGGGTCTATACCGACGACCGCAGTCTCGACGAGACGCTCGCGGCTTACGACAAGCACGTCGTGCTGGTGCCTCGCGGCTATCACCCGGTGGCCGCCGCGCACGGCTACGACCTTTACTACCTGAACGTGATGGCCGGCCCGCGCCGCACCTGGCACGTGCATAACGAGCCGGCCCATGAGTGGCTGCTACGACCCGGCGCGAGCGTTGCAGCGGACGGCTCGCGCTGACCCGGGTGCTGTGATCAGTGGTCGGCGGCGCCCGGGCCTTGAGTGTCGAATCCGGCGGTCTCGCGCAGCGCTTGCAACATCGCCCGCGCGCCCGGCGAGAGCCTTTCGCCGCGCCGTGTGACGATGCCCGCCGGTCCGAGCTTCAGATCGAACTCGAACGGCAGCGGTTCAATCGCACCGGCAATGCAATAAGGCCGCAGCGGCTCGCGCGCAAGCGGCGCGATCATATCGCTCATTTGCAGCAAACTCGTGATGACAGGCAGCGACGAGCTTTCGACCACGTCAGTCGGCAACGCGAGCTTCCGTTCTAGAAACAGTTGCGTGAACCGATTGCGCATCACGTTGCCTTTCGGCGGCAAGATCCACGTTTGCGGGGCCAGCTCGCTCCAGCTCAGAGCCTTGCGCTTGACGAGCGGATGGCCAACGCGTGCGAACAGCGCGTGCTGTGCTTCTGCGAGCGGGACATAATGCAGTTCCGCAAGGTCGTCCGGATTGCGGATTCGGGCGACGATCATGTCCAGCTTGCCTTCCTGCAGACGCTGCACCAGCACCTCGCTGAACTCCATCTCGATGTTGACGCGAATCTTGGGAAAGCGCTTCTTGAGCAGCGCCACCGCCTGGGGCACCAGGTTGGTGGCCGCTGTGACTTCGGTGCCGATCATCGCCTGCCCGGTCAGGCCGGCTTTGAGCGCCGACACTTCTTCGTACGCATGCTGCAGCTCCGCCAGCACGCTGCGTGCATGGCGGATCAGCACCTCGCCGTACCAGGTGGGCTCCACGCCGCGCGGATGCCGTTCGAACAATTCCACACCCATAGTCTCTTCCAGTTCACGTAGCAACTTGGTCGCCCCGGGCTGCGTCATGTGCGCGGCGTTTGCCGCGTGCAATACCGAGCGATGGATGTCGAGCTGAACGATCAGGGCCAATTGACGTGTCTTCAGACGGGTGGGGTCGAAGTGGCCCGTCGCACTGGCCCCGGCGCCGGTGTCCGGCTGAATAGGGGCGGTCACGAGGTCATCTCCATGTATTCCATATCGATATAGATTATGAGTTATTTTTCATTATAAAAGCATATCGATCAATTCTACTATGCGGAAGACGTCCGGCTTTCCAAAGCAGGGCGGACCTCTTCACGAGCATCGAAACCGGCTGCATCCAGCATCCGTGCATGCAGCCGCACAGGAGACTAAGAAGCAATGAACATCCGTACCGCAGATATCCCGCCGGAAGCCATCACCACCGACGAGTTCCTTGGCCGCGTCGCCAAGGTCCGCAGCGCACTCGACAAGGCGAGCCTGGTCGGCCTGCTTGCCTTTGGCGATTGCTGGCGTGGCGCGAATATCGGCTACTTCACTGAATTCCGCCCGCTCGACGGCGTATCGGACATCGCTAACGCGATCCTGCTGCTGCCCGTAGACGGTGACCCTGTGCTGTTCGTGTCGGACCAATGCCTCGACTACGCGAGGAGCGTGACCGCCTTCGAGGTGCGCAGCTTGCGTGAAGTTACGCAACAGGTGCAGGCGTTTTCGGCGCGGCATCGCAGCGGCGCGGTAGGTCTCGCCGGGGCCGCCTATATTCCCGCAGACCTGCTGAAGCGCCTGTACGCCGGTCTGGGCGACCTGAAGCTCGAGGCGACGATGGTGCTGGCCGAGATCAAGGCGATCAAGAGCGACGCCGAAGTGGCGCTGATGCGAAAAGCCGCCGCCTTGACCGATTCGGCGATGGCCGCGATTCGGGACGCGCTCGCCGACCGCCGTCCCTACACCGAGCGCGAACTCGCTCTGATCGCCGACCGCGCGATGCTCGCGGGAGGAGCGGATCGGACCGCATTCGATTCGATGGTGCAATCCGGTCCGCGCTCGGCATACAACCTGGCGCGCCCCACCGATCGTATCCTGCAACCGGGCGACCTGATCATGACCGACATCGGCGCGCGCTATCGTGGCTACGTGGCCGATGGCGGACGTGGTTTCACTTACGGTCCGGCGAGTCCCGAGAAGATGGCGATCGTCGCGGCAGCGGCGCGCGCGGTCGAAGCTGGGCTTGCCGCCGCGCGTCCCGGCATGGCAGCCATGGAACTGAACGCGGTGATCCAGCAGGCGCTGGTGAAATCAGACTACGAGCAATACTCGAGCGAAGCGCGCGGTCATGGCACCGGCCACGGCACGGGCATGGACCCGGAGGAAGAAGCCCCATGGATCGGGCCAGGCAACAAGACCGTGCTGCAAGAGAACATGGTCTTTACCCTGAAGGCGACAATCACGGTGCCGAACGTCGGCGGTTTGCGCACGGAACGCATCGTGCGGTTGACCTCGGGCGGCGTCGAAACGCTCGATCAATTCCCGATGGAACTGCACTGGTGAGCGCAGTGAATTCATTATCGTAACGTGCCGGCGGACCCGCGTCGCCGACACGCGGCAGTTAAAAACATTAGATTCCCAGAGAAGGGAGGAGACATGAATACATTGCCCGTTTCATCCGGCAGCGCGCCGGTCATCAGCCGCTCGGCCGTCAACCGCGTGCTGGTCGCCTCGGTAGTCGGAACCGCTATAGAGTGGTACGACTTTTTTCTCTACGCCACCGCTTCGGCGTTGGTCTTCGCCAAGCTGTTCTTCCCTTCGTTTGACCCGGTGGTTGGCACCATTGCGGCGTTCGGGAGTTTTGCGGTCGGCTATCTCGCACGGCCCTTCGGTGCCGTGTTTTTCGGGCACTTTGGCGACCGCATTGGACGTAAGGCGACGCTCGTCGCGACGCTGACAATCATGGGCGTCGGCACCTTCGTGGTTGGCTTGCTGCCGACTTACGCTTCGATCGGCGTCTGGGCACCGATCGCGCTGGTGGCGATGCGTTTCCTGCAAGGGCTGGGCGTCGGCGGCGAATGGGGCGGCGCGGTGCTGATGGTGGTCGAAACGGCGCCAGCCAGCAAGCGTGGCTTCTTCGGCGCATTCCCGCAGTTGGGTGTGCCGCTTGGGCTGATGCTCTCGACCGCGGTGTTTAAAGCCGTGTCGAGTCTGCCGTCCGACGCGTTCTATTCCTGGGGATGGCGCGTGCCGTTCCTGTTGAGCGTCGCGCTGATCGCGATTGGCCTGTTTATCCGGTTGCGCGTCATGGAGTCGCCAGTCTTCGAACAGATCAAGTTGAGCAAGCGGGTCGTAAAGGCGCCGCTGATCGAATTGCTGCGCCGGCACCCGAAAGACCTCGTGCTGACGATCGGCACGCGCTTCGCGGTCGACATCACCTTCAACGTGATTAACGTGTTCGTGCTGGTCTATGGCACCACGCGGCTTGGCCTCCCGCGCGGACTGCTGCTGAACGCCATCATCCTTGGTTGCGCCGTTGCGCTGATCACGCTGCCGTTGTTCGGCAAACTGTCGGATCTGATCGGACGCCGGACCGTCTTCATGCTTGGGGCGGTGTTCGTGGCGATCTACGGATTCGCATTTTTTCCGCTGCTCGAGACCCGCAATCCCACTTGGATTCTCGTGGCATACGTCTGCGGTATCGCGTTAAGCCAGGCCTCCGTGTACGGCGTGCAATCGACGTGGTTTGCGGAACTGTTCGGTACGCGGGTGCGCTATACGGGGGCGTCGCTGCCCTATCAGATCGCCGGCATCATCACGTCGGGACCGACGCCATTGATCGCCACTTACTTGTTTGCTACTTATGGTCAGACGCTGCCCATTTCGATCTATATCGCTGCGACGGGGTTGCTGAGTCTGGTGTGCGCGTTTTTCCTCGCCGAGACTTTCAAGCGGGATCTGACCGCGGAGCCGGAAGATGAATCGGCCGCAGCGCTTGGCTCGCGTGACTCAGCGCACTCGCCGCATCCTCTGCCGCGCTGAGCGTAAATCGCTCCGGCAGTAATGCCGTGTATGACGTAGCCATGTGCCGCGCCGGAGCGGCCCCCTCACGATCGGCATGCAATCCGGCAACGAACGGCCGGGTTGGTTCGGTATCACAGGAACCGAGGAACTTGGCGGCGGCTATGCGGCTGTCTTCCGGCTCGAGTCCGGCTTCAACGTTGGTACAAGCAGTTACACGATACCCGGCGCCGCGATGGATCGCTATGCGTGCGTCGGCGTAAGCGGAATGAACTTGGGGACATTCACGTTAGCGCCGTCAACGGAGCATATTGCTCGACCAGTCGCGGCTTTTCTATCCGACTTATCTCGCGCGATATTCATCGGAATCGACGAATTACATTCCGGTACCGAGATTCGATCAGAATAACTAAGTAAAGTGGAATAGTCCCGCTTACGCTGGGGCGTCGAGGGAGCTGATGTACGGATTCGGCCAGCAAGCGGCGGGCAACGGACTGGGAGTTGCTGCTGACCAATCCTCATAGGCTGGGTATTTATGTCGAAGATCGAATTAAAAAATACAAAATACCGCCTTTAAAGGCGGCCGGGTAATGTCGCCATAACAAACGGAGCAAGGGCGCACGCACAATGACCGCTAGTTCGTTCATGGCAGGCAGGTACCCCGCGACAGGCGGCGAGAACCCAAAGGAGAAGACAAGCTTATGATTCAACGTAACGAGCAACGCCGGAAGATGATCCTCGATTGCGACCCCGGCATCGGCCCGGGCCTCGACGCAGATGACGTACTCGCGCTCTTGTTCGCGCTGGCCAGCCCTGAACTGCGGCTCGAGGGCGTGACCACAGTATTCGGAAACGTCGAGGTACGGCGTGCGACGGAAAATGCGCTTCGTACGCTGGAAGCCGCGGGCCGGCTCGATATCCCTGTCGCAATGGGAATGGGCGGACCCTTATCCGGTCGGCTTCATCCGCGCAGCGAAGCCGAATACGCCCATCACCAGTCGCTACTTGGGCCGATAGACGATGCGCGCGTCGACACGCAACGGCACGAGTTGCACGCTTCGGACTTCATCATTTCAAAAGTGAATAAATATCCGGGGGAAGTGACGATCGTGGCGGTGGGTTCACTGACGAACGTCGCCATGGCGTTGCTGAAGGAGCCGTCGATTAAAGCGAAGATTCCGCGCATCGCCATCATGGGAGGCGCCTTCGCCCGTGAGCCACAGTTCGGCCGAGGCAATATCACACCGGTTGCCGAATACAACATCTGGAATGATCCGCTTGCCGCCGACATCGTGTTCGAATCGGGTATTCCTATTACCGCTGTGGGACTCGACGTCACGAATCCGGCGAAAGGAACGGTGATGTACGAGGAGCAGCTGTTCGGGCTCGTCAAGCAGCGTAACAAGCTCTCGGCGTTCCTGCACGACGTGTGCAAAACCTATATCGACACACCGAAATTCAACTGGGCAAAGAAAGGATGCCTGCTTTACGACCCTCTCGTCGTCGGTACGCTGGTCGACCGTTCGCTCGTCACTACCGAAAGATCGAGGGTACGGGTGGAGACCGTGAGCGAGCTGACGCGAGGCCAGACCGTCGCGTTCCCATCCGACGAAGGAACCGTGGATGTGTGTGTGGACGTAAACGGCCCGGGGTTTGTCGAGCTGTTCGTGAGCAGACTGCAAGCCCTGGTGGATCAGTGTGCCGACGTTGCTGAAGGGAATTGATTTTTCGTCGTTAAGCAGAAACAGGAGGAGACCAAATGAAAATGTCTGAAAGAAGTTGCCGCGTGCTACTGGCCAGCGTGGCTGTCACGGTTTTGTCGGTGTCGCTTGCTTTTGGCAATGCACGCGCCAGTGAACCCAGGATTGCGCTGGTGTTGCCTGGACCGAATGCCTACTTTGAGCCGTGGGACGCGGCTATTCGCGATGCCGCGAAAACCTATCATTTCTCGGGTATGTACGGTGTTCCTGCAACGGACGCATTCGATCTCACCCACGAAGACGCCTTGATGGACTCGCTGGCGGGGCGAGGATATACGGGCTTTGGCGTGTTTCCGGGCGACGCACACGGCACCAATGCTGAAGAAGAGAAGCTGGCGGCACATGGCATCAAGTCGATCAATGTCAACGGCTGCACTTACGATCCGAATCCGGCGTTGTTCTGCGTGTCGACCAATATTTTCGCCGCAGCGTATTACCAGGCGCAACAGTTGATCAAGGCGATCGGCGGTAAGGGCGAGATCGCATTGCTGACGAGCCAGTTGACGGACCCGAACACGCAATTGAGGATTCGCGCGGTCGAGAAGGCCGTGGCGGAGACGCACGGTAATGTGACGCTAGCTCAAACTGTGGCGGACATCGATACGCCGCAGAGCGCTCCGCCAGCCATTAACGCATTGCTGGCCGCTCGTGGCAATACGCTTGCGGGCGTGATGTCGACCTCGTATAACCCATCTGTCGCAATGGCAAGTAGCTTGGCCGACAACCCACAATTCCGGCACATCAAGTTCATCGCCGCAGAGAATTCGCCGCAGGTCATGAATGCGCTGGAGAAGGGTTACATTTATGGCACCTTGTTTCAAAATACGTATGGGCAGGCTTACGTCGCATCGTATGCGCTGTATAAGGTGCTGCACGACAAGTGCTCGATTCGCAGCGATGCGCCTTTCGAGCAGACCGACCAGACGAAGAAGTTGCTTGCGGCGGGCGTGCTGCTCGTCACCAAAGAAAACGCAAGCCAGTTTGTCGGCAAGCCAGAGGCGCTGCCGGACGACACACAGCGAATGATAAAACTGCTTGATACGAAGGTGCTGCAATGCAGTTGAGGCCGCCGCGGCCGAACCAGATAAGCGCGCTGGAAGACAGCGAGCTTGCAGACGCGCAACCGCGCGCGCCGTCCGCGAGTGCGCGTCGCGGTTCCGCGCGGGGCGAGCCGCTGAGAAACTCAAACGTCGCCGGGCTGTTGCTGCTGACGATGATTAGCTGGACCGTGTACCAGTTTCTCGGCGAGGGGTTCCTGAGCAGCTTTAATCTGTTCACATTATCGCAACTCGTCGCGCAAACCGCAGTAATTGGTTTTGCACAGCTGGTCGTGCTTGTGATCGGACGTTTGAATCTCGCGGTGGGGGCCGTCGGCGTGAGTGTAGTGATGTTCACCGGCTGGCTGGCCGGCCCGCTCATGGTCAATCCGGTGCTTGCCGTGGTCGCTGGATTGCTGCTGGGCGCTCTACTCGGCATGGCGATGGGCTGGCTTGAACTACGCACCGGATTGAACAGCTTCGTCGTCACGCTAGCCGTACAGTCGATCTATGTGGGCGCAGTTCTTGTGATCTCCGGCGGTGCGTCGGTAAGCGCGTTGCCCGACAGCGTCACGAAGGTCGGCGGTGCCCCACTGTTCACTCCCGGCCTCTCCGTGCTGGCTCTGCCGGCGCTAGTGATTGCGGCGCTGCTATGGTATCTGTACCACCGATCGAGTCTCGGCTGGAAGATGCTTGCTGTCGGCGCGAACTCTCGCGCGGCGGAGCTGGGTGGGGTAGCCGTGCCACGTGTCGTCATCATGAGTTTCGCGCTGTCCGGGTTGCTCTCCGGCGTAGCCGGGGTGATGGAGATGACACGTGTATCGGCCGCGCTGCCGTCGCTCGGCACTGACTGGTTGCTGTCGGCGTTCATTGTGCCGATTCTGGGCGGCACGATGCTCACTGGGGGCGCCGTGTCCGTTGGTGGTGCGCTGGTTGCGGCGCTCTTTTTGGAAAGCATCAATTCGGGCCTCGTCTCGTTGAACGTGGCCGCGTACTGGCAACAGCTTGCACAGGCTCTCATTCTCCTTGTCGCTGTTATCGCGGATCAGACCGGGCGTAGCCGTCGGCTCCGCGCGAAGAACGAAGTGACGGTGCGAGCCGAAGCGACACGCACGGGACACAATGACCATGTTCAGAAGTAGATTTTCGTTCGCGGCCGGACCCTGGCTGCCGTTGCTCGCGGTCGCCTTTCTGGCAGGCGTTGCCTTTTCCGCTCTGAGCGGTAACTTTCTCACATCGTTCAATGTGTACGTCATCATGTCTGACGCAGCGTTGCTCAGTGTGATCGGTTTTGCGCAGCTCGTCGTGTTGAGTGTGGGGGAGTTCAGTCTTGCGGTGGGAGGCATCGGCGGCTTTGCCGCCGTGGTCACCGGCTATCTGCTTGTATCGCGGGGAGTCCCGCTGGCGCCTGCGCTGATGGCGGGTCTGCTGGCCGGAGCCGCTGGCGGGTTCATCAACGGACTGCTGGTCGCCAGGTCTCAGGTCAGCGGCTTTGTCATTACCCTGGCAACGGGAGGTGCATTTGCCGGCGCGTCGCTTGCGATCACGCAGACGGCTCCGTACACAAGCTTGCCGTCAGCGTTGACGCTGTTTGGGACGGGCCGTATCGGCTTTGTACCGTACCTCGCGAGTGCCACCCTCGCCACGGCTTTTGCTTTGTGGGTGCTGTTTCGCTGGCGCAGGCTGGGGCGCCACATGCTGGCGGTTGGTGGCAATGCGGAAGCGGCAAGATTGTCGGGGCTTTCCAAAGGACGTGCGCTGATCCTGGCGCATACGCTGTCGGGCCTGCTGTCGGCGGTGGCCGGAATGATGGCGATGGCCAAGCTGCACGAAGCCAACCCGCTGGTGGGCGCGGACTGGCTGATCCAGTCTTTCACGCTCCCCATCATCGGCGGCACAAGTTTGCTGGGCGGGAACGTCGCGGTCTGGGGTGTGGTCATCGCGAGCCTGATTCTTGCAACAATCAAGGACGGCCTGGTGCTTGTTCACGTCAACCCGTACTGGGTGACTCTGGTCGAAGGGGCGCTGGTTTTCCTCGCGGTGTGGCTAGGCCGCGCGCAGACGTGGGAGGCTTGCCGCGCAATCGGCGGCAAACTGATGGGCCGCCGCACAACGGAACTGAAGCGGATATGAATACGGTAAAGGCGCAAGGCATCTGGAAGGCGTTCGACGGCGCGCTGGCACTGCGTGGCGTCGATCTTGAAGTGGGAAGCGGTAGTATTCACGCGCTCATCGGCGAGAACGGCGCTGGTAAATCCACCTTGATCAAGGTGCTGACCGGGGTGCATCGCGCCGATCGAGGCACAGTGGCCGTTGCGGGCGAGATGCGCCAATTCGGCACTCCGCAGGAAGCGATGGCGGCAGGCATCAGCGCCGTCTATCAGGAGCGTAACCTGGTGCCGGATTTTTCGGTCGCTGAGAATCTGTTTCTGCATCGCACACCGCGCCGCGCGGGCTTTCTGGATTACAAGCAGATGTATCGCGACGCCAGCACGTGGCTTGAGCGCGTCGGTCTGCACGTCGGTCCCGAGGTGACAGCCCGCAGCCTTAGCGTGGCTCAGGGTCAACTGGTGGAAATTGCCCGCGCCCTGACGCTCGAGGCCAAGGTGCTGCTGCTGGATGAGCCCACTGCATCCATTACCGAAACGGAAACTGCAGTGCTGTTCGGAATACTTCACGAGTTGCGCAACCGTGGGCGGGCGATGCTATTTGTCAGCCACAAGCTTGGCGAGATCTTCGAGATTTGCGACCGGATCACGGTCATTCGCGATGGCGAGACCATTATCAACGGGGTGGCGCGCGCGGATCTCACGCAAGGCGACGTCATTACTGCAATGGTGGGGCGTACGGTCTCGTTTGCCGGGCGGCAGACGAGTGCCGAGCCGGACGGGCGCGAGCCGCTGCTCGAGTGTCGTAATCTCAGTACACAGTTCGGTCACCGCAATGTCGACCTTGCGTTGTTGCCCGGCAAGGTGACGGGGTTGTACGGACTGGTCGGCTCGGGCCGCACCGAACTCGCGAGAGCCATCATCGGCCAGGTCAGGATCGATGGCGGAGAACTGAGATCGCACGCCGAGGTGGTACACATTCCTGACCCGCATGCGGCTGTGCACCAGCACCGGATCGGCTACGTTAGCGAGGATCGCAAGGGCGACGGCCTGATTCTTGCACATTCGATCAGCCACAATGCGGGCATTACGATCTGGGACCAGATGCGGGGATTCATGGGATTTGTCACGCCAGGTCGCGAGCGACGGCGCATTGCGCCGCTGGTCGAGAAGATGGGGGTGAAGATGGCCGGACTCGCGCAGCCCGTAGGCCAGTTGAGCGGCGGAAATCAGCAGAAAGTGAGTGTTGCCAAGTGGCTAGCCAGCGATGTGAATGTGCTGATTATCGACGAGCCGAGCATCGGTGTCGACGTGCGAACCAAAGAGGAGATGTACCTGCTGATCGAAGACCTTGCCCGGCGAGGCAAAGCGATTCTGGTGATATCCAGCGATCTTGCGGAGGTGATCCGTATCTCGGACACGATTGCTGTAATGGCGAATAAGCGACTCGTGGCGAGCTTCGCGAATACTGGCGACTACAACCGCCTAAGCGAGCAAGTCATGCAGGCGATCGTGTCGGCGCAGGATGGCGCCAGTCCCGCCGAGGGGCCCAACGGCGAGGAACTGCCGAACGCGGCCTGAGCGCCGCGCTCAGTTCCGCGCATCGCGCAAGATGCCGGCGACGCCCTCCGCGCCAAGAGCCTGTTCAATGGCGAGGACGGTTCCGCCGATTGCGCCTGCGTACTCGTTCAAGGTCGACTTTTCAATCAACAGGCTGCGAGTAGCGAGCGGTAACGCGCGTTGATACACCACTGCCCGGATGCCCGCGAGCAGATCATCGCTGAGACGAGACATCCGGCCGCCCAAAACAATTGCGGCGGGGTTATACATGTGGACCACCATCGCGATCACTTCGCCGATATCGGTCGCTGCGGCGCGCACCAGCCTGATCGCCTGTGGATCGCCGGCCCGTACGATGCGCGCAAGGTCGTCGTCGCTTTGCACCAGGCTTCCGGGCGCCTGACGCAATGCACTCAGGATTGCGCCAGTCGACGCGACCGCCTCGACACAGCCAATGTTGCCGCAGCGGCAGACCACATCGTCGCGGCCCGGCACGCGAATGTGCCCGATGTCGCCGGCCGATCCGTCAGCACCCCGGTGCAACTGTCCGTCCGACGTGACCAGGCCGCAACCGATACCCGTCGACACCTTGACAAACAACAGCGGTGACTGGTCCGCGGGCCGGCTTCGCGCCTCACCGAGTGCCATCAGGTTGACGTCATTGTCGACCAGAACGGGTGCACGCAACTTCTCGCGCATATACGCGGATACCGGGAAGCCGTCCCACCCGGGCATGATCGGCGGCCGTACCGGCACGCCGCGATTGAAGTCAACGGGGCTCGGCAGGCCGATCACGACGCTGCGAACCGTAGCCGACTTCATGGCGTGCATGTCCAGCAGTTCATGAAAGCGGGTGACCACCGTATCCAGAACCGGCTTGGGACCCGCTGCCAGATCGATGCCGAACACATGCTCGGCGAGGCGCCGCTGGGCGAGGTCAGCGATGACCAGTCGGCCGTGCGTCGCGCCCATGTCGGCAACCAGTACGACGCCGGCGCGCGCATTGAGCATTAACGCCGTAGCCGGGCGGCCGCGCACGTTTGCCCCCATGCTCTGTTCCTTCACCAGACCGGCTTCGATCATCGGCTGGATCAACTGGGAGATCGTGGAGCGCGCAAAGCCGGTGATACGCGCCAGGTCTGCTCGACTGAGGCCAACGGACGAAGCAATCAGTCGTGCGAGTTTGCTCTGCACCTCGTATTCGCCGAAGCGAAAGGCGTTTTCATCGGTGATGACGCGTGTGGGCATCCAATTCGAAACTTGATCTTGCATATCCTTGTTTGGCATTTCATGCAGGGATTGGTTGAGTGTACTAAGGACATACGCTTCGATGCAAACCAGTTAACGAGAATTCGACACGATAGCGGATAGCTTTCTGTTGTCGATCGAATTAAAGAAAACAAAATATCGACGATGACCTCGAGCCGTTAAGGTATTTCAAAGCTAACGGGAGCCAAACAGGATGCGGGAAAGACTAAGAGTAGCGATCGTCGGGGCGGGCATGATGGGGGCCGTGCACACACGTGCGGCCCGGCTGGCGGGGGCGGAGATCATGGGGATCGCCGCTTCCACTGCGCATAGCGCTCAGCAGGCTGCGCGGAAGCTTCGGCTTCCAGTTGCGTATGAATCCCCCGAGGAGGCGCTACTCGATCCGCGGGTCGACGTGGTACACATCTGCACGCCAAACACGTCCCACTATCGTTTTTCGCTTAAGGCGCTGGAGGCGGGCAAACATGTCATCTGCGAGAAACCACTCGCCATGAGTCTCGCAGAAGCCCGACAACTCGCGCAAGCGGCGCGTGAGCGCGATCGGGTGGCAACGGTGCCTTTTGTCTACCGGTACCACCCGATGGTGCGCGAGGCCCGCGCACTGGTCAGCAGCGGTGAACTTGGCGCGTTGCACCTGATTCACGGCAGCTATCTGCAGGACTGGCTGCTGGATGCGACGACGACGAACTGGCGCGTCGATGCAACCACCGGTGGCGCGTCGCGCGCCTTTGCCGATATCGGCTCGCACTGGTGCGATCTTATCGAGTGGATCACGGGAGAGCGTTTCGAGAGCGTCGTCGCATCGCTGCAAACTACAGTGCCCATGCGGCCTGGCGGATCTCGCCCGACCTTCTTTCCAGGCGACCCACAGCACGGCACGGATCGAAGCGACAGTGCGCTTGTTGCGGTCACGACGGAGGACGTTGTCGGGGCATTGATGCGCACGGACCGTGGCACGCTCGCCACGCTAACCGTGAGCCAGGTATCCGCGGCGCGCAAGAACCGCCTGTGGTTCGAACTGGATGGCGCCTACCGCAGCGTTGTCTTTGATCAGGAAGAGCCTGAACGTTTGTGGGTAGGCGATTCGCATGAAACGCGCCTACTGGTGCGCGATCCGTCGCGCGGCAGCAGCGAGCAGCGGCGCCTCGCAACGCTGCCCGCGGGGCACGCGCAAGGATATGCGCAATGCTTCGAAGCATTCGTTGCCGATACCTACACGGCCATTCTCGGTGCGACACCGGATGGCCTGCCGACCTTTGCCGACGGTGCCCGTTCGGCTTCGATCGTCGAAGCGGTCCTTGCTTCGTCGGAAACGAACAGCTGGACGAAGATCGCTTTGCATGAATAACCCCGATTGCACTGGTGCATGCCCGCCCCGGCTCGATGCTGCAGTCCTTCCCTCTCTGGAGTTTGCATGACCGTTTCAAACCCGACTGATTCGCGTATCTTCGTCGCACCCGCACCGCGCGCGGTCAAGGATATTTTCGGCGAGGAGGAACTCGCCAGGCTACGCGCACTGGGCGACGTCCGGTTGCACGAAAGCGGACCCGTAACCGAAGCCGTCTTCGAGCGGCACGTGGCGGATGCGGACATCGTCATTGGGCAAATCGACCTGCCTGGAGATCGCCTGGAACGTGCGCATAATCTCAAGGCGATCATCAACGTGGAGGGCAACTTTCTGCCGAACGTGGATTATGCGCAATGTTTTCGGCAGGGCGTGCGCGTACTTAACGTCAGTCCCGTGTTTGCAGAACCGGTGGCGGAACTCGCACTGGGAATGGCTATCGACCTTGCACGTGGCATGACGAGCGGCGATCGCCGCTTTCGCAGCGTTACGGAAAACTACGGACTGGGGGCGAACAGCGACGCATACTCGCTTTTCGAGGCGCCCATCGGCTTTATCGGCATGGGCGATCTGGGGCGGGCGATCGTGCCGTTGATCAAGCCGTTCAAGCCATATATTCGCGCCTATGACCCGTGGCTACCGGCGGCCTATCTCGAGGCTATTGGCGTACAGCCCGCAAGCCTTGAGGAGGTGCTGACGAAATCGCAAGTCGTCTTCGTGGTGGCTGGCGTCACGGCACAAAATCAGGGCTTCCTGGGCGAGGCGCACTTCGCCTCGATGCGACGTGGTGCGGCATTGGTACTGGTCAGCCGGGCAGGCGTGGTGGACTTCGATGCGATGCTCGACGCAGCGCAGTCCGGTCATATCCGCGTGGCAACTGACGTTTTCCCGCAAGAACCGTTGGCACCCGATCATCGAGCCCGCTCGCTTGACGGCGTCCTTCTATCTCCTCATCAAGCCGGCGCGCTGACCTCTGCATTACGCGAAATCGGCAAACGTGTGGTGGCCGACGTGGAATTGATCGCGCAGGGCCTGCCGCCGATCATGTGCAAAGCTGCACAACCGGAAACGGTGAGGTTGCTGCGTAGCAAGCCAGTGGACAAGAGCTGACTGTGACGCCATGCTCAATCTCATTTCGCATTTCGGCATACCCGATTGTGGACAAATCTCCGAGCGCAGCATCCGGTGGTCGAAGTATCGCAATTGGGCCGCGTTGCGCCTGAAGCAACGTGCACTCGAACTGGTCGTCGTTCCAGCGGTCGGCGGCCGATTGATGAACATCGTGCACGAAGGTGTTGAACTGGCATTTGTCAACGACGCGCTGGCTGGACGAACCGCCACTGAAGACCCGCAACGATGGCAGTCGTTGTGCGGCGACTGGGGATTTCCCCTTTGGGGGGGCGGCAAGACATGGGTGGCTCCCGAGAGCCGTTGGCCCTTGGGGGCGCCGCACCGGGACCTCGACAGCGGTCCGTATCGGGTGATACGGACCTGGTGCGAGGCTGATAGCATGGGCGTGGAAATGTTGAGCCGGGTTTGTAGGCAAAGCGGGTTGCAGATTCGCCGTAGCATCGAGATCGAGGTGGATTCCGGCGTTTGGCGCACTCGCCATGAGTTGGCCAATCAGGGCATCAGACCGGTTGAGGCCGGAATCTGGGATGTCCTGATGCTGCGCCGTCCTGGCGTCGTGACGCTACCCATGTCGGGCGATCCAGAAACCTGGAGGGACGGGATCATCCCGTTCGTGGAGAAGGGGCTGCTTGGCGACGTTCGCGATAGCAACAGGGTTTCGTATCGCGCCGGCGGATTGGCGGTTCGGTGCGATCGCGCGGTCGAATTCAAACTGGGGGTTGGCCAATCGAGCGGCAAGGTCGATGCGCTGCTGGAGCGGCCGGAAGGCGTAAAGCGGTATCGGCGGAGTTCGACCGTCGATATTTCGGCCCAGTATGCGCATGGCGCGCCCGTTGAGATATTCAACGCGCCTGACCTGCCATACTTTGAAGTCGAAACACACGCGCCCGTTGCGCATCTGATGCCAGGGGCTTCATGTGCGATGGTGGTGGAAGAAGAGGTCGCGACGGCTTCGTTCGAAGACGTGCAGATGCTCTCGCATCTGCTGACTGATTGACTGTTTCCGCGAGCATATGCTGCGGATCAGGCTCAACACCGTCGCACCATTAGCAGTAAGTTCTGGCATTGGACCTTGGAATTCGCCAGAACTTTTTTTGCGTCGGCTCGTCGTGAGCCGGCGTTCTTTTTTTCTCGAATGCGCGCGAATTCGCACTAGTCGTTATCGCTGCGACTTTCCTTGAGCACCCATTCGCGAAACACCGCGAGACGGCGCGGCTCTGCCCACACCGGACCGATGAGGTAGTAGGTGCGCTCAGCAGGAATCGTGAGTGCAAACGGCGCGACGAGCACACCGGAACGAAGATCCTGCCTGAACAGCACGGCCTGAGCGATCGCGATGCCGACGCCTTCAACAGCGGCCTGGTACATCAGCCCGGAATTCTCGAATTTCATGCCGCGCGTCGAATCGATATCGCTTGCATCGGCGGCGCTCAGCCATTTACGCCAATCGTCCGGGCGGGCATACGAGTGCAGCAGAGTTGCATTTCGCAGATCGACGATCACGGTGGCGCAATCGGTCATTTGATTGGGGAGGAGAATCGCGGCCTCGAGTACATGTTCATCATGATGGACGCGGCACGCTTCGCGGTGGGCATGCAGGGTGTGGGTGTCTCGGATCGCCAAACTGCCGCGGCGCTCGGCGCCCAGCAGGGCGCGGCGTTCGAATCGATGCAGCGTCATCTGGCGCAAGGGCATCGTTCGCTGAAGGCGGTGGTGGAGCTTGTGGTCGCGAACACGAAGCGCGATCCGAATGCGGTGTTCGCGGGCAGCGTGCCGTATCTGAAGCTGGCGGGGATCGTGCTGGGCGGCTGGCAGATGGCGCGCGCGTAGCTGGCCGCTTCTGCGAAGCGCGCAGAAGATCCATCGTTCTATGGTGCGAAGATCGCCACCGCGCAGTTCTACGCAGAGCACGTACTGGCACAGGCGAGCGCCCTGGAAGCGTCGATTGTCAGCGCGAAGGGTGATGAAGGTGTGCTGGCGTTATCGGAGGAGCAGTTCTGAAGTTGACGGCCGGCGTCGTGCCTACTCGCTATGCCCAATGATATGCGCGACGTTATCGCGCGTTTGCGGCCGGCGCCGGTGCTCGAACAGATAGATGCCTTGCCACGTGCCGAGCGTCATACGGCCGTGTTCGATTGGCACAGATAATTGCACTTGCGTAAGCACGGTGCGCAGATGCGCTGGCATGTCGTCCGGGCCTTCCGTATCGTGCTCGTAGCGCTCCGGGTCCTCCGGCGCGATGGTGTCGAAATACGTCTCGAGGTCGCGTCGAACGGATGGGTCCGCATTCTCCTGAATGATCAGCGACGCGGACGTGTGGTGGCAAAACAGCGTCAGGATCCCGGTCTGGATAGACTGCTCATTGACGAACTCACGGACTAGGGCAGTGAAGTCAACGAGTCCTTGCGCGGGGGCCCTGACGTGCAGATGGCGAATGGCTTGCTGCATAGGATGGCCTCCGGGCTGATCTGGCTAGCGCGCTTTGCGGCCTCTAGATGACCCCTGAGGTCCGCATATCGGTCAGCCGCTTCTTCATATCGAGCACATCCAGCGAGTGTTGCTCGCCTTTGCGCAACGCGACGCTGGTGGAAAGAATATCGACGATCACCAGCGCGGCGAGGCGCGACGTGGTGGGCGTATAAACGTCGGTATTCTCCAACGTTTCCGCGATCACGGCAACGTCGCAGAAGCGCGTCAAAGGACTGTTGGAGCCGGTAATCACAATGACCGTCGCGCCACGCTCTTTCGCGGTGCGCGCCACTTCGATCAGCGAACGCGTCGACCCGGTGTTGGAAATGGCCACGACGGCATCGCCGGGTTTGAGCATGGAGGCGGCGATAAACTGCTGATGGGAATCCTGATGCGCAATGCACGGCACGCCGAACAGCGGAAACTTCTGCTGGGCGTCCAGTGCGACGATGCCCGATGCGCCGAAGCCGAAAAACTCGATCCGCTTCGCATTGGCAAGCAGATCGACGGCGCGTCCTACGGCAGCGAAATCGAGCTTCTTGCGCGCCCAGTCGAGACTGGTAATGGTGTAGTCGAAAATCTTCGTGGCCACTTTCTCAGGATCGTCGTCACGCCCCAGCACGGAGTGCGTGGCAGGCGCGCCCAGCGCAAGACTCTGCACCACCCGCACCTTGAAGTCACGAAACCCGCTGCAGCCAATCGTCGCGCAAAAGCGCAACACGGTCGGCTCGCTGACCTGCGCGAGGCGCGCCAGTTCGGCAAGGCTTGTGTCGGCGATCGAGTCCAGATTGGCGAGGATGTACTCGGCCACTTGCCGGCTGCCGCGCCGAAGGTTGGGACGGGCGCGGTCGATCAGTTCGAGGATGTTGTAATCGGGCACGTGGTTTTCCTTCGTTCAATATGCAGAGGGCGCCGCGAACGGCGCCCTGCGGACAAGGCTACAACGAAGTGTATCGGAAGAGTCAGCGGCGCCAGAAGCGCACACCGCGTTGCGACAGGACCGCCGCCACGATGATGACGCCCATCACGACCTGCTGATGGTAACCCGGCACGCTGGCGAGGTTCATGATATTGCCGATCACACCGAGAATCAGCACGCCCATCAAGGTGTTGAGCGCGCCGCCTTTGCCACCCGCCAGGCTCGCGCCGCCAATCACAACCGCTGCGATCACCGTCAGTTCATCGCCGACGCCAACGGTCGGCGCACCCACGCCAGCGCGTGCGGTTGAAATGATACCGGCCATCGCGGCAAGCAGTCCTGAGCAGACATACGTGCCCATGATGTGACGCGCGACCGGCACGCCCGACAGGCGAACGGCCTCTTCATTCGAGCCGATTGCGCGCACCACGCGGCCTGCGCGCATGCGGTTGAGTGCGACACCGCCGATCACGAACACGATCAGCATCACGAGCGTGGGTCCGGGGATATCCAGATAGATGTGGCGGCCAAAATCGAGCAGTGCCTGGCCCGGATCGTCGACCAGAATCGGCGAGCCGTCCGAGACGATCATCGCGACGCCGCGCGCTACGGTCATCATGGCGAGTGTGACGACAAACGGCGTCAGGCGGCACCATGCAACCAGTACGCCGGAGATCAGTCCACATAGCGCACCAACCAGCAGCGTGGCGATTAGCGCGAAGGTCAGGCCATGATCAGGAATCAGCATTGCCGAGAGGACGCTGCCGAGCGCCGCAATCGAGCCCACTGAGAGATCAATGCCGCCGGTCAGCACGACGAGCAACATCCCTACCGACATGATGCCGACGCCCGCGACCTGGCGCGAGATGTTCGAAAGATTCGCCACCGAGAAAAAGTCACTCGATACAAATGACGCGGCAATCACGAGCACGATCAGGATGGCGACGGTATTGAAGCGGCGCGCGACGGACCACCATTGCTGAGCGCGTGAGTGGCCAGGCTGCGCCCGGCGCGATTCCGGCGTAACGGCGCTGGGATTCATGGTAAGTCTCCGAACTTTAGTGATGTGAAAGGGTGGCCGCCTCATCCGGGGCGCGGCGCAGGGAAAGCGACAAAATACGTTCTTCGCTGTAGTCGGCCGGTTCGAGCTGGCCGCGAATCTGGCCTTCGCCCATTACCAGAATGCGGTCACACAGACCCATCAATTCCTGATGTTCCGAAGAGATCACGAGCACGGCCTTACCGCGTTCGGCGAGCTGATTGATGAGCGAGTAGATTTCGACCTTCGCGCCGACATCGACGCCACGCGTAGGCTCGTCAAGAATGATGAGGTCGCCGTCCGCGTGGAACCACTTGGCGAGCACCACCTTTTGCTGGTTGCCGCCTGAGAGGGTCGCGACATCGGCATCCATCGAACGCGCCTTGATGCGCAACGAAGCCATCAGTTCCTTGACGAAGGCACGCTCGCGGCCGAACTTGAGAAAACCGCCCGGCCCGCTGACGGATTTCAACGCGGCAAGGGTGGCATTGATGTGGATCGGCATGGACAGCACCGCACCCTGGCCCTTACGATCCTCAGGCACGAAGCCGATGCCCGCGCGCACAGCCGCAATCGGCGAACGAATCGCGAAGGGCTTTTGCTTCAATTCGATCGTGCCGGAATCGCGCGCATCCGCGCCGAAGATCAGCCGCGCGACCTCGGTGCGGCCCGAACCAATCAGACCGCCGAGACCCACCACTTCGCCCGCCCGCAGCGTGAAAGACACATCGCGCACAGCATTGCCGCGCGTGAGGCCCGTTACCTTGAGGATTTCGTCTCCCAATGTGGCGTGGCGTTGCGGGAACAGGACCGATAGCGGGCGGCCCACCATCTTGCGGATCAGATCGTCACGCGTGAGGCTGTCGGGTTTGACAGTGTCGACGCGCTTGCCGTCCTTGAGCACGGTGATGCGATCGGCGATGGCAAAGACTTCTTCGAGCCGATGCGAAATGTAGACGATCCCCACGCCCCGCGCACGCAAGCCACGCACGATTTCGAGCAAGCGGTTCGCGTCTGAAGGGGCGAGCGCGGCGGTCGGTTCGTCGAGCACCAGTAGCTTGACCTGGCCGCTTAACGCCTTGGCGATCTCGATGACCTGACATTGCGCCGCCGACAGTGAGCCGACGAGCCCCGCCGGGTCAATATCGAAACCGAGGCTTGCGATCAGTTCGTGGGCTTTGGTGCGCAAACCGCGCCAGTCGATCACGGCAGGCAAGGTGCCGAGATATACGTTTTCCGCCACGGAGAGATCGGGCGCGAGCGCGGTCTCCTGGTGGATCACGGCGATGCCTTCGGCAAGCGCCGCATGCGGATTGCGAAAGGTCATTTCCCGACCTTCGACGCGAATCGTGCCGGCGTCCGGTTGATGCCCTCCGCCAATGACGCGCATCAGCGTTGATTTACCCGCGCCGTTTTCGCCGACGAGCGCATGCACTTCGCCGCCGAACACATCGAAGTCGATGGCCTCGATGGCATGAATGCCGCCGAAACGCTTGTCGACCCCGGCAAGGGCGATGAACGGAATCATGAGACTGTCTCCTGGATTGCACGCACCGGCGTGGCCGGCGCGTGCCCATCACCCCGCATCGTTAGAAGATGGCCTTGGGGTTGTAGAACTTGTCGACGTTGCTCTTGTCGATGACCGCAGAAGGCGTGTACGAAATCTTCGGCACATTGGTGCTCTGACCGCTCGCCGCCTTCACGCCGATATCCACGGCGGTGCGCGCAACGAGCGCCGGGTCGTTCAGTGCCGTCGCGCCATACTGACCTTGCTTGATCAGCGCGAGCGCTTCTTTCTGACCGTCGGCGGCGGCGACCAGTGTGATACCCTGGCGGCCCGCGCTTTCGATTGCCCTGCGTGCGCCGAGCACCATGCTGTCGTTTTCGCCGAGCACCATGTTGATATCCTTGTTCGCCACCAACAGGTCTTCCATTGCCTTCAGGCCGCCTTCATCCGACCAGTTGCCCCAGCCCTGGCCAACGATCTGGAGGTTGACCTTGCCGGTCTTGGCCAGTTGCGCTTCGACGATGCCCTGAATCACACCGTCGCGGCGTTCCTTGCCCACGGGGTTGCCTTTCTCGCCCGAGATCAGCGCGATCTTGAGCGGTTTGTCGCCCATGTTATCGACGACCCACGAGCCGACCAGCGCGCCGTTCTGACTATTGGACGACTGCACCAGCGTCAGGTACTTGGCCTTCGGATCGAGCGTGCTGTCGATCACGACGACTTTCACGCCTGCGGCGGTCGCGGCGTTAACGGAGTTCACCAGGCCTTCAGGATCAGCCGGGTCGATGATCAGCACCTTGATGCCGCGCGTGACCAGATCCTCGACATCGGAAATCTGCTTGCCCATCTTGCCTTGCGCGTCGGCGACGATCACGTCTTCGCCAAGTTCGGTGGCACGCGCCTTGGCCGCTTCCATCGCGGCGGCAAAGTAGGGCGCGTTGAGCACCTTCATCGAAATGCCGACCTTGATCTTGTCGGCGGCGAACGCGGGACTCGTCGCCAATACGCTGGCAAGTGCCAGCCCCACACCACACAGTGCCTTCTTCACGAGACGCGTCATGTCTCCTCCTATTTTGAGTTTTACGCGGTTAGAACTTCGTTAGAACGACGAATCTTCACGGCGGCATCAGCTTGCCGGGGTTCAGGATGTTGCGAGGATCGAGGGCGGCCTTGACGGTTTTCATCGCGGCCAGTTCAGCAGGGCTGCGCGAGAGCGCCAGCACGCCGAGCTTCTTGACGCCGATGCCGTGCTCCGCCGACACGGAGCCACCCATGTCGCCGGTCACGCCGTACACCACCTTCTGGACTTCCGGTGCGGTGGACGGCGGCCAGTCTGGCTCCTGGACGACGATATGCAGATTGCCGTCACCCAGGTGCCCGTAGATCAGAATCGTGGCGTTCGGCCAGCGTGCGCGCAGACGCTCTTCGCAGCGGTTTGCCGCGTCGCCGACATCGGTGATCGAAAAGCTCACGTCGAACGAGACGCGTCCGGGAATCAGCCGCGGATATTCGCCGGGGGCATCGCGAATCGCCCAGAAAGCGGCAGCGTCGGCTTCAGACGAAGCGAGCGCGGCATCGGCAATCACGTTGTCTTCGAGCATCCCGGCGAGAAACTCTTCGAACGCTTGCGCCTGACGCGCGGGGTCGGCTCCACTGCTTTCCAGCAGCACGTAATACGCATGCTTGCCTTCGAGCGGCGCGCGCAATTCAGGCAGTCGCTGCAGGACGAAGTCGTAATAGCCGGGCCACATCACTTCAAACGCAGAAACGCCTGCGGGCAAGCGCTCCTGGGAGCGTCGCAACAGTGTGGTCACTGAGTCGTAGTCGGGCAGGCCGCACCATGCGGTCGACATGGCGCGCGGTTTATGCCGCAAACGCAGGACGGCGCGCGTAATGACCGCGAGGGTGCCCTCGCTGCCAATCAGCAGATTGCGCAGGTCGTAGCCGGTATTGTTCTTGATCATCTTGCGCAGACCGCCGATCACGCTGCCATCGGGCAGGACCGCTTCCAGATCGAGCGTCTGGTCGCGCATCATGCCGTAGCGGATCACACGATTGCCGCCTGCGTTGGTCGCGAGGTTGCCGCCGATGGTGCAACTGCCGCGTGCACCCAGATCAAGCGGAAACATGAAACCGGCGTCGTCCGCGGCTTCCTGCACGGTCTGCAGCGGCGTGCCGGCCAGCACCGTCATGGTGGCGCTCACCGGATCGATGCTTTCAATGCCGCTCATGCGTTCCATGCTGAGCGCGACTTCGCCACCCAGCATGCAGGCGCCGCCGGCCAGGCCCGTAAGGCCGCCTTGTGTAACGACGGGTTGGTGGTGTTCGAAACAGATCTTGAGGGCCGTGGCCACTTGTTCGGTAGTGCGCGGCCGGATCAGGGCGATCGGGTCGGCGCTAGGCGTGCGGCTCCAGTCCGCATGTTTGCGACCGGCAAATTCGGCCGGCAGCGCTACGACGTCCGCGCCGAGCGCGGCGCGCAGGGCGGCAACGACGGCCTCTCCAGACTGGGCGGCGCGATCGTGCGTCACGCTTTCTTGCATAAGGCGTCTCCTGAAATTTCGTGCAACCTGGGCGGTTTCGCTCCGCCCTCGAAGGCCCGTCGCGCAGTGTTTACCGGTTGACGTTACGATAGTGTTTTCATCGTTTAAACGATAGTATCACTATCATTGTGAGATCGTATACATGCAATACAGCGGGGGAAAACCCCAATGTTAAGTGAGATTACCGCGAATATCATTACTAAAGCTAACGTTAAAAACTTAGTAAACTTAACTTTCATGGAGATGGACTCGATGCAATGGCCTGAACCGCGCTCGTTCGAAGTGGATCTGGATACCGGTTTGATGGCCGGCACCGGTTCGCGCTATCAGAAATTCCTGGCGGACCTGAAAGGTCTCTACGCAGACGCCGATGCGTTTGACGCGCTGGCTGCGGCGCACGGTGAAGAAGTCGTCTATGAGGTGACCGACCATAAGCCGAGTAGCGAACCGGGCGATCTGATCACCGGCGTGACCCGCATGAGCCCAGGCAAGGTTGGCGACGAATACTTCATGACGCGTGGCCATATCCACGCGAAAATCGATCGCCCCGAGCTGTACTTCGGACTGAAGGGACATGGGCTAATGCTGATGGAGTCGCCCGATGGCGAAACGCGCACTGTCGAGATTCGCGCGAATACCGTGTGCTATGTGCCGCCGCGCTGGATCCATCGCTCGGTGAATCTGGGCCAGGAGGACTTTGTGATGCTGTTCTGCTACCCGGCGGATTCCGGACAGGACTACGCAATCATCGAGAAATCAAACGGCATGCGTTTGCGGATCATCGACGACGGTGCGGGCGCGTGGTGCAGCGTGCCCAATCCGGAGTACCAGGCGCGTTCGCGGCACCAGGTGGACGCACTGCTCGACGGCGCGGCATCCGCAAAGGGAGCGACACGATGAGCTATCAACCGGCGCAAAAGCCGACCTTCTACTTCATTGGCGTGACGACCGCACAAAGCTCGATCATGCGGGTGTTTCCCGCATGGGCACGTCATCTCGGACTTGGCGACGTGGAAATGAAGGGCATCGACTTCCGTCCGCATGCGGCGCCCGAGGCGTATCGCGAGGCGGTCAAATTCCTTAAGCACGATCCGTTGTCGCTGGGGGCACTCGTCACCACGCACAAGATCGACCTATATGCGGCGTGCCAGGATCTGTTCGACGAAATCGACCCGCACGCACGCATGATGGGCGAGACCAGTTGCCTGTCCAAACACGACGGCAAATTCGTGTGTCACGCCAAAGACCCGATCACGTCCGGTTTCGCACTGGACGGCTTTCTGCCCGAGGATCACTTCGCGCGTACCGGAGCGGAGGTTTTCTCGATGGGCGCAGGGGGTTCGACCATCGCGCTCACCTGGCATGTGATGCAGCGTGCGCGCGGCGCCAATCGTCCTTCCAGGGTGATCGTGTCGAATCGTTCGGCAGCGCGACTCGAAGAGATTGAGCGGATTCATCGCGAACTTGATCTGGGCGTGCCCTGCGAATATGTGGTCGCCCCGCGTCCCGAAGACAATGATGCGGTGCTCGCGCGGCTTTCGCCCGGTGCGCTCGTCATCAACGCAACTGGACTCGGCAAGGACGCGCCGGGTTCTCCGCTTACGAACAACGGCCCGTTTCCGCAAAGTGCGATTGTTTGGGACCTGAACTATCGCGGTGATCTCGTCTTCCTCGATCAGGCGCGCGCTCAGGAACAGGCGCGCGGACTGCAGATCGAAGACGGCTGGACCTACTTCATTTATGGGTGGACACGGGTTATCGCAGAGGTGTTTCATGCGGACATTCCGTCGCGAGGACCCGCGTTCGACGAGATCTGCCGGGTCGCCGAGGCGGCGGGCAAACCGTCGGCGGCGAAGTCCGCGGGGTAACGTCTGTATCGAGACGTAAGCGATACTCGAACAACAACCAGGCGGCGAGCAAGCCGCAACGCAGCCTTCGTCAAAAGGATTGAACGATGTATCTGGACAAATTCAGGCTGACCGGCAAAGTGGCTGTCGTCACGGGCGCGGCGCGCGGCATTGGCCTCGCGATTGTCGAGGCGCTCGCCGAAGCGGGCGCGCTGGTGGTGCTCACCGATATGAACGCGAGCCTGCTCGATGCCGCAGTGAACCTGTTGTCGGCGAAAGGGCACGCGGTTGAAAGTCAATTGCTCGACGTCACCGATCCGCGCGCCGCCCAGCGCGTAAGCGACGCCGTGGTTGCACGGCATGGCCGGGTGGACGTGCTGGTCAACAACGCCGGCATCGCGATCTCGAACCATCCGGCGGAGACCATGACCGATGAGGTCTGGAACAAGGTCATCGATGTCAACCTGAACGGCGTGTTCTGGAGCTGCCGGGCCTTCGGCAAAGGCATGCTCGAACGCGGCGGCGGCAGCATCGTCAACGTGGGTTCAATGTCCGGCTTCATCGTGAACCGGCCGCAGGAACAGGCGAACTACAACGCATCCAAAGCGGCGGTTCATCATTTGACGAAGTCGCTGGCGGCGGAGTGGGGCGCGCGTGGCGTGCGCGTCAATGCGGTTGCACCAACCTATATCGACACGGAAATGAACGCGTATGTGTACGAGGACAAAGAGATGTTCCGTCACTGGGTCGGTGGCACGCCGATGAATCGACTCGGCCGCGTCGACGAAGTGGCCTCGGTCGTGCTGTTCCTCGCGAGCGAGGCGTCGAGCCTGATGACCGGCTCGATCGTGCTGGCCGACGGCGGCTACGTCTGCTGGTGAGCACCGTCACTGACATGCGCAGGCAGCGACCGGCCGCGATCAGCGTTGAAACGTTCGACGTCCCGCTGCATGCGCGCCTCACCGACCGCGCTTGCGCGCCGCAAGACGGGGGCGTGCTGCTGTACTGGCTCGGCCAGGCGGGCTTTGTGATCGAGTGCAGCGGCATGCGCATGCTGATCGACCCGTACCTATCGGATTCGCTCGCACAGAAATACCGTGGTACGCGTTATCCGCACACACGGATGATGGCGCCGCCGCTTGATCCGGCGACGCTTGATCGGCTGGATCTTGTGCTGTGCACGCACCGGCATACCGATCACATGGACCCCGGCACGCTTCGGCCCATTGCGCGGCGGTTTCCTTCGGTCAAATTCGTGGTGCCCGCTGCATCCGTGGATGAGGCGATGAAGCGCTGCGGTGTCGAAGCGAGCCGTCTGATCCCTGTCAATGCAGGGCAGCGGGTGCAAGTGCTGGAAGACTGTTATGTCTCGGCGATTGCGTCCGCGCACGAGACCCTTGATATGGATGCACAGGGGCTTTATCCGTGGCTCGGCTATGTGATTGAACTGGCGAGTGCGCAAGGCGCGGTGAAGCTGTATCACTCGGGCGACTGTGTGCCGTATCCTGAACTTGCAGATCGCCTTGCGCAACATGCAGTAAATCTCGCGTTGCTGCCGGTGAACGGGCGCGATATGGAGCGCAGCGGCAATGGTGTGCCAGGCAACTTTACGCTCGACGAGGCTGTTGCACTCGCCACGGCGGCCGGCGTGCCAGCGATGCTTGCGCATCATCACGGCTTGTTCGACTTCAACACGGTCTCGCCTGAGGCGATCGACGCTCGTGCACGTCAGGAACGCGCAGCAGGCCTGCAGATACACCGCGCACAAACGGGGTGCGCCTGGCACGTTCGCAACCCAGACAAGCGAGAATGACTGTTCAGGCGGAGATCGAGCAGGTGCTGGGCTGCGCTCAGACGACCCTCATTCGCACCTCGTTAGTACCCTTAGGGACACACAACATGGAGACGTTTTATCTGGCTATCGACGTGGGCACAGGCAGTGTGCGCGCCGCACTCGTCGATGCAAAAGGCGTGATACGCAGTCTCGCCGCGCGCGAGCACGAGCAGATCGTGCCGCGCTACGGCTGGTCCGAGCAGCGGCCGCTCGACTGGTGGGCAGGCGCAGTGAGTTCGATTCGCGAGGTCCTCGCCAGCGTACCCGGCGCGGCCGCGCAGATCGCAGCGATCTGCGCGTGCGGTCAGATGCATGGGACAGTATTAATCGACGCAGACGGCGAACTGACGCGTGATACCGCGCCGCTATGGAACGACAAACGCACGCTGGCGCAGGTGGCGAGCTTCCGGTCGCGCAACGATGCAGCGTCGTATCTGCCACGCACGGCTAACCCGGCGACACCCGCGTGGCCGGGCTTCAAACTGCAGTGGCTTAAGGAGCATGAACCGGTGGCGTATGAACGTGCGTCGACAGTGTTCATGCCGAAGGATTATGTGAACTTCCGCCTCACCGGCGAGCGTGCGTGCGACTGGACGGATGCGTCGACCACGTTCCTGATGAATCCAACTGAGCGCACATGGTCGCAAACGATGCTCGATGCGCTCGAACTCGACGGCAGCAAGTTGCCGCCGATCCGCGCGCCGCTCGACATTCTCGGCAGCGTCAGCCGCGAGGCAGCGAGCGAAACTGGTTTGTGGGCAGGCACGCCGGTACTTGTCGGCGGCGGTGACTATCCGGTCTCGGTGCTGGGCTCGGGTGTGTATGCGGCGGGTCTTGCGTCTGACATTACCGGTACCTCGTCGATCATCACGGTGATTGCGGACACACCGATGCTGCATCCTGAGGTCTCCAACCTTGCAACCTGCGAGGGCCTTTGGGGCCGCTTCATGCTGCTCGACTCGGGTGGTGACGCAATGCGTTGGGCGCGCCGTGCGTTTCACGAGAATGCGCTCAGTTACGAAGCAGTGGCGCAAAAGGCGGCCGAGGCGCCGGTCGGTTCAGAGGGGCTGCTTTTTCTGCCCTATCTGACGGGCGAGCGGCTTGGCGAGCACTCGAATTCACGCGCGCAGTTCTTCGGTATCGCGGCGAAACACGGTCTTGCGCACTTGCATCGGGCTGTGCTCGAAGGAGTGGCGTTTGGCGTACGGCGGCACATTGGTCTGATCGAATCGGCGGGCGTGACGATGGAACGGCTCGTCGCTGCGAGCGGCGGCGCGAAGGCTGCCCTGTGGCTCGAGATCAAGGCCAGCATGTATCGCACACCGATTCTTGTTCCAAAGGAAGTGGAGTGCGGTGTGATCGGATGCGCGGTCCTCGCGGCCACCGCGCAAGGCCAGTTTGCGCGGCTGGGCGACGCTGTGGATGCCTTCGTGCATTTCGAGCGCGAGGTGCAGCCTGACCCGCGCGCAAGCGATACCTACGACCGGATGATGCCGATTTTCGAGCGCCTCTACGTTCACTCCCAGCAGTTTTACGACGACCTCGATCGTCTTTCCGGTGCGTCCGCATGACACAGAATATCAAGGCCGTTCTGTGGGATATGGATGGCACCCTCGCCGACACCGAAGCGCTGCATCTCGCGACGCTGGTCGGTGTGCTCGCCCACCACGGTATCGAAGCGGGGCAAGAGTTGCATCCGGTGATATTCGGCAAGACAGCACACGAAGTTTATATGTTGTGCGCCGAGCGTTTCGGCATTGCGATGGACTATGAACAGTGGTCGGTGTTTCGTGCGCGCCACTATCTCACGCACGCGCCGACGATTCAGGCGCGCTCCGGTGCACTTGGGGTGTATCGCGCGGCGTGCGATGCCGGCAAAGGAAGGGCCATCGTTTCGAATTCGTCACGCATGTTGCTGGAGGCCAATCTGCGTGCGCTGAATTTGCAGGACCCGGCACTCGTCAGCGTCAGCGTGAATGATGTACGCCGAGGCAAGCCTGATCCGGAAGCGTATCTCCGCGCGGCGTATCTGCTGGGTGTAAGCCCTGCCGAAGCGGTCGTGGTGGAGGACAGTCCTGTCGGCGCCGCGGCTGCGCTCGCCGCCGGCATGCGCGCGCTGGCATGGCC
>NZ_JBAURZ010000018.1:0-2749 GCF_049581445.1 Paraburkholderia sp. | reverse complement strand
CGGCAGCGCCGCCAGTTGCGCGAACGACACCCGCTTGCGGCGGCTGCGCGCAGGCTCGATCGCCCAGTTCAGCACCAGCGCATTCAGCGGGCGGCCGAGTTCGTCGCGCAACTGCGGCACGTCCAGTTCAGCCGGCAGCATGCTCATTTCGTGCAGCCGACGCTCGGCTGTGCGTTTGCTATACGCCCGGCCCTGGCTGCACAGCTGCGCGTGGGCAAGCTCGGTATTCCATATCGACTCGGCGTCGAGCCCCGCAAGGTCGGTCTTGTCCATGCGTCGCAATTCGGGCGGAATGCCCGTCCGAACTGAAAAAATTGGCATCACGCCATGATGATGCCGATTGGCGCTTTTCAAAACAGCAAACTGCGACAGATTCTGGCGTCTGATCCGCCCTTCCGCCGCCGCAGCGGCGATCTGCCGCACGATCTACGCGACCCGCGCAACCTTGCCGCGCGCTTCCTGAGACGAGCCACCCGTGCGCTCGACGGGTTCGGCACCGCTGCCCACCCGTTCCACGGCCCGGCTGATCAGCTCCCGAATTTCCTTCGTGGCGCTGCCACTGCGCTGAGCGAGCGCGCTCACTTCGCTCGCCACACGGCGACGCCGCGCCCCTCGTCGCCAGCGCGCGCCGCTTCCACGGCGGCGTTAAGCGCGAGAATGTTGGCCTGGAACGCAGTCCCTTCGATGACTGCAATGATCTCCGCCATCTTGTGCGACTCGGCTGAGATCTCGCACATTGTGAAGACGACCTGCTCCGCCGTCTCGCCGCCACGCTCGACCACCTCGGTCGCGCTCACCGCCCGCTCGGTCGCGGTCCTTGCATTTTCGGCGGTCCGGTGCACCATCGAAGTAATCTCCTCCACACTCGCCACTGTCTCCTTCAGCGAGGCCGCCTGATTTTCGGCGCACGTCGAGAGATCGGCATTGCCGTGCGCGATCTTGTGGGCCCCGTTCGCCACGTTGTCGACGGCATCCTTGATCTGACGAATGGTGCCCGTCAGCGCGTCGCCCGTGCGCCAGATCACGTGAACGAGGCTCGACGAGTCGTTGCCGCGCACCTCGATCGCGACGGAAAGATTGGTGGAAAGACTGGAAGGAAGCCCATCAGGGGGACACCGCAGCGCGCTACGCGTTGGTCGTGTCGCTCAAGGTCGCTGAGAGCATTGACGCCGACATCTACACCCTATTGCAACCATCATCGCGCCGGAAACTGTCATCGATATCGACGTGGACGGCGGCGAGGACTTACTGTAACCGGGTGATGCTTTCGTTGCGTCCCGCGCCGCAGTGTCAAAGCCCTCGATTGATTAAGAGCGGGGTCACAGGAGCCCGGCGCCCGAAGGAAGAACGTCGCGCGGAACTTGCAGAGTTGATTCGCGGAGGTCGCTTGAGCAGTGCTAGCGAAGCGGCGAAGACAATCGGGGTCTCGCGCAAACTCTTTCGAAAAAACTTTCCAACCGAAAACACTCTCGTGATTCAGTAAAGTCGAGCGCTCGCGACGGCTCTCCGAAACGAGGCAAATGCTTCTTACGACCAACGTTATCTAGCTGAACACAATGCGCTCCGAGAAGCCGGAATCTATCGCGCTCGAAGGCGGGCGGTCGAGCGAATGCGTGGGAAGGTCAAAAATGTGGGAAGACACCGGGATGCGCAAAGGGCCCAATTGAAAGCTCATGCTTTTACAGGAGTGCAGCTGGCGAGGCGTGAGGCAGGCTGCCGGGCGGTCCAAGTAGCGGACAACCGGAGAAAAGAGTCTAACGCGGGATTTTTTTGGGCTACTCGTACTACCTACAGATGTCGTTTACGACATTTGTAGGGTAACGACACAGGATTTCGGGGGACTTCTGCGGAAATGGGGATGGTGCGCCCGGCTGGGATCGAACCAGCAACCCCTGCCTTCGGAGGGCAGTACTCTATCCATTGAGCTACGGGCGCTTCAACACGAAAGCGCTACGAAAGCAGCGCTAAAGCGAGACCGAGAGGATACCCGGTTTCGGCTTGCCCGTCCACCGAGCGGCCTCCACAGGGCCATCCCGCGCTAGCGACCCATGGCAGCAACCCGCCGCCGATTCGGGTAAACGCCCGCTGAAGACTCCCCGCCCAGGCTCGCCGCCGCTGAAACGTTGCGTCTATAATCGTCCGTGCTAATAAAGAAAAGGTCGTTGCCGTCACGCTGTACCGCTCACAATACCCACGGGAGACGAGACAAGCATGAGCGAAGCACCACAACACGAAGCCCCAATCAAAACCCCCGCACAACTCATTGCTGCGATCATCGCTGGTTTTGCTGTCCCCATCGTCATCATTGTCCTGCTCGCGATTTACGCGGATAACTCAACCCGCACTGGCGCCGGCACGGACAGCCTTTCCGACGCCGAGGTCAGCGCGCGCATCGCGCCGCTCGCCCAGGTCGACATCCGTGACGCCAATGCACCCCGCGTCTACAAGACCGGCGAGGAAGTTTACAAAGCAGTCTGCTCGGCCTGCCACGCCACCGGGGCGGCAGGGGCGCCGAAATTCACTAACTCCGCCGACTGGGCGCCGCGCATCGCGCAGGGCTTCGATACGCTTTGGCATACCGCATTGAGCGGCAAGGGCGCGATGCCCCCGCGTGGCGGTACCAGCCCTGACGACTATAGCGATTACGAGATCGCTCGCGCCGTCGTCTACATGGCCAACAATTCCGGCGGGACGTTCCCCGAACCGCCGGTGCCAAGCGCAGCACAAGCGGCTTCGGGTGCCACGGCGG
>NZ_JBAURZ010000017.1:0-8919 GCF_049581445.1 Paraburkholderia sp. | reverse complement strand
CGACGCGGCCACCGGCGCCGTAGCTGCCGACGGCACGCTCGCAGCTGCCATGGCCGCTGCGGCTGCCTTCTTGCCCCGCTTGTCGCCGTCGATTTCTGCGAGCAGTTCGAGATTCGACGGCAGGTCTTCGCCACCCGACCAGCTAGCGACGGTGTCGCCCGTGAAAATCACGACGAAATCACGCTGCTGCACGACGCTCGTGTTGCCGCGCTTGAAATAGAACACGTAATCCCAGCGATCCGCGTGGAACATGTCGGCCAACAATGGCGTGCCGAGCAACTGGCGCACCTGGTCCCGCGACATGCCAGGCTTCATTTGCGCGGCCGCCTCTGCTGAGACAAAATTGCCTTGCACAACGGTAATGCGATACGGCGTGATGCTTTGGGCAATGCGCTGCGTAACGCTGTCGTAAGTGGAGCATCCGGCAAGCACCGCGACAGTCGCTGCAGCAATCAAGGTACCCCGCATGCGGCTCCCCCGGTAGAACAGTAGAGATTTTGAAATCATTTCACTCACCGTGCGGGCCCTGCCCCATGGGCGAGCCGCGCGAGTTTCGTTGCATCGAAGATGACCAGAACAGCGAAAACACATTACTATTAGAACCCTGCATTGTACTCTAGGGATCCCTTGCCATGACCAATCCAACCGATCTGAAAAATATCGGCCTCAAGGCGACCCTACCGCGCCTCAAGATTCTGGAGATTTTCCAGCACAGCCCGGTACGTCACCTGACCGCAGAAGACGTCTACCGCAACCTGCTGCACGAAGAGCTCGATATCGGCCTCGCAACCGTCTATCGCGTTCTTACGCAGTTCGAACAGGCGGGCTTGCTCTCACGCAGCAACTTCGAGTCGGGCAAGGCCGTGTTCGAGCTGAACGAAGGCACGCACCATGATCACCTGGTGTGTATCGACTGCGGGCTCGTCGAAGAGTTTTTCGATCAGGAGATCGAATCCCGCCAGCAAGCCATAGCCAAAGAGCGCGGCTTCAAGCTGCAGGAGCACGCCCTCGCGCTGTACGGCGTCTGTACCAAGGAAAACTGCCCGCACCGCAAGCATTGATGCGCGGTTGCGTGTCGTGAGGCACGCGAGTTGCGCGCCTCAGCTACAAAGAGAAACCCGGTCGACTCGGTCAACCGGGTTTTTTTATGTCTGTGGGCAGTCGCCGCTTGGGATTGCCCATTGTGCCTTGCCCGGCCTCGCTGCGGCCGTGCGGTCCCGCGTGGCCGCATTACGTGACATTACGTTTGGTGCCAGGTGACTTCTTCGGGAAGCGTCAAGGAGCACATTCGACGCGCCCCTCATGGAGCAGACGCCATGGCTCGGTCAACGCCAGTTCGTCGCAGTTGTGCGCTTCGCCTCCCCGGTCCACCACGACGAAATCGCTGACACGCTCGAGCGCGAGTAACGGATGGTGCCAGACCCCTTTCGCATAGTTGACGCCCTGCCAGCCTTCGGTCCAGAACGCGCGCATCTGTGCCGGATCGAACTCTCCGGCCGGCGCGACCACCACCAGGTAGCTTGCCTGCGCAAGCGGCAGGAACGCCTGGCTGCCTAGCGGATGCCGCTCCATCATGGTGATCTCGATGGGCAGCGCGCGCGGCTGCCCGCGAAACAGGCTGATCAACGGCCGTCCGCCCTGCTCACCGACGTCCACCGTCGCGAGGTCGTGGTAGCGCTCGGTGGTGCCGCCGTTGATCGGGAAATGGCGCGCGCCGTCGAGTTCGATCACATCGCCGAACGGCGCAAACGCGGCGCGCGTCAGGCGCTCCATCTGCAGTGTCTTCATCGCCGCTCCGCGCTTACGCGAGTTCGCCCCACAGGCGCAACCGTGATACGCCGCCATCCGGGAAGATATTGAAACGCACATGCGTGATAGGGCCAAGCGATGCCGGTTCGACCTCGAACGAATGCACGTGGTCCATCTGCAGTTTCTGTTCGTTGAGGAGCACGGGCCAGAACATCGCTTGAGTGATCAGCGAGTCGTCGGTGCCGCCCGTGACGCGCGCAGCCTGCAGCGAGCAGCGGTCAGGGAAGTTGCCCTTGAAGTGCGCCGTATCGACTTCGATCTTGCGAATCAAACCGGGCTGCGCCAGCGCGACGATCGCCCAGTCATTGCCCGGCTCGCGGCGGCGGCGGGTTTCCCAGCCGTCACCCATGTTGACGCCGCGTCCCGGCATCAGCATCTGCGAGGCCGGCCCGAAATGCTGGTTGTTTGCCGCGACGAGGTAGGCGCCATTTTCGATGGCCGCCAGATCCACGAGGCCGCCGCGTTCGATGCGGGCCCAATCGCGCTTCGGCTGGCCGTAGACACGCAGACGCGCCAGGCCGCCATCCGGATACAGATTCACGCGCAGATGCGTGAACGGGCGCGCGTCGTTCACTTCGACGTAGTGGTGTTGATTCCCTTGCAGCGTCATCGCCAGCACGATGATTTGCCAGTCCGCGCTGTCTTCAGGAACGTCGCCTTCGGCGTAGCACGCCTCAAGCGACGCGGCGGGCGGAAAGTTGCCGGTGAAATGACTCGTATCCAGATCGACGCCATGAATCACACCCGGCCTCGCGAGTCGAACCACGCAGTAGTCGTGTCCCGTGGTGCGCTTACGGCGGGTTTCCCAGCCGTCCATCCACTTGCCGTGATCGTCGTATTTGCCGGGGATAAAGACAGCCGGTTGCGGGTCGAGCATGCGCTCCTTGGGCGCAAAGAATTCATCGCTTGCAAAGAGGGCCTTGGCGCCCAGACGCGGGTCGGCCAGGTTCATATAGCGGCGGGTAAAAGCAGGAGCATTCGGGTCGAGGATCGGATTTGCCATGGTCTCAGTCAATCGTTCAGGAAGATGAGCCGGCTGGCAAAGCATGGGCAAGTGCGCGTAAGTCTGCGGCAACAAACCTGCCAGCCGGATGATGAAGACGTATTCGATTAGTCCTACTGCAGATCAGATCGCGTGCGCGGGATCGCCGGACACGTGGCCCACTTCCGGTTCGTCGCCTGCGGGCACGTAGAGCAATGCGGCATCGCGGTTCAGCACGCGGCGGGCGCGAACTTTGTCGATGTCGTTTTCCCACACCGCCACCACCACCGTGGCGACACAATTGCCAATCAGGTTGGTGAGCGCCCGGGCAATGCCGACAAACCAGTCCACCGGAAGAATCAACACCAGACCGAGGACCGGAATTGCAGGAATCGCCGAGAGGGTCGCCGCGAGAATGACAATCGCAGAACCGGGAATGCCGTGGGCACCCTTGGATGTCACCAGCGACACCAGCACCACCACGATCAGATCGTGAAGCGACAACGGCGTGTTGGTGGCCTGCGCGATGAAGATCACGGCGAGCGTCAGGTAGATCGAAAAACCGTCGAGGTTGAACGAGTAACCGGTCGGAATCACGAGGCCGACCGTGGAGTCCTTCACGCCCATCCATTCGAGCTTGCGCATCACTTGCGGCAACACCGCGTCCGACGACGCCGTGCCAAGCACGATGGACAGTTCTTCGCGCAGATAACGGATCAGCTTGAACACGCTGAAGCCTGCCAGTCGCATCACGATGCCCAGCACCACGGCAACAAAGACGATGCAACTCGCGTAGAACACCACCACCAGCATCCCCAGTTGCTTGAGCGATTCGACGCCGTACGTGCCGGTGGTAAAGGCAATCGCGCCGAGCACGCCGAGCGGCGCCAGCTTGATGATGAAGCTCATCATCCGGAAGAACACGTGACCCATTTCGTCGATCAGGCTGCCCACGCGTTGCGCCTTATTGCCCAGCAAGGACAGCGCCGAGCCGAACAGCACCGAAAACACGAGAATCTGCAGGATGTCGCCCGTGGCGAATGCATTGATGGCCGTATCCGGAATGATCTTCAGCAGGAACCCTGCGGTGTCCTTGAGATCTTTGGTGTGCTCCGTGTAGGTGGTGAGCGAGGCGGCATCGAGCGAGTGCAGATTGATATTCATGCCGACGCCAGGGCGTGTGGCATAGGCCAGCACTGCGCCAATCACCAGTGCGATGGTGGTCATGAACTCAAAGTACACCACCGCTTTCAGTCCGACGCGGCCCACTTTCTTCAGATCGCCCGCGTGTGCCATGCCGCTCACCACGACGCAGAACACGATCGGGCCAATCACCATCTTGATCAGCTTCAGAAACCCGTCGCCGAGCGGGCGCAGCGATTGAGCGAAGTGCGGAAACAGCGCGCCGATCACGATGCCCGCCACTAGCGCGATCACCACCCGGCCAAACAGCGAATTGAAAAACTTCAACACGGCCTTTCTCCCGGTTACGAATAACATCTGTTCATACTGGTCCGACCAGTACTGTTATGGCAAATAGTAGGAAACCGATATAGTCGCGTCAAGGTGGAAAGTAATAGTGTTTACCCGCTTGCCTGCAGGGCTTCCAGGGGCAATCTGGTCAGAGGATTGAATTGTCCGATGCGGTTCCGAAAACCGAGGATTACAATGCCGGTCAGACCACACCATGTCTGCTGACGATCATGAAAAACGTTCCACATACCGTTACTGATGCCGCTATCGCCACGATCCGCGAACGGATCGAGGGCGGCGTGTATCCGGTCGGCAGTCTGTTGCCCGCGCAACGTCAACTCTCCGAAGAACTGGCGATCAGCCGCGCTTCGCTGCGAGAAGCGCTATCCACACTGGAGGCGCTCGGCCTGTTGATGATCCGTCCCGGCAAGGGCGTGTATGTGGAAAGCGCACGGGCGACGGCCGCCAACCCATGGCGCTTCGCGGAGCAGTCGTCCCTGCCCGACACGTATCAGATGAGGTTTGCGCTCGAAGGCTTTGTGGCGCGCATGGCGGCCCTGGCGATCAGCGAGGACGACATTATCTGGTTTGAGCAAAACATCGAGGCAATGCACAGCGCGCTCGCCAGCAGCGAACTCGACGAAGCCGCGCAACTCGACTTCGATTTCCACATGCGTCTTGTGAGCATCGCAGGCAATGCGGCCATCGAATCGATCCTGCGTAGCAGTTCGGAGATCATGAAAGAAAGTCAGCGGATGCCGTTCTTCAGGCGTGAGCTGGTTTTGTCCACGTATCACGAGCATCGCGCAATTCTCGATGCGCTCAGGTCGCGCGACTCAGTGGCCGCAGGCAAGGCGATCGAGACGCACATCACAAACGCCGCGCAACGCGCAGGCGTGTACTTTCCTGCGCCGAAGGCATAACGCAGTGACAGTGGCTGGACAAAAAGCATAAAAAAGCCGCTCCGAAGAGCGGCTCTTACATCGGCTAACGGCGGCACCTGAAGCGCCGCGTTGCGACTTACTTCGCGTTCGCGAGCGCCACAGCCGTATCCAGCATGCGGTTCGAGAAGCCCCACTCGTTGTCGTACCAGCTCGACACCTTCACCAGACGGCCCGACACCTTGGTCAGCGTCGCGTCGAAGGTCGACGAAGCCGGGTTGTGGTTGAAGTCGATCGACACCAGCGGTGCCTTGTTGTAACCAAGGATGCCCTTCAGTTCGCCTTCCGAAGCTTCCTTCATGATCGCGTTGACTTCGTCCACTGTCGTGTCGCGCTTGGCGATGAACGACAGGTCGACGATCGACACATTGATGGTCGGCACGCGAATCGCGTAGCCGTCCAGCTTGCCGTTCAGTTCCGGCAGCACGAGGCCAACCGCCGATGCAGCACCCGTCTTCGTCGGGATCTGGCTGTGCGTGGCCGAGCGCGCGCGGCGCAGGTCTTCGTGATACACGTCGGTCAGGACCTGGTCGTTCGTGTACGCGTGAATCGTCGTCATCAGACCGTTTTCCAGACCGATCTTGTCATTCAGCGGCTTGACGAGCGGTGCCAGGCAGTTGGTCGTGCACGATGCATTCGAGATCACAGTGTCCGATGCCTTCAGCACCTTGTGGTTCACGCCGTAGACGATCGTTGCGTCGACATCCTTACCGCCCGGAGCCGAGATGATGACCTTCTTCGCGCCACCCTTGATGTGCGCGCTGGCCTTTTCCTTGGTCGTGAAAAAGCCCGTGCATTCCATCACGACGTCGACGTTCAACTCGCCCCACGGCAGTTCAGCCGGGTTGCGGATAGCCAGCACGCGGATGCGGTCGCCGTTGACGACGAGGTAGTCGCCGTCCACCGACACTTCGCCCGGGAACTTGCCGTGGGCCGTATCGTATTGCGTCAGATGGGCGTTGGTGTTGGCATCGCCCAGGTCGTTGATGGCGACGATCTGGATGTCGTGCTTCTTACCGTTTTCATAGAAGGCGCGCAGCGTGTTGCGGCCGATCCGGCCGTAGCCGTTGATTGCGACGCGAATCGTCATGGTCTATCTCCTGATGGCTGAAAAAATACATCCATGTTTCGTCTGCTGGGCCAATCCCTGCCGGGCGTGAGGCGCACGCGGCAGGGACCGGATGGCCCGTCAGTCCAGTGCGGCTTTAGCCGTCTCTACAACATGCTCGACGGTGAAGCCGAAATGCTTGAACAGCACGCCAGCCGGGGCGGATTCGCCGAACGTGTCGATCCCGACCACGCCGCCTTCCAGACCCACATACTTGCGCCAGAAATCCGTCACGCCTGCTTCGATCGCGACGCGGCGTACGCCCTTGGGCAGCACGCGCTCGCGATACTCGGCGTCCTGCTGGTCGAACACGGTGGTCGACGGCATCGACACCACGCGCGCCGCAATGCCTTCGCGCGCCAGCGGTTCCACTGCCTTCAGGGCCAGTTCGACTTCCGAACCGGTTGCCATCAGGATGATCTTGCGGGCAACGATTTCGTCGTTCCAGTCACGCAGCACGTAACCACCCTTCGCGATGTTGGCGATCTGGGTGTCCGTGCGTTCCGAGAACAGCAGGTTCTGACGGCTGAAGATCAGGCACGACGGGCCATGATGTTCAACAGCCTGGGTCCACGCCACCGCGGTTTCGACGGTGTCGGCCGGGCGCCAGACCTGCAGATGGGGAATCAGACGCAGGCTGGCGACGTGCTCGATGGACTGGTGCGTCGGGCCGTCTTCGCCGAGGCCGATTGAATCGTGCGTGTACACGAAGATCGACGGCGCCTTCATCAGCGCGGCGACGCGCAGCGCGTTGCGGCTGTAGTCCGAGAACGTCAGGAACGTGCCGCCGAAGGCCTTGAAGCCGCCATGCACCGCGAGACCGTTGATCGCCGCGCTCATGCCGAATTCGCGCACGCCGTAGTTGACGTAGTTGCCGGCTGCCTTGCCTTCTGCGTTCACGCGAACCGGCTTGGCGGCCTTCCAGTTGGTCAGATTCGAGCCGGTCAGGTCTGCCGAACCGCCAAGCAGTTCGGGCAGCACGGTGGACAGGCCTTCGATGGCCTGCTGCGATGCCTTGCGGGTTGCAACCGTTTCCGCGCGCCCGTTCGCACCGGCGATGATCGCCTGGGCCTTTTCCGCCCAGTCAGCGGGCAGTTGCTTGGCCATACGGCGGGTGAATTCGGCCGCTTCCTGCGGATACTTGGCCTGATATGCGGCGAAAGCCTTGTTCCATTCAGACTCGTAACGCGAGCCTGCTTCCTTGGCGTCCCATGCCGCGTAGACTTCTGCCGGGATCACGAACGGGTCCCACTTCCAGCCAATCGCTGCGCGGGTCGCGGCGATTTCCTTCTCGCCGAGCGGCGCGCCGTGGGAATCATGGCTGCCTGCCTTGGTCGGTGCGCCTTCGCCGATCACGGTCTTGCAGCAGATCAGCGTCGGCTTGTCCGATTGCTTGGCTTGCTTGATGGCTGCGTCCACCGCGTCGACGTCATGGCCGACCACATGCGGGATCACGTTCCAGCCATAGGCTTCGAAGCGCTTCGGCGTGTCGTCGTGGAACCAGTTCACCACTTCGCCGTCGATCGAAATGCCGTTGTCGTCGTAAAACGCGATCAGCTTGTTCAGCTTCAGCACGCCGGCAAGCGAGCAGGCCTCGTGCGAAATGCCTTCCATCAGGCAGCCGTCGCCGACGAACACGTACGTTTGGTGATCGACGATCTTTGCATCGGCCTTGTTGAATTCCGTGGCGAGCAGCGATTCGGCGAGCGCCATGCCGACTGCATTGGCGAGACCTTGACCAAGCGGGCCGGTCGTTGTCTCGACGCCAGCGGTCATGCCGTATTCCGGGTGGCCCGGCGTCTTCGAATGCATTTGACGGAAGTTCTTGATCTCTTCCATCGGCAGGTCATAGCCGGTCAGATGCAGCAGCGAGTACAGCAGCATCGAGCCGTGGCCGTTGGACAGCACGAAGCGGTCGCGGTCAGCCCATTGCGGATTCTTCGGGTTGTGGCGCAGATGGCGCGACCACAATGCGACGCCGATCTCGGCCATGCCCATGGGCATGCCGGGGTGGCCGGAATTCGCTTGCTGAACGGCATCCATAGCCAGCGCGCGGATCGCATTGGCCATCAGGGAGGTGGGTGCGGGAGACGAGGTCGTCATGTCGAGTTCCGGAGAACGAGTCCAAAAAGCGGGGCGCGGGCGGTGGTCCGGAAGCTCGGCGGCCAGTCGCTCCGGCGCACGATGCGGCGCCTGGTGACGCGAAACGGGCAGAGCAAACGGACAAGGCTGCAAAGCGACACATTCTAACAGATGGTTGCCCGCTGACCGGCTCGATACCGCACTGGGCGGCGGGGTTCTGACTTTATAATCCTGGGCATCGCCAACTGCCCGCGCTCGCCTGCGCCCTGCTTACCGTGAGCGTCCCGCTGCTATTCCAGCCGACCCCTTACGCCCTGTATGGCTTCCCGAATGCCCGGCGCCTGGCAAGTGTCGCGTCGCCCTGGCAGCAGATTGAAGTTTGGGACACGCCGCAGCTCGGGCGGCTCTTCACCCTCGACGGCCGGCCGATGAGTTCCGTCGGCGACGAGTTCATCTATCACGAATGCATGGTCCATCCGGCGGCGCTCGCCCACCCGGCGCCGCGCGCTGCGCTGGTGCTGGGC
>NZ_JBAURZ010000016.1:0-43160 GCF_049581445.1 Paraburkholderia sp. | reverse complement strand
CTGCCGGGCTGGGTGCGTCGCGGCGAGAGATCGGCGGCCTGCCCGGGGCGCAGCGCCGACACGATGAGCGGCAGACGCACACTCGGTATCACATCCGAGCGGCGCTGGAAAATGCGATGCTTTTTCTCGATCGGCGTGAACAGGTCGTCGAACTGGCTCACACTCTCCGAACTGCCGAGGAACAGATAGCCGTCGGGCCGTAGCGCGTAGTGGAAAGTCGGAATCACCTGACTTTGCAGATCGAGGCCGAAATAGATCAGCAGATTGCGGCAGGAGACCAGATCGATACGCGAAAAGGGCGGGTCGCGAATCACGTTATGCGGCGAGAAAATGCACAGATCGCGGATTTCCTTCGCCATCCCAAAGCTGCCGCCATCGGGGATGAAAAAGCGCTCGCGCCGCGCGGCGGGCACGCCTTCGAGCAACTGCGCCGGATACCTGGCGACGCGCGCCGTGGCGAGCGCCTGATCGTCGATGTCGGTGGCGAAGATCTGCACGCGCGGCACGACAGCGAGGCCGTCCATATGCTCGCGCAACAGGATCGCAAGCGAATAGACTTCTTCGCCCGTCGCGCATCCGGGGATCCAGACGCGCACGATATCGTCGGCACTACGCCCTTCGAAGAGCTTCGGAATAACGACTTCCGCGAGCTTGTCGAAGGACTCTGCGTCACGGAAGAAATCGGTGACGTTGATCAGCAGGTCGCGAAACAGCGCACTCACTTCCTGCGGATTGCGCTGCAACTGGGCGACATAGCCGTCTACGGTATCAACCTGCACCACCTGCATGCGGCGTTGCACGCGGCGCATGAAGGTCTTGGACTTGTAGCCGCTGAAATCGTGGCCGATCTGATTGCGCAGGATGCCGTAGATCTCGGTCCGTGCGTCCTCCAGCTTTTGCAGTTCATGTTCGGCACTGGCGTTGAAGGCGGCGTCGTTGAGCACATAGGGGCTATGGGCAAACTCAGCGAGCTTCGCGCCCATCTGGTCGGCGGGCAGCGCGTAGTCCACGAGGCCGCTAGCGATGGCGCTATCCGGCATCGTCGCATGCTGCGGCCCGTAGCCATCCGGGGTTTGCGCCATGGTCAGGCCGCCGCGCTCCTTGATGGCCCGCACACCGAGCGTGCCGTCCGAATCGCCACCTGATAGCACCACGCACACTGACAGTTCGCCCTGATCCTTGGCGAGCGAGCTAAAAAACAGGTCGATCGGCTTGCGTTCGCGCCGCTCGGTGTGCTGCGGATGCAGGCGCAGATGGCCGCCTTCGATGCCGAGCATCACATCCGAGGGCAGCACATAGACATTGTCTTTTTCCACCAGCTTGCCGTCAGCCGCGAGATGCACCGGCAGGTTGGTATAACGGGCAACGATCTCGTTCAAGAGGCTCTCACGCGCGGGCCCGAGATGCGTGACGATCACAAACGCCACGCCTGGCTGCTCCGGCATGCCGCGGAAAAAGCCCTGCAACGCCTCGACGCCGCCCGCTGACGCGCCAATGCCGACAATTGGAAATCGCGTCGGCGTGCTCATAGTGTTCTCCTGCGCATGGGTGCCTGTTAATACTGATGCCAAAAGTGCTGAAGACGCTGGCGGTGCGTGCTGGTGCCTGTCAATGGGCTATCGCCGTTGCCTGCGTGGCGTCGAATGTATTTGACGTCCGCTGGTGTCTCGCCTATAGGTAATCAACAATCGTACCCTGATTCACATACGAGTTGGAACCGGCCCCGGACGAATTTGTGCGCCCAGGCACGCCGTCACCAGCAGCGAGGGCGCGCTTCACGGATACTTCGCGGGTACATCAGGGATGCGCAAGAGACGCGCCACGCACGCTTAAACGACGTTCAAAGCACGCCTCAAGGCTGCTTCAACTGGGCGCGTACGAATCCGACATGCTCGCGCAGTACGTAAAAGGCGTCTGCATACGCGAGCGGCATACGCAATTCATTGAGTGCAGCCTCGATCTGGTCGAGTTCCTGAAAGAGCACGCGGCGTTCCTGCTGCGACGGATCCTTCAGCGCTTCGCGCTCGATTGCGATCAGCGAGCCGTAGTACCGGTAGATGCGCGACCTCACGCGCCAGCGGTACAACGCTGGAAGCAGACGCAGTCCCGGCACCAGCAGCACAGCCAGCGGCACCAGCAGCACGAGGGTGCGATCGACCACACTCGCGATCCAGAATGGCAGGCTGCGATAGAGCAGGCTCTTGCCGGTCTTGTAGTAACGCTGCGCATCTTCGCTGATCGGGTATTCCCGCGCGGTCAGGCTGGGAAACTGCCCAGCGTGTTGCAGTAAGCCGGGCATGCCGTGAATTTCCTGCGCGGCTTCGATCAGCAGGTCCGAGATGGCCGGATGCAGGCTGGAGCGAACGACGATTTCCACCGTGGGGCTGATCAGGTGGATGGTATCGGGCGGAATTCGGCGTTTGAGATCCAGCACGCCGGGCGGCAGATCGATTTCATCCAGATAGGGAAAGAGGCGCGTATAAGCGTTTGCTTCGTCGAAGTTGATCACCGAGATGCCGGGCACCCGGAGCAGGCGCAACATCAGCTCGCGGGTGGCCGAATCGCCGTTCAGAATCGCCGCGTCGACGTCGCCCGACACCAGTTTGGTCGCGGCTTGCAGTCCGTCGTCGGGCAACAGCGGCGTGTCACCGCCGGGCCGGATGCCATTCGCATCCAGCAACTTGAGCGCCAGCACCCGCGTGCCGCTGCCTTCCCGGCCGACGGCAATGCGTTTTCCTTCGAGCTGCGCGAGGCCGGTGACACCGCTGCCGCGATAGAACACCACGACCGGATCGTAGAACACGCTGCCAAGCGACATCAGCGATGAAATGGGCAGGCCGTCCGACACGCCGCCTTGCACCAGGGCGACATCGACGTGCTGTTTGGGATCCAGCAGCCGCCGCAGATTCTGCAATGAGCCATCGGACTCCAGCACCTTGAGCGTGATGCCGTTGCGCGCGAGGATGGTTTTGTATTCTTCGGCGGCGAGCATGAATGAGCTGTCGTGCGGGCCGGCGCTCATGACGATGGTGCGCGGCGGCGCCGGATTGACGAGCCAGACGACGAGCGTCACCACGATCACCACCAGCAACGCAATGGGTGCAAACGTCAAGGTCAGGTCGCGCAGGTCGGCGTGCGAGTGCTCGCCGGAAAACTGCGGAGGACGCTGGCGCGGATGTCTCATTGGGGCTCCGTTCGGGTGGCGGGGCGTGTTCTGGTGAGCTGGCGCTCTATTGTGTCTGCGGTGCAAGCGTAGCAGCAAGCGCTTCCCGAAGGCGCAGGACCGCCTCAATACTGAACCAGGATCGTCACGCGGCGGTTGGCGGCTCGCGCTGCGGCATCATCGCCGATCATCAATGGAATATTGTCGGAACGGCCAATGGCGGCCAGCCGGTGCGGCTCGATCCCCTGGTCGACGAAATATCGCACCACGGCCCCCGCGCGCGCCGAGGACAGCTCCCAGTTGGATTCGTATTTGGCCGTGGCGATGGGGGTGCTGTCGGTGTGGCCTTCGACGAGGATGTTGTGGGTTGAGTGATCCTTGAGGGCGGCGGCCACCTGTTCCAGTACGTCGTACGAGTCCGGCAGCAGATGCGCGTCGCCGGCATGAAAGAGGATCCTGGCGTTGATCGCAATCTCGACGCCGTCCGGCTCTTCATTGATGTTGATCTGTCCTTTGTCGTGCAATGCCTTGAGGAGCGAGAGCAATTCCGTCCGGGCGCGCGCATCGCCTGCATTGGGGCTGGCGGCGGCCGATGCGCTTTGCGCCTTCACGCTGTGCGTCGTCTCAAGCATCTTTACTTCGAGTTCGCGATTTTTGGCAAGCTGGATCGCATACAGCGCGAGAAACAGCACCATGAGTGTGGTGACGAGATCTGAATACGACAGAAGCCAGCGTTCAGGGCTCGCCTCGTTCTCGTCGCTGATTTTCAGGCGGTTTCGTTCATCCGCCATGGCGAAGATCCGGGCGCGCTTTCAAATGAGGCGAGGTGTGCGACATGCGCGAGGTGTACAGCGGGTGCAAGATCGGCATGGGTCAGGCCAGCAACTCGTTGGAGCGCTCGCGGACATCGCCGGTGAGGCGCGTTTCGATGGTTTGCGGCGATTCCCTGCGCGAAATGGCCAGCAGTCCGTCGAAGTACAGTTTGCGGTAACGCAGTTCACTTTCCACCTGCGCCTTGATCTTGCCGTAGATGGGCAGGAACAGCAGATTCGCCAGCGCCAGGCCGTAGAGCGTGGTCACGAATGCCACCGCCACACCTTGACCGAGCAGGGCGGGTTCGAGAATGTGGCCCGTTACCTGGATCAGACCCAGCACGGCGCCAAGAATGCCGAACGTGGGGGCATAGCCACCTGCCTGCAGCCAGATCCGCGCGGCCGTCAGATGGTTGCGCTCGTAGGCGTCCAGTTCGCGCTGCAACGCATCTTCGAGGACAGCGGTGGGTACGCCATTGGCAATCAGCTCCAGTCCGCGTCGGGCAAAAGGATGGATGCCGTCCGGCTCGATGGACTCGAATGCGAGCATGCCATTGAGTTTCGCTTTATGTCCCCACTCCAGCAACACGGCGAGATTTTTCTGGTCAACCGGCTTGGCGGTGCTGAAGACGAGGCGCAATTGCCTGACGCCGTCGGAAAACCGCGCCCAGGTGTTCTGCACCATCACCGCGCCGATGGTGCAGCCAAGCACAATCACCAGCGCTTCCAGCTGGAACAGCGAGGCAAACCGGCCGCCTTCGAGAAAGAAGCCAACCACAATCGCGGCAATACCCAGCAACGCGCCGCATAGCGTCAGGAGATCCATAGTCAGCCTCGTACAACCTCTTGCAACCTCGAACATCAATGGAATGAGCCGACGGCAGACGGATTCAGGCGAAACCGTGGCGCCGGCCCGCGCGGCTAGACGGCCGAACTGAGGGGCGCCGGCGCATTCGGCGCGGGTGACTTGATGCTCTTCACGAGATCGATAAAGCGCTGCTCGATATCGGGGATTTCGAGCGGATCGATCTTCACGTCGCGCCGCATGATCCAAGAGATCTCGTTCTGGCGTGCCTGGGTCATCACGGAGAGCAGGCGGTCGGCGATCGAATGATCGGCGCTTGCCGTCAGCAGCTTGGCGAGGTCGTACGTGTCGAAGGCGCTGACCGCATCGAACAGGGTACGCTGGTCGATAAACTCCAGATCGCTCAGTGACTCCAGTTCACTGACGGCGCGCACTTTTCGCCGCGAGAAATACGCGGTGCCGTTTTCTTCGATGTAGTTCAACACCTTGGTTTTACGGAAGGCAAAAATATCTTCGGCGATTTCCGAGTGCGACAGCTTCTTGAGGATCAGTTGCCGTTCCACGCCGATCAGCGCTTCCAGATCCGACAGTTCGATCAGTTCCAGCTCGCCGGTAATCGACAGGTCCAGATCGTGGTCGGCCACCTGCTGGGCGCGCTCGAGGATTCGCGACGGGTCGAAGCTCACCATGTGCCGTCCCGCGGCGCCGTCTTCGGTATGCGCGGCTGTGCCGCGGCCCGGAAAATCCGGACGTCCGGCTTCGAAACTGACCAGATTGAGCTTTTCCATGCGCTTGAGCATGGCCATGACGTGCAGACGCGAATGACCGGCAATGGCGCGGCATTTCTTGACGACGTCGGCAAGCGGCACCGCCACTTCATCAGTCGGGGCGCGGCGTGTGCGCGCGTCGCGGGGCTCCGCGCCGGCCATCAGCGCAAGTACGTGGGCGTAGGACAGCACGCCAGGCAGGAAATCCGCGTGCGTGTAAGTAGCGAGCAGATCGTCCTTGCGCTTGGTGCGGCGAATCATGGTGCGCACCAGATGGCGCAGCAGGGGCGAGACGCGCTCGAGTTCTTCCTCGACCACGGCGGTATCGATCACAGTCAAGCGGCAGAAAGTCAGTGCCTTGGCGGTGGAGCCACGCGGTTCGGAGGGCAGCAACGCTGACTCGCCGAAGATCTCCCCCTTGCCGAGCGTCGCCAGGACGACGCGTTTTTCATCGCACTGCGTTGAAATTTCGACTTTGCCGTCAGCGATCACATAGATTGCTGAGGTCCCGACGTACCCTTCCGAGTAGATGATTTCGCCCGGTGCCGCGGTCCGCGACCTTGACGATTGTTGCTGATTCAAAGTATTCCCCTGCGCTGTTTATCTCTTTCTCACGCGTCTTCTGCTGAGTCGCGGAGGTCCGGTGTGCGATCCGGACTCACCCCTGGATAACGACCTTTTTACCCATCTCTTTAGCGTGGCGACGCTCTTTTCTGGCCGCGGTAGCTCGCAAACGTTTGACTGGCGCAATTCAGGCGGGGGCGGAGGAGTCGGGTTGTCGCAGCGGCAACGGTGACGTGTTTTCGAGTAGTCATCTGGTTGGTCAGTATGACTAATTAAATGGGGCGGATATATGCGGTATTTAGCCGAGGCGAAACGCGGAGCGCGCATCGGCTCCAACGCCTGCGGCGCCGTCCTCTCCCCCTGTGGCCCCGGAGGATTGTCGCTCAGTCGGCGATGCGTTTGTCCGCTAGCGCGCGTTCGCAGTCGGTCAGCACCTGCAGGACCAGCCGCGCCTGGAAGTTGAGATCGTCGGTATCGATGATTTCTTCGACCGCGTCGCGCGCCCACTCGGTATCGACGAAGCGCGCGTGCCGGTTGGCGATTTCCAGCGCCAGCGCCGAGAGTCGGGCGACGCTCAGCCAGTCAGCTTCCCGTAAGTGTCGGTCCAGCCACTTGTGTGCGGTCTGCACATGAAATGAGGGTTCCGGCCAGCTCTCGTTCAGGTAATAGGCGCCAAGGCTTCCGCAGGTGAGCCAGCAAAGCAGTTCCACGCGGTCGCGTGGGCTCAGATGAAGGCGTACATCACTCATGTCGAGGCTCTCTACGATGAGTTGCTCGCGGCTCACGGGGGCGAACCGCCCGGCGCGCGACCTTCGCAGGGTCGCCCGTCCGGCGGCGCATGAGCCGTCCTTTGATGCAACTCAACCATATCACGCAGTTGCCATAATGCGGAACACGTGTTGTTACTGAGCCGAAATGGGGCTGAAGCCGTGTGCTCGTTCGCCGCGCCCCGAAGTCGGGCCGTCAGAAGTTGTACTGGATGTAAATCTCGCTAAAGTTGGCGCCAGGATTGGGGTCCTTGATGCTGGCGTTCGATATGTGCTGGAAGCGGAATCCTCCCTGGTATTGCTGATGGGCGCCGAATTGCGCGCCGATCCCGACCATGTCCGCGAACTGGAATGACGTCGAGAAGGTCCGGTCATCGGTCTCGCGGACGTGCGAGAGCAGGCGCACGCCCACGCCGGCCTCGAGATACGGCCGGAACCATCCCGAACTCTTGATGAAGCGGAACACCGGTGTCAGGCCGAATTCCCAGATGTCCGGGTGCGCGGCGTGATCCTCCTGAATGTCCCAGTAGGCGGCGTGTGCCTCGCCGACCAGAGTGAAGTGATAGCCGCCTATCTCCCACCAGTTCAGGCCTGGATCCCAGACGAACCCAAGATCGGCCTTTTTGATGTCACGGTCCGCGACGCCTCCGGCGATCTGGATACCGAACTGGTCGGCGTTGGCGCACGCGGATCCGAGGCCGAACACGCCAACGAGGAGGGCGCGCAACGCTTTTCCAGCGAAGGTGTTTTTGTTTGCTTGCATGAGGTGTCCGACAATTTTATTGGTTTGCTCTTTTGCGGGAAACGCTTTGCAGGGTGCTGCCGCCGCCAGGGGGAGGTCATGGCGGTGTGTGTCGGCCCAGCCCGTTGTGGAGTACATGGGCCAGTGCCGAAACGGTTAAACAAATTCTAAAGTCGACCGCCTATGCTGAGCGATAGCGCGGTGGCAACTTACTGTATCGGATTTGGCAACGATAAGCACTGAACGTGCATAGACTGATCTGCTGTCGCGATTTCGCTCAAGCCTCGAAAGCGCTGATTTGTGCATGCCGGCGACGCGCGTAGCAAACCGGATGCCAGTCGTTGGGCGAGTGGCGCGAGGATGGCGCAGCGCAACAGCGTAGGAATGACCCCACGCGACAGGGAGAGCAGGACGACCGGTTACGGACCGGCTGCTACGCGGGTTTGCGACAGATCATGAAGTACTGGGAACTGAGCCACCACGGCATCCACGAAAACGGGCTGTGCCGCACTTGCGAGACCGTGAAACGCCGATCGACGGTGTCGCGCAGTTCGCGGAAGTCGAAGCCCTTGTGAGTGGCGCGCGGATTTTCCGGCCGGGCGACGCGCGCGCCTACCGCTGAGCGAAAAATCTCGTCGACGTGGTATTCGGTGGTCGTTTTGCGGTGGCGCCACATCCAGTTGAGCACCTTGGGGAGGACCGCGAGGCCATACATGATCGGTACGGAGATGATGAGCGAGGCGCCAGGTTTCATGACGCGTGTCGCATCGTCGAGTAGCTGATCGATCTCTTGCGGATAGAGGTGTTCGCAGACCTCGAACGCGGTCAGCACATCGACAGAAGCATCGTCGATATGAGAAAACGACTCAGCGTATTTGATCTCAGGGAATGCCGGGGCAACGAACGGATCGTGGCCGATCAGATGCACGTCGTGCCGTGTCTGACCCAAGGTGTGCAGGAATAGCCCGGGTCCCGCGCCGAAATCGAGGACGGTTGCGTGTTCGGGGCAAGCGCGGACCGCGAGCTTCAGGGCGACCACCATGCGGGTTCGATGGGCAAAGCGCGCCAAGGGATTTGTTGCGTTGACGGTCTGCTCTTCGTAGGAGATTTCTCGCATTTTTTTAGGCCCCGGGATCTGGAACGACGCTGAACTAGCCGCTGAATTGGCCGTCGTGTCAGCCGCGTGAAAGGCGCGGTGCATTCAGGTTGCCGGGTTGAACCCTGTTTCGCAATCAGCAAAGCTAGTGTTTGTGCGCCAGATTCGGGGCGCTAAAAGCCAAACGCGAGCCTGGCGTGCGCCAAACAAGGGCGCAGCAGACGGTCGCGTTGTTGCTAGTTCGCCGAGGCGGGCTGCGCGTGGCCGAGCTTGATGGCGGGCACCATCACCAGTGCGACAACCGCAACGAGCGAGATCACCAGAATCGACGCAAACGTCAGATGTAACGACTGGTGCAGCACGAAGCGCACGGCGGCGCTGCTCGCCGCATTGCTCGCGTTGTTGCCGGGCGCCGCGTTGAGGATCTGCCGCAACTGGTCAGAGGACACCGCTGCGATGCTCGACGAGTGAGCAAGCCCATAGTTCAGCACGGCGCCGAACATGGCCGCGCCCAGCGTGCTGCCCAGATTGCGCGAGAACAGATTCGATGCGGTCGCACTGCCGCGCTCGGCCGGCTTGACGATCTCCTGAATCAGAATCAGCGAGCTGACGCTGACAATGCCCATGCCCAGCCCCATGACGAGCGAGCCGATGCCTGCAAATACGGGCGTGCTTTGCGGATTGAGCATCGCGAAGAAGATGGCGCCGAGCGGCAGAAACAGACTGCCGCCAATCAGCGTGCGGCGCAGCCCGAGCCGGTGCAACGAACGCGCGGCGAACGTCGCGCCGCTTGGCCAGCCCACCATCATCATCGTCAACGCGAGACCGGCGACGACCGGCGAGCGGCCCAGCACACCCTGGACATACATGGGCAAAAAGCTCGTCAAGCCCATCAACGCCATGCCGGATAGCACGGTGGCGACATTGCAGGCCGCGATAGGCCGATGCCCCCACAGCGCGAACGAGATCATCGGATCCGCGGCGCGGCGCTCCTGCATCACGAACAGCACGCCACTGACGATGAACAGAGCAAACTCGAATAGCACCAGGGTGTTGCTCGATTCGCCAGCGTCGGTGAGGCCCATCATCAGCGAGCCGATCGAGAGGGTGAAGAGTGCGGCGCCGGCTAGATCGATGGACGGGCGCTCATGCTTTTCGTGCTCATGCAGATAGAAGATGAAGCCGGCCGCCGACGCGATACCGATGGGGATGTTGATCCAGAAGATCCAGGCCCACGACAGGTCGCGAATCAGCAAGCCGCCCGCCATCGGTCCGATCACGGCAGCAATGGCCCAGACGCTCGCCAGATAACCCTGAATCTTGCCGCGCTCGCGCGCCGGATAGAGATCGCCGACGATGGTCAGCGTGACGGGCTGAATCGCGCCCGCGCCGATGCCCTGGATCAGACGAAACACGATCATCGAGGGCATCGACCACGCGAAGCCCGCAAGCACGGAGCCCACCAGAAAGATCGCGATGCCGATCAGGACAACCGGTTTGCGCCCGAACAGGTCGGCCAGCTTGCCGAACACCACGGTCATGGCGGTTTGCGCCAGCAGAAAGGACGAGAAGACCCAGCTGTAGAGATGCAAGCCGCCGAGTTGCGTGACGATCTGCGGCATGGCGGTCGATACGATGGTCGCCTCAATCGCGACCATCGCCATGGAGGCCATGACCGACGCGATCACGAGCGGTCGAACTGTCTTCGGATGGTGTGACATGCCGTATGTAGGGTAGGAGAGAGTCGAGCGGCTTCTTCGGGCCGCGTTGGCGCTGCGGGAGGTGGCTCTGCGGGATAGCGTCAACGGGATCGAGGGCGCGCGCGCTGCGGGTCCGTCAGATTGATGACGCTATGCGGTGGGGTCGCTCCAGCGCGAGTACGGATGTTACCGCGCCGCCCAAAAGCGTGCATGACCCCACCGGCGCGAGGGACATAGGAGGCCGGTGCTAGATCATGGTGCGATGCACCACAGGCTTGCACCAAGTCAATTCATCTGCGCGCCGTGAACGCGCTTCACGCACGGCTTGGCGAAAGCGGATGGCGCGGCGACAACGGCTCGCTGCAAGTCACAAAACGAGCCTGTGACATCGCGGCCCACTCGCGCGTTGCGCCTTATGTGGCGCGCCATTGACGTTAATCTTACCTGGCTGGATTGCCTCGCAGAGTGCTTGAGTCGACTCTGCGGCGCACCCACATGGCATGCCTATTGCATTGATGCGCCCCGAGGTCAACGAAGGCCTCAGCGTATCGAATCTTGATGGGGCGCTCATATCGGGCGACCCGCAGGGACAACGGCGTCCCGAGTACCAACAGTTCACCCGAGCAATCAGGGTGCGCTGTGGGCACTCGGGACGCTTTTTTTTGCGCCTCGTTTTCACCGTTGCGAGAGAGACCCATGAAACATCTTTTGAATTCGCTGGCGAGCGGCAATTGGCGCGCGTTGTTAGCGTGCTTCTTTTACTTCGATACCGGCTTCACCGTATGGGTGATGTTCGGGCCGCTCGCACCGTTCATTCACAAGGACATCGCGATGTCGCCCGCGGAACTGGGCTTCCTCGTCGCGGTGCCGGTGTTGGGCGCTGCGATTTTGCGCGTGACACTCGGCAATCTGTATCAGGCCTACGATGGCCGGCGCATTGCGCTGATGGGCGTGGCGTTATCGGCGTTGCCTTCAATTGTGCTGCTGCTGTCGCCAGTCGCACCGTCATACGTGATGCTGCTCGTGCTGGGCGTGTTTCTCGGGGTAGGCGGCGCGAGTTTCGCGGTCGCGTTGCCGATGGCCGGCAGCAACTATCCGCCCAAGGTTCAGGGCCTCGTGCTGGGTCTCGCGGCGGCCGGCAACATTGGCGCTGTGCTGGACGGCTTCATGTTTCCTGGCATCGCGGACCACTTCGGCTGGACGAGAGCAGCAGGCGCCGCGTTGCCGCTGCTGGCACTGGCGGCCGTGGCGCTGTTTTTCTGGGCGAAGGATCTTGGGCCGAAATCGGGCAGCGCGCCACGTGCGTTTCGTAGCTTCTGCATCACGCTCGTGGGCCTGATCGTGCTGGTGCTCGCCGTGCATGCCGGTGTGTTTGGCTCGGGCAAGACCGGCGTGTTGCTGTTGCCGGTGCTCGGCGCGTTGCTGGCCATCGCCGTGTTGCCGAAGCATTACCGCAGCGTGCTCGCGGAAAGCGACACGTGGGTGGTGATGCTCGTCTACAGCATTACGTTTGGCGGCTTTGTGGGCATGTCGTCTTATGTGACAACGTTGCTGGTGTCGCTTTATCAGTTGCCGAAACTTGAAGCGGGACTCTTCATGTCGCTGCTCGCTTTCACCGGCGCGCTGGTACGTCCTCTTGGCGGCCTGATTGCAGACCGGATCTCCGGAGTGCGTGCGCTGGTGTTGTTGCTCGCCGGGATTTCCCTGTGCGACTTTGCGTTTGCCGCGTGGATGCCGCCGCTGCCTACCGGTATCGCGTTGCTCGTCGCTACCTACCTGTGCTTTGGACTGGGTAACGGTGCCACCTTCCAGTTGGTGCCGCAGCGCTGGAAGGGCAAGACCGGCCTGATGTCGGGGATCATCGGCGCGGCCGGCGGTATTGGCGGTTTTTATCTGCCGGTGATCATGGGCATGGCGAAGGAAAACACCGGCAGTTACCAGATGGGCTTTGCGACCTTCGGCGTGATTGCGGCCGTTGCGTTCGCGCTGGTGGTGTTGCATCGCACGCGCTGGATGGTGTGGGCGCTGCCGGCGGAAGGGCTCGTGGTGGCCACGGCGATTCAACCTGCGGGTGTGCGGGTTGATAGTGGAGTGTGATGTTAGCGCCGCACGCATCAAGTGCTGCATCGCACCAGCCCTGTGCTTCACCGCATCAAATTGCGTCGCGGCGTTTGCCCCAGTTTAGCGCCGCAGGCGCGCAACGCCCGGCGCATCGGGCTGCTACTCCGGTCGTGTTGCATGGCACAAGCTTTGCATAAGAAGACGCGGCGGACCAACGACGGTCCGGCCAGCATGCAGCAATAGTCACCTCTTCAGATCACGAGCTTTTGGACAACGGCGTCCCCTGAATTCAGTCATTTCATGACTGAATCCGCGGGACGCCTTTTTATTTGCCGGACGAAAAATCATGTCGCGAACCGCGTTGGAAATGAATGCAGCCTCGGATCAAACCGTTGTCACGAACGTTGTCGTGATCGGCCACGGGATGGTGGGTCACAAGCTGCTCGAATGCCTGGTGGACGACGCGAGGTCAGCGCTGCACATTACCGTGCTGTGCGAAGAACCGCGGCCTGCCTATGATCGCGTGCATCTGTCCGAATTCTTCGCCGGCAAATCCGCCGACGATCTGTCGCTCGTCAAGCCGGGCTTCTTCGAACGCGAAAACGTCTTGCTCAAGCTGAACGCGAAGGCCGTCGCGATCGATCGCGCGGCGCACACCGTGACCATCTCGACCGGCGAGACGCTTTCTTACGACAAGCTGGTTCTCGCCACGGGCTCGTCGCCGTTCGTGCCGCCCATCAAGGGCAATGACCGTCAGGACTGCTTTGTCTATCGCACCATCGAAGATCTCGAAGCGATGCAAGCGTGCGGCGTGCGGGCGAAAACCGGCGTGGTGGTAGGCGGCGGCCTGCTTGGGCTCGAGTGTGCGAAGGCGCTGCGCGATATGGGGCTGGCCGCGCACGTCGTCGAGTTCGCGCCACGCTTGATGGCGGTGCAGATCGACGATGGCGGTGGACGCGTTCTGCGCAGCAAGATCGAAGAGTTGGGCGTACAGGTTCATACCGGCAAGCAGACGCTAGAGATCGTCGACGGCGAAGCGGGCACGCACCGCATGCAGTTCGCCGACGGCTCTCATCTCGAGACCGACATGATCGTGTTTTCCGCGGGCATTCGTCCGCGTGACGAAATCGCCCGCGCTTGCGGTCTCGAACTCGGGCCGCGCGGTGGCGTTGCCATTGACGACACCTGCCGCACCAGCGATCCGGACATCTATGCGATCGGCGAATGCGCGGCATGGAATGGCATGGTGTACGGACTCGTTGCGCCGGGCTATGACATGGCACGTATCACGGCCAGGCAGTTGCTCGGTGACGAAGGCGGTTTTGCGGGCGCGGACATGAGCACCAAGCTCAAGCTGATGGGCGTGGACGTAGCGAGCATCGGCGACGCGCACGGCAAGACCCCAGGTAGCCGGACCTATCAGTTCAGCGACGAGCGCAAACAGGTCTACAAAAAACTGGTGGTCTCCGAGTGCGGCAAGCAGTTGCTCGGCGCGGTCATGGTGGGCGACGCGGCAGAGTACGGCACGCTGCTGCAGATGATGTTGAACCGCATCGAACTGCCCGAAGCCCCCGAATTCCTGATTCTGCCGTCGAGCGATGGCAAAGCCAGGCCTGCGCTCGGCGTCGATGCGCTGCCCGAGAGTGCGCAGATCTGCTCGTGCAACAACGTCTCGAAGGGCGAAATCTGCGCCGCTGTCAGTGCAGGCGCGACCAGTATCGGTGCACTGAAGAGCGCCACGTGCGCTGGCACGTCGTGCGGCGGCTGCGTGCCGCTCGTCACGCAGGTGATGAAGGCCGAAATGAAAAAGCAGGGCATGGCGGTCAACAACCATGTCTGCGAGCACTTCCCGTATTCGCGCCAGGAGTTGCATCACATTGTGCGCGTCGAGCGCATCAAGACCTTTGGGGCGCTGCTTGAAAAGCATGGTCACGGTCTGGGCTGCGAAATCTGCAAGCCGGTCGCGGCCAACATTCTGGCCTCATGCTGGAACGAGTTCGTACTGAAGAAGGAACACGCGAGCCTGCAGGACTCGAACGACTACTACCTGGCCAACATTCAGCGCGACGGTACGTATTCAGTCGTGCCGCGCATGCCGGGCGGCGAAGTGACGCCTGAAGGCCTGATCGCGGTCGGCCAGGTGGCGAAGAAATACAGCCTGTATACGAAGATCACAGGCGGTCAGCGCGTCGATCTGTTTGGCGCACGCGTCGATCAGCTGCCGTTGATCTGGGAAGAACTGATTGCAGCCGGATTCGAATCGGGTCATGCCTACGGAAAATCCCTGCGCACCGTGAAGTCGTGCGTGGGGTCGACGTGGTGCCGCTATGGCGTTGGCGATTCGGTGGGACTCGCGGTCGCACTCGAGAATCGCTACAAGGGCTTGCGTTCGCCGCACAAAATCAAGTTTGGCGTGTCCGGTTGCACTCGCGAATGCGCCGAAGCACAAGGCAAGGATATCGGCATCATCGCGACGGAAAAGGGCTGGAATTTATACGTCTGCGGCAACGGCGGGATGAAACCGCGTCACGCTGAATTGCTCGCGTCGGATCTGGACCGCGAGACGCTGGTGCGCTACATCGACCGGGTGCTGATGTTCTACGTGCGCACCGCCGACCGTCTGCAACGCACCAGTGTGTGGCGCGACAACCTGGAAGGCGGGCTCGAGTATCTGATCGACGTCGTCGTGAACGACAAGCTGGGCGTTGCCGCCGAACTTGAAGCGGAGATGCAGAACGTGGTCGACACCTACGAATGCGAGTGGAAAAAGGCCGTGACCGACCCGGAAACCCGCAAGCGCTTCCGCCATTTCGTCAACAGCGACAAGCTCGACGAGAACGTGACCTTTGTGGAGGAACGCGGCCAGATTCGTCCCGCGACGCCCGAAGAGCGGCAGACGGCGAAGCCGTTTCCCGTTCCGGTGGTCGCGGAGACTGTTTGAGCATTGCGTCGCTACTGTCATCAAGTCAAGGAATCCAGCATGAACAACGATCGAATCCCGCACGCGTGGGTACAAGTATGTGCGCTCGACGACATCGTGCCCAACACCGGTGTCTGCGCGCTTGTGAACGGCAAGCAGGTGGCAGTGTTCAACGTCGCAACCGCTGAAGCGGGCGTGTACGCGATCGAAAACTACGATCCATGCTCGCAGGCGGCGGTGCTTTCGCGTGGCCTGATCGGCAATCTGGGTGAGCGCATCGTGGTTGCTTCGCCCATCTACAAGCAGCATTTCGATCTGCGCACCGGCGAATGTCTCGAAGCACCCGAGCACTCGGTTAGCGCGTTTGCCACGCAGGTCAAAGATGGTCAGGTGTGGGTTTCGGCATGAACGAGACGGGCAGCGCGAGCGTCAAGACGGTATGCCCCTACTGCGGCGTGGGCTGCGGAATGGTGCTGCAGGTGGAAGACGGCCAGGTGGTGAAGATATCCGGTGACAAGGAGCATCCCACCAACTATGGACGGCTATGCACCAAGGGATCGTCGGCTCACGTTGCGCTGCGTAAATCGGGGCGCCTTGAGGGGGCATTTCAACGGCGCGATCGCTACAGCGATCCATTGCCGCTTTCGGTGGACGAGGCCATCGCTAACACCGGGCGCCATCTGCGCAGCCTGCTCGATACTTATGGCCCCGATGCGCTGTCGTTCTATGTCTCGGGTCAGATGTCGATCGAGGCGCAGTATCTCGTCAACAAGCTGGCCAAGGGCTTTGTTGGCACCAACCAGATCGAATCGAATTCGCGCCTGTGCATGGCGAGCGCCGGCAGTGGCTACAAGCTCTCGCTCGGTGCAGATGGTCCCCCTGGCTCCTATCAGGATTTCGATAGGGCGGACCTGTTCTTCGTGAGCGGTGCGAATATGGCCGACTGTCACCCCATCCTGTATCTGCGCATGATGGATCGCGTCAAGGCAGGTGCGAAGCTGATCGTGGTCGACCCGCGCCGCACCACGACCGCGGAGAAAGCGAATCTCTTTCTGCAGATCAAACCCGGCACGGATCTCGCACTGATCAACGGCCTGCTGCATCTACTGCATAAAAATGGCTTCACGGACGCGGGTTTCATTGAAAAGTACACCGAAGGATGGGACGCGATGCCGTGCTTTCTGGACGACTACGCGCCAGAGAAGGTCGCGGCAATTACGGGGCTGACGGAAGCGGAAATCCATACTGCAGCGCAATGGATCGGCGAAGCACCCGAGTGGATGAGCTGCTGGACCATGGGCCTGAATCAGAGCACACACGGCACCTGGAACACCAACGCCATCTGCAATCTGCATCTCGCAACAGGCAAGATCTGCCGTCCCGGCAGCGGTCCGTTCTCGCTGACGGGCCAACCCAACGCAATGGGCGGCCGTGAAATGGGCTACATGGGGCCGGGGCTGCCCGGTCAGCGCTCAGTGCTGGTGGCGGAGGACCGTGCTTTTGTCGAGGACCTATGGGCTATTTCGCGAGGCACGCTGCGTACCGAAACGGGCCATGGCACTGTAGATATGTTCGCGCGCATGGCGGCGGGTGACATCAAGGCGTGCTGGATCATCTGCACGAATCCCGTGGCAAGCGTGCCGAACCGGCAGAACGTGATCGCCGGTTTGCAGGCCGCCGAACTCGTGATCGCGCAGGATGCGTTTCTCGACACGGAGACCAACCGTTACGCGGACGTGCTGCTCCCCGGCGCGCTGTGGGCCGAAGCCGAAGGTGTGATGATCAACTCCGAGCGCAACATGACGCTCATGCAAAAGGCCATCGACCCGCCGGGCGCGGCCTTGCCCGACTGGCAGATCATCGCGCGGGTGGCCTGCGAAATGGGCTTTGCCGATGCGTTCAGCTATACGTCGGCGGAAGAAGTCTTCGCGGAGATTACCCGTGCTTCGAATCCGAAGACCGGCTATGACCTGCGCGGCGCGAGCCATGCGCGTCTGCGCGATACATCGTTGCAATGGCCGTGTGCGCCGGATGCGACGCACGATCGCAATCCAGTGCGCTATCTGAACGATGGCATCAGTCAGACGCTAAGGGAAGCGCCGGACGGCAGCAGGCCCGCGCTGGTGTTTCCGACCGCGCATGGCAAAGCGGTGTTCTTTGTCCGCCCGCACGTCGACCCGGCGGAGATGCCAGTGCCGGAGTTTCCTGTTGTGCTGAATACCGGGCGCTTGCAGCATCAATGGCACACGATGACCAAGACCGGCAAGATTGCGATGCTCAACAAGCTCAACCCGCGGCCTTTCGTTGAGATTCATCCGGAAGATGCCGCTGAGTTAGGCATTCAAACCAAGGACCGTGTCGAAGTGCGTTCGCGTCGGGGCCGTGCGGTGCTGCCCGCCGTCGTGACCGATCGGGTACGCGCCGGTTCGTGCTTTGCGCCGATGCACTGGAACGATGTGTTCGGCGAGGACCTCTGCATCAATGCCGTGACGAGCGATGCAGTCGACCCGATCTCGCAACAGCCCGAACTCAAGTTCTGCGCGGTCGCGCTGAGTCGGGTCGCGCCCGAACCCAACACGCTGATGGACGACCCCAGCGAGACCTCTTTGAATACAGAACCGGCAGCGGCTGCGCTCGCGGCAAACGCCGGTTCGACCCAGGAAATGGCCATGCCCCGTATCGACGCCCTCGTCACGCTGCTCGGCATCCCGGCGACGCCAGCGCCTGTGCTCAACGAAGCGGAACGCGCTTACGTGTCCGGCTTTATCAGCGGTCTTCGTTCGAGCCAGGATCATGAGCGTAGTGTGCCGGTGTTGCCACTGTCCGCGCCGTTGACTGCCGCGAACCGGCTCTGGTTTGACGGCCTGCTCGCCGGACTATTCAGCCGCTCCGCGACGATCACATCAACGGTATCCGTTGGTGCGTCAATACTGCCATCCAATGAGACTGCGGCATCTTCCGCGGTGCGGATTGCGCACAGCCGCCCGAAAGTGCTGCTGCTATGGGCCTCGCAAACCGGCAATATTGAATCGTTGACCGAGCGCTACGCAATGCAGTTGTTGGAATCGGGCTTCGAAATTCGCACCTCCTGCATGGAGGATTATGACGTGGCCGCGTTGGCAAAAGTCCAGTACGTGCTGCTGATGACGAGCACGTTCGGCGATGGCGACGCGCCCGACAACGGCATGAGTTTCTGGTCAACGCTCAAAGCGGATCACGCGCCACGCCTCGACGCGGTGCGCTACGCGGTGTTGGCCTTCGGCGACCGCAACTACGACCAGTTTTGCGGTCACGGGCGCAATCTCGACACGCGTCTCGCAGAGCAGGGGGCATTGCGTTTGTTGCCGCGCGTTGATTGCGATACCGAGTTTCAGCCGACAGCTGACTCCTGGCTGGAGCGGGTCGTCGCGCGCATCAAGGAAGAGGATGCCGCGTTTTACGAGGTGCCCGCCGACGGCATGATTCCCGCGGTTTTGCCCGGCGTATTGCCGACTAAGACGAGTCCTGCCGCATCGCGTCTGGTGACGAATCTGCGGCTCAACAAGAAGGGTGCGTTGAAGGACACGCGCTATTTCTCGCTGGCGACCGGCGACTCGGGGCTCGAATATGAAGCGGGCGATGCGCTCGGTGTGTGGCCCAGCAATTGTCCGGAGCTGGTCGATGAGTTGATTGGCTTGAGCGGGCTCGCTGCGGATACAGCGGTGAACGTCAGCGGGGTGGGAGAAATGCGCCTCGCGGACGCGCTCGGCAAACACTATGAAATCGCCCGCCCGAGTCCCGAAGCGCTGGCCTTGATCGCCGCACGCAGCCCGGATGCAACACTTGGCGCATTGCTGGCGGAAGACCGCAAGGCCGATCTGAAGAACTGGTTGTGGGGACAGCAACTGGCCGACGTGTTACATGAGTTTCCGGTCCACCTGTCCGCACCGGAATTGCTCGGCATGCTGAAGCGTTTGCAGCCTCGGCTGTACTCCATTGCATCAAGCCCGAAAGCCCATCAAGGCGAAGTGCATCTGACCGTAGCGGCGGTTCGCTACAACAACGGCCGGCGTCAGCGCAAAGGTGTGTCGTCCACGTTTCTCGCGGATCGCGCTGGCGACGTCAGCGTGCCATTGTTTGTGCACAAGTCCGCGCATTTCCGTCCACCACGTGATGGCGATGCACCCATGATCATGGTGGGACCGGGCACGGGAGTCGCACCATTTAGGGGCTTTTTGCATGAGCGCCTCGCGCGTGGCGACGCGGGTCGTAACTGGTTATTCTTCGGCGAGCAGCATGCCGATACCGACTTTTACTACCGTGATGAGCTGGAAACGATGCGTGCAAAGGGCGTGCTCACACAGCTCGATGTGGCGTTTTCGCGCGATCAGGCCGAGAAGATCTATGTGCAGGACCGCATGCTCGAGCAGGGCGCGCAACTATGGGCATGGCTGGAAGACGGCGCACATTTCTATGTGTGCGGCGACGCGAGCCGTATGGCGAAGGATGTCGATGCTGCATTGAAAGCGGCTGTCGCGACGCACGGCGGTATGAGCGACGACCGGGCGCAGGAGTATGTGAACAGGCTGGCGCGGGAAAAGCGCTATGTGCGTGATGTGTATTGATGGGCGAAATGGGTTTGATGCAATCCGTGCCGCATTGCGCTCAAGATGCCGATCAAGGCGGCACATGATGCCCGAGGCCACGTCAAATCGCTGCTGGAAGACGCGAAGCGCCAACTGGCTGCGATCAATGACCGGACCCGGGCCGTTGTGACGTGTGGCGAGGTCAGAACGCGTGACGCAGACCCACCGTCACCGCCAGTTGCGAGTCTGTCGAGGAGGGCGAGAGCGTATTGATCATTGCATCGCCGAGGATCGAGCCTGCGGGGGCGCCATGCACGTGCTGGTACACGCCTTCGAGGTAGATATCGGTGCGCTTGCTCAGCGTGTAGTCGGTCTGCAGCATCACCGAGTTCCAGTTCGGCGACGCGGTCGTTCCGCCGTCACCATAGGCGCCGTTCGTGAACGTATACGAACCGGAGACAGTCAAGGCTTGCGTGAGGGCGTACTTGGCGTTCACTTCGTAGTTGTCGAGCCGCAGGTTGCCGCCCAACGGCGTGTAGTCGCCCAGGCCAAACGAGAATACGCTCGCCATGTTGTCAAGTTGGGTGTGACTCCAGACAAGACCGATGGTTGCCGGCCCGAACGTGTAGTTGCCGCCGGCGCCCCAGATACGTTGGCGTTGCGCGACAAAGTTCGCGCTGCCGTCGTTTTGCGAAACCGCACCGTTGGCGTTGGTGCCAAGCACGCCGCCGCCGGCATTGTTGAATTGCAGGTAACCGGCCGCGAGATTCACCGGGCCCTGCGAGAAGGAAGCGCTAAATCCGTAAGCGCGGTTGTTCGAAAAGCCGCCCGCTGAGTTGCTGAAGGCATACATGCCTTCGAACGTGACGCCATGCCAGGTCGGGCTGGCATATTTGACCGCGTTGTTGACAACCACCGAGTCGGCCGCGAGGTTGTCATTCTCGAACGGATGTGCGGCGATATTGCCACCCCAGGTGTTGCTTTCCGCTGAGAGCGGTCCAAGCAGGTCATTGAGCGGGTCAAACTGGCGCCCGAAGGTCACGGTGCCGTACTGGTCGCTTTGCAGGCCGACCCACGCTTGCGAACCGAAGCCGTCGCCGGGGAAGGCTTCGCTGCCGTTATTCAGGTTGAATCCTTGTTCCAGCTTGAAGATGGCATGCAGACCGCCGCCCAGGTCCTCTGAGCCCTTCAGCCCGAAAACCGTGTTTTCCGTCGAGCTGCTGTTTTCCTGCCAGTTCGAATGGCCACCCTGGTTGTTGGTATAGACGAGGCCGGTATCGATAAGGCCATACAGCGTCACGCTGCTTTGCGCGTGCGCGGATACTGCAAATGCACCTGTGATTGCGATTGCCAATAGGGATTTTTTCATGCTTGTAAGCTCCGTGATTGAGCAAGGACTGCGAGAGGTCAGTGTTAAAACGTGACTTGATGAGCGGTATCTGCGACCTGGCTCCCATGGTATTCCGATGGGGCGTGTGGCTCTATTCAAGTTTCGGGTTCGTGTTTCGGGCGTTTCAATCTTAGGGTGTCAAAAAATATCTGTGTGCGTGAGGCCCGGCTGCTTTGCAACGCGCTCGGGAGTTTAGTGGTTGTCGCGCTGAGACGTATTTGAGGCGGGCAAAACCAATGCTCAGAGTGTGTCATTTTCGCCACTCTTTTTGATGCATGTGGAATTGACGACGCCCGTTTCGTTCCGGCAGGGGCGCTTCCTTAAAGAATCATTCAGAAAAACCACCTGGCACAACATGCGGTCAGCGGTTCGCCTCCCTTATCAGCCGGGAAACTGCCGGCCAGTCGCTGCGTTCAGCATTGCGATACTGGTCGACAATAAATTCGATGAAATTGCGTACCTTCGGCGAGAGGAAATTGCGCCCCGCATACAGAATCGCGATCTGCCGCTCGCCGCCGTTGACATGGAAGTCCTGGAGTATCGGAACAAGTGTGCCTCGCGCGATATCTTCCGCGACGCACGTAAAGGGCAGAAGTGCGATACCCATGTCATTAAGCGCGGCAATACGCACCATGGCGCTGCTTGAGGCGGTGAGGGTGCCACCTGCGCTTACGCGACAGACGTCGTCGCCGTCGATGAACTCCCATGTGCGCGACGCTCCATCCGAGATGGTCAGGAGTCCATGTTGATGAAGCGCGGACGGGTGGCTGGGTGAGCCGTGGGCATCGAGATAGTTCGGTGAAGCGACCATCACCTCGTGGACGCTGGTCAAGGTGCGCCGTACCAGCGATGAACTTTCGAGATTCCGGTCGTCGGAAAAGCAGACGTCAAACCCGCCTTCGACCATGTCGATATGCGTGTCGAAGGTCGTCACGTCGAAGTCAACGCGCGGATAACGAGCCTGATAAGCGGCGAGCAGCGCAGCGAGTTCGGAGGTGGCAAAAGTGAAGGGCGTCGCGATGCGCAGTGTGCCCCGCGGATCGCTCGTCACCTGCGGGAGCGTCGACTCCATCTCGTCGAGCTTTTCGATAACCTCACGGCACCCCTCGAGATACTCCTTGCCGCACTCGGTAAGCGACACACTGCGGGTGGTGCGATTGAGCAATTTGATGTTCAGGTGCGCTTCCAGCATGCTGATGCTACGGGTGACCGCAGCCGGCGACAAACCGAGCCGGCGCGCGGCAAGATTGAAGCTGCTGAGTTCGACCACGCGTGAAAACACGCGCATAGCATGGAGTTGGTTCATGTGTTAAGGAGGTCGAGGTAATGAACGGATAATCCCTAATGGAACTTAACTTGGCATAGCCAGCCATATTAAGGTTCGTTTAATCTTGGGAAACAACCGGAGCGTGATCGAATTCTTATAAGGTTCCATGATTCAAGCGATATTGTCGCGCCTCGCAGACTATCTCAGCGTTCGCGCCACGATGAATCAATCTTCATTTTAGTGAGCGTGCAATCGGGTTGATACGGACTATGCTGAATATGTCCTGCACTCCTGAATGGATAAAAATGATTATCCACTGGCCGGCAAGTAAGTGTGGCACAGCGGGACGGAAATTCTGACTCGTTTAAACGCCCGGAGGCACTATGAAGCTCAATCTACACGTTGTCGCATCCGCGATTCTCATGTCGCTCAGCACGGCCGTGCTGGCCGCTCCAAGTCTCACCCCGCAGCAGTGTGATGACTATCCGTTTGTGCATCCTGCGGGCGATGTCACGCATGGACAGGTCATGCAGGAGTTGAAGGAACTGGAGGCGGTAGGCTACCGGACCACGCCGGACGATCCGTACTATCCGCGAAGAATCGAAAAGGCGGAGAAAAAACTGCAGGTTGAGTATCGGCAGGATTGCATGCCGGTTCAGCACAACAACATGAATGGATGATGTGCGGTACGGGGGGCAACGCCCCCCGTCAATGCGAACTCAATAGGCAAGCAGCAATGGCATGCGCATACGCGTGAGGAGATCACGGGTGACGCCGCCCAACATTTTTTCCCATAGGCGAGCGCGTCCATATACGCCCGCAACGAGCAGATCCGCGCCCGCTTCCAGCGCGGCTGTTTGCAACGCGTCACCCACGCGGGCACCGCCGGTGTCCAGCGCGTGATACCGGGCGTGGGGCGTGTGGCGGCCTACATGATCAAGAATCGACGCGGGCGCGGGCCTGTCTGGATGAGTCAGCTGGTCGGCCTGGGCTACCAGCAGGGTGGTCTGATCGGCCTGTTCGATCAAAGGCAATGCATCCGAGAGAGCGCGCGCCGCTGGACGGCTGCCGTTCCACGCAATTGCGATGCTCCGCCCGAGCGTGGCCGGGGTTTGGTCTGAAGCGCTTTGAGCGGGTATGACGAGGAGTGGGCGCCCGGTCGTGAAGATCATGGTCTCGGCGAATGAGTAGTCGTCTGGCAGATCTGTATCCTCATACGGGTCTTGCCCGACGATGGTCAGATCTGCGTAGCGAGAATGTTGGGGTACCGCCTTGGACGCATGCCCTGCCACCGTGCGCCACTCGGTATCGATGGCGCAGTCTTGCTGCAGGTGCGCGAGCAGGCTGCGAAGCACGTGTGCGTCGGTTTCAAGTTCGGTTTCGATGCTGCGCCTTAACGCATCCGTTTGCTTGCCGGAAGCGAGTCCCAATTCCGCTGAACGCAGACGGTGCAGTTGATCGATGCTGTACTCGCGCACGTAAAGGGCGGTCAGGCGCGCACTGTGTCGCGCCGCGAGATCGGCCGCGAGGTGCAGGCGCGTCTTTCCTGCATTGCTCGAATCCACATGAACCAGAATGTCTTTCAGTGCCATTGTCTACGTAGTCCCGCAGCGTCGCGCTATCTGAGGTTAGAACAAATTCAGCCCGCTCACTGCGGTTCATGCACATCGGTGGGTGCGGTGCGCATGCTGAGCGGATTGAACGGCACGGTTTGCCCTGGCGTGGGCAACTGCGCCGTGCTCCAGCCGCCGCCTAGCGCCCCAGTCAATGCGACTGCGGTCTGCAGGCGGCGCGTCTGAACCTGCACTTCGGCAATCTGAGCCGTCAACGCTGCAATCTGCGCAACGGTCACGTTCAGATAGTTATCCAGACCGTCGGTGTAGAGACTCATGGAGATATTCTGCACCTTTAATGCGGACTGTAGTGCAGCTTGCTGCTGTTCAGCTTCAGTGCCGAGCTTGCTGGTGAGTACCAGATCATCTTCCACCTGTTTGAAAGCGGCCAGCACCGTGGACCGATAGTTATCGCCGGCTTGCGAGAATTGCGACCAGCTCTGTTGCAACTCGGCCTTGCGCAACCCGCCTTCAAAGAGGGGCAGCATCGCTGACGCACCCAACGCCCATAACGTGTTGGGCAGCGAGGCAAGCGCGAGGCCAGTATCCTCGAAGCCCGCCATCGCGTTGAGGCGAATGTTCGGATAAAAGGCCGCCCGCGATACGCCAATCGCGGCATTGGCAGCGGCCATCGTACGCTCGGCCTCGGCGATGTCAGGCCGCCGTTGCAGCAGGTCGGACGGAACGCCTACCGGAATCTCCGGCAGCGCGATCTGCGCGTCCACGCGCACGGGAAGCCTGAACGTGGTCGGATTTTCTCCCGCCAGCACAGCGATGGCGTGTTCGAGCACAGCACGCTGCGCCTGCACCTCGGTATCCATGGCTTGCGCCGACGAGAGCTGATTCTCGGCGCGCGCGACATCCAGACCAGACGATATCTTGCCGGCGAAGCGCATCTTCGTGATGGTGACCGCTTTGTCATAGAGCGCAATCGCCTGCACATAAGCCGCATGTTCGGTGTCGAGACCGTGTGCCGCCATGTAGTCGTTGGCGAGGTCCATCTCGAGACTCAGGCGTGCGGATGCGACCTCCGCAGAAGTCCCTTGCGCGTTGGCCTTGGCACGCTTTACGCTGTTGCGGATCTCGTCCCAGAAGTCGGGCTCCCACGTCGCAGCACCGCCATAGCCGTTGGACTGTTCCTGATAGGGACCGCCGGAGCCATGGAACAGAGTATGGACAGACTCCTTGTTTTCGCTCGTGAAGGCCTGTACACCGATCTGCGGATACAGGCCGGATTGCGCTTCGCCCACTACGTCGCGGGCCTGCGTATAGGTTTCTTCCGCTGCCTGCAGATCGGGATTGGCCGCATCGAGCTGACGTTCCAGACGGTCGAGCTCCGGGTCGTCGAACATCTGCCACCAGGGGCCGCGTGGCACCTGGTCCTGCGGATTCGCCCTCACAAACGGGCCAGAGCCGCGATAATCTGAAGGCAGGATCATGCTGGGCGGATGATAGACGGGTGCCAGATCGCAACCGGACAGCAACATCGCAACAGCCAGGCACGACAGATTCAGTGCGTTGGGAATTCGCCGCATCAGCATCATTTTCCCGGATCGTTACGTGCAGCTTCTACCTTGGCGCTCTGTTCTGCATTGAGATTGCCGGGGACCGGTGCGCGGGCAGGCGACTGTGCAGCAAGCGCGACGCCCGGCGCGCCCGTGACGATACGCACCTTCTCGTCTTCGAGAATCCCGGCTGACGGATTCACCACCAGCTTGTCGCTCTGCCTCAGACCCGAGATGACCTGCACGGTCTGCCCCAGGTTGAGTCCGAGTTTGACGTCCTGCAAATGGACCTTGTCATCAGGACCGACGAGCGCGACCTGCATGCCTTCAGCGCGAAACAGCAGCGCCTGCTCGGGGATGATCAGAATGTTCGGGTCGGACGGAATGACGAAGTGCACGTCCGCATAGGTGCCTGGCCAGATCAGATGATCCGGGTTGGCCACCAGCAACTCGGTGACCACGGTGCGTGTTTGTGGATCGAAGGCATTCGCCGTGGTGTCGAAAGTGGCCTCGAATTTTCGGCCTGGATACTGCGGCAGCGAAAGTGACGCGGTGAGTCCAGGCTTGAGAAACGACGAATAGTCCTGCGGCACCGACACAAACACCCGCATCTCGTGGATGTCGGCGACACTGAACAGCTCGTCGGCTGCGCCGCGCGCGCTGACGTCGCCGCCTGCTGCGTTGACGTAGTTGCCCACGTCGGTATTGCGCGTAGTCACTACGCCGTCGAACGGCGCCACGATGTCCTTGAAACCTTCCAGCACCTTGTAGCGTGCCACCTGGTGTTCGGCGGCGCGTGCCTGGGCCTTCTGGGCAGCCGCGTTGGCCACTTGCACATCCACTTCCTGTTGCGACACGGCCTCGGTGCCGGCGAGTGCGGTCCAGCGTTTGGCCGTGACTACCGCGAGGTTGTAATTGGTGCGCGCGACGTCGAGATTCGCCTGGGCGCTCTCGTACTGTTCATCCACAGCGGGCGCGTCGATGCTGGCGAGCAGCTGGCCGGCTTTGACTGTCGCACCGTAATCCTTGTACCACTTCGACACGTAGCCCGACACCTGTGCGTAGATGGGCGCTGAATACCACGCGCGGATATTGCCGGGCAGCGTCATGGTGCGCGTCGGTGGGCCCGGCATCGGCGAGATGACCTGAACCGGTGGGATCGCATCCTCGTTCGCCACATCGCGCAGTTCGACGACGTTGCTGTGCCGCTGGATGATACCCACGGCGACGAGCGCCAGCGCGATCAGCAGCGCGATGCCGGTGAGCAGCCGGACCTTGGGGCGGCGCGGAAGGGAAAGGTCTCGTAGAGTGTTCATGCTTGCATTTCCCGGTCTTGTTTCCTGTCGCGATGCAAGAGTGCGAACACGCAGGGCACGAATAGCAAGGTGGCAAAGGTGGCAACCAGCAGACCGCCGATCACGGCGCGTCCGAGCGGCGCATTCTGGGTATTGCTGAAGGACATGGGCAGCATGCCGATGATCATCGCGAGCGCCGTCATCAGCACCGGACGAATCCGCGCAAAACCGGCTTCGATGGCCGCCGCGATGGGGTCGCCGTAGGTGGCCAGATGCTCGCGGGCGAACGACACCACCAGGATCGAGTTGGCGGTGGCCGTGCCCATGCACATGATGGCGCCGGTCAACGCGGGCACCGACAGCGTGGTGTGAGTCAGAAAGAGACTCCAGACAATGCCAGCCAGCGCTGCAGGCAGTGCGGTGATGATGATGAACGGGTCCAGCCACGACTGGAAATTGACCACGATCACCAGATAAACCAGCAGGACGGAGAGCGCGAGTCCCGCGAGCAACTGCGCATACGCGCTGCTCATGGTCTGTGCCTGACCGCGCAGATGCACGGCCGCGCCATGTGGCAGCTGATCGCTCATATCGTTGAGGACTTTCTGCACGGCATCGTGTACCGCGCCGAGATCGCGCCGCTGGTTGCTGACGAAAATATCGATCGCGGGCAGGATGCTGTAGTGAGATGCGAGCAACGGTGAGCCGGTCTGACTGATGCGGCTCAATGCGCCGAGCAGTTGCACGCCGTGATCGTTGGGGTCGCCGTCACCCTTGTCGATTGGGATGGTCTCCAGATCGTTCATCGTGCTCAACTGGTCTTGCGGCGTCTGCATGTTGACGAGGTGGGACACGCCACTGGAGGTATCGAGCCAATAGGTGGGCGCCGTCTGCCCGCTGCCCGACAAGGTGGCGAGCGTATTGTTGGCGATATCGGATTCAGTCAAGCCGATGCCCGATGCGAAGGAGCGTGACGCTGCGATCTTCAGCGTAGGCTCGTTGAAAGCCTGCTGGATGTTGACGTCCGCACTGCCAGGAATGCGCCGGATACGCGCGGCGAGAGCCTGCGCATAGGCAAAATTGGCAGCTTGTCCACGGCCTGAAATCTGCACGTCGATCGGCGCGGGTAGCCCGAAGTTGAGAATCTTCGCGGTGATGTCGCCGGGCAAAAAGGTAAATGCGGTGCCCGGATAAAGCAGCGGTAGTTGCCGGCGCAACTTGAAGCGATAGTCGTCAACGGGCGATCGGTCGTTCCTCAGGCTGATCGTAATGTCGCAATCCTGCGGACCAATCGTGCCGGTCGAGTTGTAAGCCTCGTTGATGCCGCTGGCGGGCAGGCCGCAGTTGTCGAGCACGTTGGTTACTTCGCCCGGCAGGATCTCGCGGATGGAGGCGTTGACGAGCACGGCCATCCGCGAGGCTTCTTCGAGCCGCGTGCCGATCGGCGCACGCATGTGCATGTCGATTTCGCCAGACTTGATACTCGGGAAGAAGTCACGGCCGAGGAACGCGATCAGACCGAGAGAAGCAAACGCGAGCGCCGCGAAGACCGTGATGAAGCGGCCACGACGCGCCACCACGCTGGTCAGCACGATCCGGTAGCCATTGCGAAAGCGGTTGAAGCGGTGTTCGAAGCCTCGTTGAAAGCGCGTGAACGGACCGGGATTTGGCGAGTGGCCATGCTTGTGCTTTTCCACCTGACCGCGCAGCAGATAAGCGGCCATCGTCGGCACCAGCGTGCGCGAAAGAATGAATGAGGCGATCATCGCGAAGATGATGGCTTCGGCCAGCGGCAGAAACAGATAACCGGCTACGCCGCTCAACTGGAACAGCGGCAGCCACACAATACAGATGCACAGCGTCGCGACGAAAGTAGGTACAACGATCTGATTGGCCGCTTCGATAATTCCGGGCTCGAGTTCCGCTCCTGCTTCCAGGTGCGAATCGATGTTCTCGATCATAACCGTGGCGTCGTCCACCAGAATGCCCACCGCGAGCGCAAGCCCCCCCAGCGTCATGACGTTGATGGTCTGTCCGAGCCACGACAGCACCAGCACGGAACAGAGAATGGCGAGCGGGATGGAGGTGGCCACAATCAAGGTCGAGCGCCAGCTGCCGAGAAATAGCAGCACCGTCAAACCGGTCAGAATCGCCGCCGTGATCATTTCCTGCACCACTTCATCCACGGAGTCGCGCACGAAGCCGGACGCATCGTTAAGCGGTGTGATCGTCACGCCCGGCGGCAATGTGCGAATGATGCCGGGCAGCGCCTTCTTGATGCCGTCGACCACTGCGAGCGTCGACGCATCGCCGCTCTTGAGGATCTGGATCAGCACCGCCTGTTTGCCTTGAACAAGCACCTCATTGATCTGCGGTGGCGAGCCGCGATGAACATAGGCGACGTCGTGCAGATAGACGGTGGCCCCACCTACGGTCTTGATCGGCAGGTCGTTGAAGGTCGACACGGCGATCGGGCTGGCGTTGGTCTCGACCATGAAATCGAGGCCGCCGATTTTCTGGTCGCCGGCCGGCAGCACCACGTTTTGCGAGCTGAGCGCGTGTGCGACGTCCACCGCTGACAAACCGTGCGCCAGCAGCTTGGTCTGGTTGAGATCGATCTCGACGTTCAGCGACGCGCCGCCGTAAGGCGTGGGAATCGCCGCGCCGGGGACCGCCACCAGTTGCGGGCGGATCAGGTTCGACGCCATGTCATACACTTGCGCGGCAGTCATGCCCGCAGCGGAAACCTGCAGGTCCAGCACGGGAACTGACGACGCGTTATACGAGAGGATCTGCGGCGGGGTGATGCCGGCGGGCATCTGCTTGAGCACGGTTTGCGAGGCGGCGGTGATCTGCGCCTGCGCCGCGGCCACATTGGTGCCGGGTTGCAGGAACACCTTGACGATGCCGCGCCCATAGAGCGACTGGCTCTCGATGTGTTCGATGTTCTCCACCGTGGAGGTCAGCGCGCGCTCGTAGTAATAGATCACGCGGCCGGACATGTCTTGCGGCGTCAGTCCGTTGTAGGTCCATACGACAGCCACCACCGGAATGCGGATGCTAGGGAAGATGTCAGTCGGGGTCTTGAACACCGCCATCCCGCCAAACAGCACGATCAGGATGCTCATAACGACGAAGGTCAAAGGTCTGCGCAGCGCGACAAGGACAATGGCGTTCATTGGGTGCCGTTAAAAAATTCGGGGAAAGCGGGTTGTGCAATCTGCAGGCGCGGTTTCGCACCGTCGAGCGTGTGGTCCGGTGACGGTTGCTCGCGCAACAACCTTGTCGAATCCCGATGCCGCGACGCTGCCGCGTGTCTTATTCGTTCAGCAGGTAGCCGGACCCCCGAATCGTGCGGATAGCAGGGTTGTCTCCCAAGGCGGCGAGTTTCTTCCGCAGACGTCCGACGTGGACGTCGATCAGGTTTGTGCCTGGATCAAAGCGACAGCCCCACACGCCCTCGAAAATCATTGTGCGGGTCAGCACCTGGCCCTGGTTTCGCATCATGTATTCGAGAACCCGCAGCTCGGTTGGCTGAAGATCGAGCTCGATATCGCCATGAGTGGCGCGGCGCTTGATCAGATCGAGTTCCACGGGGCCGGCGCGCAGGGTCGTCTCGGGTACATGGGTGGGGGCCTTGCGCCGCAACAATACTTCGACCCGGGCGGCCATTTCGTCGGGTGCAAAGGGCTTGGTTAAATAGTCGTCGCCGCCGGCGCGCAAACCGCGCACCCGCTCATCGACATTCGACATGGAGCTGACCAGCAGGACCGGCGTTTCGATGCCGACACTGCGCATCGCCGACAGGATGGCGAGGCCATCGAGATCGGGCAACATGCGGTCCAGCGTAACCACGTCGTAAGCTCCGGCCATGATTTTCGCGAGACCCGCTCGTCCGGAACGCGCGACATCGACGTCGTATCCCGAGTCCGCCAGCGACATCAGGATCTCCTGAATCATCAACTCATCATCGTCCACGGACAGTATCTTCGGCATGTTCACAACATCCTGGGTTGGGCGGTCCAGCGTTGGGCGCGGTGCGCGTTCCATGGGGGCATGATGGGTGAAGCGACGTAACGGAGCATCGCCAGAGGGATTAAGCATTTTTTAGAGTTTTGACATCGAGCGGGGAGGGCCGCTTGAGACAGATTCAGTCAGTCGGCTTGTACTATCGTTGCCCCGACCATGAAGGATTGTTCATGCAAATGACACGGACACACGTGGCATGCCGTTGCGATGCGCCGGCGCTACAACTCGCAGTGAGGACCGTGCATCCCTTTACATCACCTCAACTCACGAGTCTCTACCGACTCGGGCGCTCCCCGGGCGAATCGGCCATATTTCTGTGCCCGCAGTGCGGATGGTTTACGATCACGTCTCGGACAAATGCAGGGCGAGCGCGCCGCTCGGGTGCGCCCGGCATTCCCTGCCTATCAGAGGCCTCGAGTCGAATACACATGCCATACCTGGGAATCGGTCTACACGTTATCGTTGCGTTGTTCTTCGCGGTGCATGCGGTGCGCACCGGTCAGAACATGTACTGGCTATTGCTGCTGTTTATTTTCCCGCTATTTGGTAGCGCGGTTTATTTCTTTGCCGTCTACTTGCCCAGCCTGCGTCAGTCGCGCGGGGGACGCGCGGCGACCCGCGCGATCACGCAATGGGTCGATCCGAATCGCGCGGTTCGCGAGGCGCGTTCAGATTTTGATCGCGCGCCGACAGTACAGCATCGCATGCGCTTGGGAGCCGCCTTGCTGGAAGCGGGCGAGGCCCGTGAAGCACTGGAGCACTATCAGAGCGCGGCACAGGGCCCGTTTGCTACCGATCCGGCTGTCCTGATGGGCCTTGCGCGGGCACAGTTCGCACTTGGCGATTGCGTGTCAGCCGACGCGACTTTGAACAGTCTGTTTGCGGCGCATCGCGAGGCGCGTCAGCAGCCTGACCCGGCGTTGCTCTATGCACGCACTCAGGCAGCGCTAGGGGCACCAGGCACGCGTGCGGCTTTCGAGCAGGCGTTGAGTTGCGCGAGCGATGCCGCCCCGCGTTGCCTGTTTGCCGACTGGCTCGCTGCGCAGCCGGATCAGGCGGATCGCGAACGGGCTCGCAGCCTGTATACCGACATTACTCACGATGCGAAACATTGGCCGCGCCACGCGCGCGAGCACAACCGCGAATGGCTGGAGCGCGCCCAGGCGGCTCTCGCGGGTGGGGGTGGGCGTCCATGACGGGTGTTGGCCCGCATAGATAGAATCCGAATCCCCAAAAAAAGATGCCCGCGGAGACGAGCGGGCACGCGAAGGAGCAAAACACGATGCGCATCGGGGAGAGCACATCGCACGCTAAGGATAACGATCCGTTATTCAGCCGAAAGCGCTGTTTCGCACACATCTGTGCCCCATCGATGGGCAATCGGCCGATTTATACGGGCTGCTGGCGTGGCCGATGCCCGCTCAGTGTGCATGGCACGGAATGCACACGGCGCGGCATGCACGAATCACGATGCCGCCAGAATCGCCTTGGGTTCGAGAAATGCCTCAATTCCGTAGGTGCCATATTCGCGGCCAATTCCCGACTGCTTGAAACCGCCAAACGGCGCAGTGGGTTCGTGTGCGAGCGTATTGACGAGCACCCGTCCCGCCTCGATCCGCGAAGCAACCTCGCGGGCGCGTTTGGCATCCGCGGAGAACACGTAGGCTTGCAAGCCGTACGGGGTATCGTTGGCGATGGCGATCGCCTCTTCCGTATCGCGGTAAGCAATGATCGACAGCACCGGGCCGAAGATCTCTTCGCGGGCAATGACCATGTCGTTGGTCACGTCGCTGAAAACCGTCGGGCGTACGAACCATCCCGCGTCGATACCCTCAGGTCGGCCTTCGCCGCCCGCAATCAGACGCGCACCTTCGTCGATACCGACGCTGATATAGCGTTGCACGCGCTCCCATTGCTTCTTGCTGACCATCGGGCCGACGCTCGTCTGCGGATCGCGCGGGTTGCCCGACTGAGTGCGGGCCACTTCCGCCTGAACGCGCGCTTCGAATTCCGCGAGACGCTGCTGGGGAACGAGAATGCGCGTGCCTGCGATGCACGCCTGCCCGCTGTTCATGAAGCCCGCTTGAATCGCTAACGGCACAACTTCGTCGAAATTTGCGTCGTCCAGCACGACAACCGGCGACTTGCCACCCAGTTCGAGCGTGACGCGTTTCAACGTCTCGGCGCCCGCGCGCAGGATCGCCTTGCCGACCGCCGTCGATCCCGTGAACGAGAGTTTCGCCACGTCGGGGTGCGCGCTGATCTCGGCGCCGACTGTTTCGCCGCGTCCGGTCACAATGTTGAATACACCAGCCGGCAAGCCCGCCTCGTGGAGCGCCTCGGTGACGATGTGAGTCTGGATCGCGCTCATCTCACTCGGCTTGATCACCGCCGTGCAACCCGCCGCTAACGCGGCGCCCAGTTTGCCGCAGATGAAACCCGCATCGCTGTTCCATGGCGTGATCAGACCGGCGACGCCAAGTGGTTGCATCACCACGTCGGCGATGCCTGCGCGTCGCGTGAACGGGTAATCCTCCAGGACCTTCGCCGCTTCGAGCAGGACATTGGCCGCATGCTGGGCCATCCAGCGACCGCGCGAAACCGGCGCGCCATATTCTTCGGTGATGGCTTCGTAGAGCGCGTCCTCTTTCGCGGCGACCGCTGCGTGCATGCGCATCAACATGTCGACACGTTCGCGCTTGCTAGTGCGCGAAAACGCAGGAAACGCGCGTTTCGCGGCGGCGATTGCGTCGCGCGCGTCCTGTGCATCGGCGAGGCGAACGCGCCCAATCACCTGCTCTGTAGCGGGATTGAAAAGCTCGAACAACTCGTCGCCATGCGGTGTGACGAACGCGCCGTCGATATAAATAGTGTCGATATTCTGCATGATGGCCTTGGAAATAAGTCTGAGGAGGCCAAGATAGCCCTGCGCGATTGCGTTGACTAGCCGTACAATCAAGGATGCCGTGTTGAACGATTCAGGATAATGAAAACATCGGGTCTCGGTGAACTGGAAGCCGTACTGGCCGTTGCGCGTCGGCGGAGTTTCCGCGCGGCTGCGACCGAGCTGGGCGTGTCGACCTCGGCGCTCAGTCATGCGGTGGCGGCGCTGGAAGCACGCATTGGGGTGCGTCTGTTCAATCGCACCACTCGCAGTGTGTCGCTGTCCGAAGCCGGTGCGCAATTCGTCGATAGCGTCGCGCCGGCACTGTCCACGATTCGCGATGCAATCGAGCAGGCCGGCAGTTTTCGTGACGTGCCATCGGGCACACTGCGCATCAACACGTCGGTGGGCGCGGCGCAACGCGCCATGCCGATTTTTATCGCTTATCTACAGCGCTATCCCGACATGACGCTGGACATCGTCACAGAAGGGCGGTTGATCGATATCGTGGTGGACGGGTTCGACGCGGGCATCCGGATTGCCGAGTCGGTGCCGCAAGACATGATTGCCGTTCCGTTTGGCGAACGCCAGCGTTTCGCTGTAGTCGGCAGTCCAGCGTATTTTGCCCAGCAGAAGCCGCCGCACACGCCCGCCGATCTGCATGCACATCGCTGTATTCGCTCACGCATGCCGAGCGGCGCGATCTACCAATGGGAATTCGAGCGCCGCGGCGAGGCGGTGCGGATTGACGGCAAGGGGCCGCTGACGCTGGACGAACCGAGCCTGATGCTGGCCGCGGCGCGTGCGGGTTTAGGCCTCACGTACTTGACCGAATGGAACGTCGCGGCGGATCTGCAAGCCGGTACGCTGGTGCGCGTGCTGGAAGACTGGACGCCCCCGCTCGATGGTCTGTGTCTCTACTATCCGGGGCGTCGCCATGTGCCTGCGGGTCTGCGCGCGTTGATCGAGTTAATCCGCGAGTCCGCCGATTTGCAAAGGACGCAACGTGTATCGCGGACCAGGAGCGCAAAGAAAAGCGCTTAGTTCTGGGTCGCAGTCGGGCATTCGCAAAACGCGGGCTCGCATTTGCCGGTTGCCTCATCTGGCGCAAGGCCTCAAAACCGCCGTCCAAAGCGTCGGCAAGGCTCTCCAGTGCGCCGTTTAAGCTTGATGGAAAGCCATCAAATTTCACCGTGCTACCACGTAGTCGATCAGTTAATGTTTGTTCCAACCCGGCGGCTTTCAGCGGCGGGTCATAAAGGAGACAAGCATGTCATCGACGCCCCCGACCGGCACAACCAAACCCGGCCTGACAGACGAGACGTTCGACGATCGCATCAGCGAGCAGTGGTATCAGCCGCGTATTCCCCGCGCGATCCTCAAGGAACTGATGAAGCGCAGCGACGCGCCCGGCCTGCGCAATTTCGGGCTCTGGATCGCGCTGCTGATCGCTTCGGGCGTGGTGGCGGGGTTGACCTGGGGCACCTGGTGGGCGGTGCCGGCGTTCTTTGTCTATGGCACCCTCTATTCGTCGAGCGACGCCCGCTGGCATGAACTCGCGCATGGCACGCCGTTCAAGACGCGCTGGCTCAACGACGCGTTCTACCACCTGTCGTCGTTCATGACGATCCGCGAGGCTTACTGGTGGCGCTGGAGCCACGCACGGCACCACACGCATACCTACTTCCAGGAGCGTGACCCTGAAATTCAGGTAGCGCGTCCGACCCAGGCGTTGCCGATTCTGCTGGACTTCTTTGCGCTGGTTGGCGGTGTTGCGGAAATTCGCAAGACCATTCGCCATGCGTTTGGCCGCATCGATGCCGCGACTGAAGCGTTCCTGCCCGCCAGCGAAAAGCCCAAGATGATCTGGTCGTCGCGGATCTATCTTGCGGTGATCGTGGTGACAATCGTCCTCGCGATTGCGTTGCGTAGTTTCCTGCCACTCATGTTCATCTGGACGCCGCGGTTCTACGGTGGCTGGCTGCATCAACTGCTGGGCCTCACGCAGCATGCAGGGCTTGGCGTCAACGTGAAGGATCACCGGCTCAATACACGCACGGTATATATCAATCCGGTGTTCCGCTTCCTGTACCTGAACATGAACTATCACCTCGAACATCACCTGTTGCCGATGGTGCCGTTCCATGCGCTGCCGCGTCTGCACGACGCAATCAAGGACCAGTTGCCGCCTGCCTATCCGGGTCTATACACAACCTACCGCGAGATGCTGCCTGCTTTGTGGAAGCAGCGGCGCGATCCGAGCCACGTGATCCAGCGCACTTTGCCGGATCCGATGCCGGGGGCGCAGGCGAATTTCACCGCGCAGCCGAGCACTTAAGACCCGCTGAGGCTTCGGACGAAGCGCTTGACCATTCCAGTTTTACCAGCCGCAGGAGGCATCGTGACAGTCGATACCGACAACACGAAGTGGGTCGTCGCGTGTGCAACCGACGACATCGACGAAGAAGACGTGCTGCGCTTCGATCACGAAGGCGCGAGCTTTGCGGTGTACCGGCTCGAGAAGGGCTTTCACGCATCGGATGGCTGGTGTACGCACGAACAGGCGCATCTGGCTGACGGCTTCGTGGTGAACGGCGAGATCGAGTGTCCGCTCCATCAGGGCCGTTTCGACATCGTCAGCGGCAAGCCGCTTAGCCCGCCGGTCTGCGTGAAGCTAAAAACTTACCCGGTGCGTGTCGATGGGCATAGCGTACTAATCGGCCTGCCTGCTGTAGCCGCCACAGATGGCGCAAAGGATGCCGCATGAAAGCCGCTGAACATGGCGCGATGGTGATCGTCGGCGCGGGCCAGTGCGGCGCGCGTACCGCACAGGCGCTGCGCGAAAACGGCTGGGAGGGTGAGATCACCCTGCTTGGCAACGAAGGCATTGCGCCCTACGACCGGCCCCCTTTGTCGAAAGCAGTGTTGCTCGGACAAAAAACCGCCGCGCAGTGCGCCCTTTACGACGATGCGTTCTATCGCGACAACCGTATCGATCTGCGCGTCGATGCGCCGGTCGCCGCCATCGATCGCGTCGAACGACGCGTCGTGCTCGGGGACGACCGCACGGTGTCGTACCGGCGGTTACTGATCGCGACCGGTGCGCAGCCGCGCAGCTTGCCCGTGCCTGGGGCGACGCTCGCCGGGGTACATGTGCTGCGCGCCGTGCCGGATGCCTTGTCGATCGTCGGCGAACTCGAACCCGGGCAGCGGATCGCCGTGGTGGGGGCGGGTTTCATCGGTCTGGAAGTCGCCGCGACCGCAGTCGCGCGCGGCTGCAAGGTCGTCGTGATCGAAGCGGCTTCGCGGGCACTGATGCGCGCCGTGCCGGAAATCGTCTCGGGCTATCTGGTCGAGCGGCATCGTCAGATGGGTGTCGAGGTGCGCTTTGCAGCGCAGGTTGATCGCATTCTCGGTGATACGCGCGTGTCGGGGCTCAAGCTGTCCGACGGCACGACCGTGCAATGCGATGCCCTCGTCGTCGGGATTGGCGTTACGCCGCGCACCGCGCTGGCGGAAGCCGCCGGCATCGACGTGGCCGATGGCATCGCCGTCGACGATACGCTGCGCACCAACGATCCGTATATCTTCGCGGCCGGCGATGTGTGCTCGTTTCCCCACCGGCTGTTTCGGCGCCGCATCCGGCTCGAATGCTGGAAAAACGCCGAAGATCACGCGCGGGTCGTGGCTCGCAACATGCTCGAATACGGTGAGACCTATTCGGCGGTGCCGTGGTTCTGGTCGGATCAGTACGACATGACCATCCAGATCGCCGGGCTGCCCGCATTCGGTACGACGAGCGTGGTTCGGGAGACCGGTTCGGCATCCAAAGTGTTTTTTGCGCTCGATGGTGACGGCGTGCTGGTCGGTGCAAGTGGTGTCGGCCAGGCGAGTGAAATTTCCCGCGAGGTGCGCATTGCGCAGGAACTGATCGCCCGCCGCGCCTCGGTCGAACCGGCCGTGCTCGCGGATCGCTCGATAAAACTGAAGTCGCTACTGACTGCGGAGGTGCTATGAGTCAACGCCTGCTGGTGTTCCAGTCGATGTGGGCCATGGAACGGCGCCATACCGATGGCTTCGAACGTTCGCTCGAAGCGAATCTGCAAATGATCGCCGAGGCCGGTTTTGACGGCGTCAGTGCGCATTACGGCGATCGTGACGAAGTGCGGCGGCTCGCGGTACTGCGCAAGGAGCATGGCCTCGATGCCGAGGGTCAATGCTTTCCACGCACGGTCGACGACCTGCAACCGGTGCTGGAAAACGCCGCTGAATGCGGAGTTCATCACATCGATCTGCAACCCGACGTGCGCCCGCGCAGTCTCTCGCAAGCGTTGAGCTTGCTCGACGGCTGGACGCGTCTTGCGGAACAGGTGGACTTCCCGGTGTACATCGAAACGCACCGGGACCGCTTGACCACAGACCTGTTTTTCACGCTCGATCTGCTCGACGCCCGTCCTGATCTTAAGTTGCTCGGGGACATTTCGCACTACCTGGTAGGTCGCGAATTCGCATGGCCGGTATCGGAAGAGAATCACGCGTTGATGCGGCGCATTCTCGACAGTGCGTGGGCATTTCACGGCCGCGTGGCGAGTCGCGAGCAGGTGCAGATTGAATTGTCGTTCGAGCCGCACCGGATGTGGGTCGACCTGTTTCTCGACTGGTGGCGTTACGGCTTCGCGTCGTGGTGCGAGCGTGCCGGCGCGGACGATAGCTTGTCATTCACCTGCGAGCTGGGACCGAAGCCTTACGCGATTATCGGTCGCGACGGCAACGATACGACGGACCGCTGGAGCGAATCATTGCTGCTGCGCGACTGGATCCGCGACGTGTGGCGCGAGGTGCAGCAGCAACGTGACGATCGCGGCGGCGCGCGCGAAGCCATGCCGGGCGGTTTCAATCTTCAGGCGGCAGATTCTCGCGCAGGATGACGGTGACCGGAATCTGCTGAGGCGGCGCGCCGCCAGGTTCGCGATGGTAGTGACGCAGGATCAGTTCCACCGAACGCATGGCTTCGGCGACCGGGCTTTGATCGATCACGGCATCGAGCGTGCCGTCCATGAGCAGACGGCGTGACACCTGGTTGAGTTCGTGGCCGATCACGACGGTGGAGCGGGCACGCTCAAGTGCATGCAGCGCGGCGCTGATGCCTTCGTCGCCGGCGGAGATGTTGTAGATGCCGCGCAGGTCGGGATGCCGGGCGAACGCATCACGGGTCAGGCGTTCAGTGCGCTCCGGCCGCTCGAAGCTTTCGACCGTCTCGACGATATCGCAGCGCGGAAACCAGCGGCGCAGTACTGAACGAAAACCGTTTTCACGCTCTTCATGTGCGAGGAAATCATGCATGCCTGTGATCACGAGGACCTTGCCACCGGTGTCGCCGAGAAAGCGTCCCATCAGTTCGCCGGCGACCCGGCCCGCGCCGCGGTTATCGATGCCGACATAGGCGAGGCGACCGGTGCCCGGAAGATCGCTAGCCAGCGTGACGACGGGAATGGCCGGACTCAACTTGCGAACCGCCGTGCTGATGTCCGGATGCTCATAGGCGACCATCACCAGCGCATCCGCTTTTTGCGTAGCGCGATGGATAGTGTCGACGATACAGGCGGGTTCCAGGCTGTCGAAATAGGTGACTGCGCAAATGGCGCGTTGCGCCTCGAACGACTGCTGGGCGAGTTCGAAGCCGCGCTTGAGGCTGACAAAGTAGGGCGCCGCGGGCTGTTGCATGAGGATGGCGATGCGCAGCCAGCGCGCCGGCACCGTGCCAAGCGCGCGGTCGAGTTTCAGTTTGCGCGCCCATTCCAGCACGCGTGCTTCCTTGTCGCGCGCTACGCCGCCGCGTCCGTTGAGGACGCGATCGACGGTGGCCTCGCTGACGCCAGCTGCCTTGGCGACGTCCGCCATGCTGGTTTTGCGGCTCGGATTGGAAGACATCGCTAAGAAGGACTCGCGAGAGGTGGAGGGTGCGACTTGCAGCGTCGGCTGCATGATCGCATCAAGACCAGCGCGATATCAAGCGTGGGCCGCATGGCTCGCGATAACTACCAGGAGTCAGGAGATGAATGCGAATTCCAACAAGTCTGGTGTTCAGGGCCACCAGCGAGCCGGATGGATGACGGCCGCCGCGTGCGGCGCGGCGTTGCTGTTCGGTGTAGTCAATACCAGTGTTGCCGCGGATGCGGTCCAACCGCTGAACATCGTGATGCTGACGCATGGCGCCGCGACCAACTCGTTCTGGCAAGCCGTGAAGAAAGGCTTCGACGATGCGTGTGCGAAGGTGCAGGCGCATTGCCAGATGGTATTCACGCAGAACGACAGTTCGGTCGAGCAGCAAAGCTCGAACTTTCAGGCGGCGCTGGCACGCAAGCCCGATGCGATCCTGACGACGATCGTCGATGACAAGGCGCTCGCGCCAATGATCAACGAGGCACGCAGCAAAAACATCATCGTGATTGCCTACAACGTTGACCAGAGCGGCGGGGCGGCGGGTGCCGCGCAACGCGAAGCCTTCATTGGCCAGAACTTCGTGCCGGCGGGACGCAATCTCGCGCATCAGCTCAGCGCAATGTTTCCGAAGGACGGGCCGGTGCGGGTGCTGCTGGGCGTGAGCGCGCCTGGCCAGAACTGGGCCGAGCAACGCGCGAAAGGCGTGATGGATGGCCTGGACGACTGGAAGCGCGCGAACCCGACTCGCAAGCTGACGGTGGACCGCATCGATTCGGGCACCGACCTCGCGGTCACGGGAGATCGTGTCGGCGCCTACCTGACTGCGCATCCTGACACCACGGCTTATTTCGACATGGGTTTCTTTCACGCCTCGGTAGCGCGCGTACTGAAAGACCGTGGTGTGCCGCCCGGCAAGGTGCTGCTGGCAGGCTTTGACATCGTGCCGCAGGTGCTCGACATGATGAAAGCCGGCTATATCCAGGCGGAAGTGGATCAACAGCCGTATATGCAAGGCTTCCTGCCAGTGATGGAAGTGTATCTGGCAAAAACGGCGGGTCTCGCTCCGGCTGATGTCAACACCGGTGACGCGATCGTCACGCCGCCGCAGGCTTCGTCGGTGCTGGCTTTGTCGGAGCGCGGCATGCGCTAGTACGGTTTCATCCGGCAGGGGCTTCTCCTGACCGGATGACGGGCATTCACTGTTGGAGGCTCACGTGAAAAAACTGTTGAAAATCTACCTGCAGAAGCCGGAGCTGGCCGGCGTGGTTCTGCTTGTCGTACTCGTGGCGGTGTTTCAGATGCGCTCCGAGTCGGCATTCCTGAGTGCCGATAACCTGCGCGGCATTCTGGGCGTGCTGCCCGAAGCGGGGCTCGTCGCGATTGGTGTCACGTTGCTGATGATTTGCGGCGAGTTCGATCTGTCGGTCGGTTCGGTGTTTGCCTTGACGCCCATGGCGATCACCTTGCTCGTCAATGCCGGCGTACCATTCTGGGTGGCGTTGCCGATCGGCCTTGCGATTGCTGCGGGTATCGGGCTCGCTAACGGCCTGATTACGCTAGTGTTCAACATTCCGAGTTTCATTACGACGCTAGGCATGTTGTTCATCGTGCGTTCGCTCACGGTCGTGGCGAGCGGGGGCTTTCCGCCAACGTTGCCAACCGACCAGATGCCCGTTGATCTGTTCGTGCGCTTTGTTGGGCCTGCTGGACTATTCCGCGCGTCGTTCTTCTGGTTCGTGGGCATCGGCGGGCTCGCGGCGCTGCTGCTGTCGGCCACCAACCTGGGTAACTGGATCAAGGCAACCGGCGGCTTTCTCGAGGCGTCGGTGTCGAGCGGCGTACCTGCGCGGCGCGTCAAGCTGTTCTGCTTCGTACAGTGCGCAATGCTGGCCGGCTTCGCAGGCATGATCCAGGTCTTCAGGCTGGGCACGCCGCTGCCCTCGATCGGCGATGGCATGGAACTGCAGGCGGTTGCTGCCGCGGTGATCGGCGGCACGGCGCTGTCAGGCGGCATCGGCAACGTGCTGGGCGCCGTGGTCGGCGCGCTGTTGATCCGCGTGATCGACAACGGTCTTGTGCTCACCCAGGTCGACGCGAACTGGTTCAAGTTTGCGGTCGGCGCCCTGACGATCGTCGCGGTCGTCGCTAACGCATGGATGCGCCGCACGGCGCGCCGCATGAAGGTGCAACTATGAACCCGACATCCTCCGCAAGACTTGCACCTGAAGCGTTCGGCACTGAGTTCACTGCGCCGCTGTCTGATGCGTCGGCCGACGCGAGCGCCGCGGAACAAGCGGGCACGCGGGCTTCCCCAGTGCTCGTCGGGGTGCGCAATCTGCACAAATGGTATTCAGGCGTTCACGCACTCAAGGGCATTGACCTCGATTTCCGTCGGGGTGAAGTGGTTGGACTGCTGGGCGATAACGGCGCGGGCAAATCGACGCTGATCAAGATTCTGTCCGGTGTGCACCGTCCCGACGAAGGCGAGATTCTATTCGAAGGACGGCCGGTCCAGATCGGCTCACCTAAACAGGCGATGCAACTGGGTATCGAAACGATCCATCAGCACAACTCAATGGTGCCGACGCTCTCGATTGCGCGCAATCTGTTCATTGGCCGTGAACCGCTGCGTTTTTCGCTGCTTGGCGTGGGACCGATGAATCAGGCGCGTATGCGCAGCGACGCGAACCTCGCGCTCGCGAATGTCGACCTGCATTTGCGCTCGGCCGACGCGCTGCTTGGCGAACTCTCCGGTGGGCAGCGCCAGGGCGTGGCCATTGCTCGCGCGATGCACTTCAAATCCAAGCTGCTGATTCTGGACGAGCCGACCAATCATCTTTCGGTGAAAGAGACCAATAAGGTGATCGGTTTCGTGCGTGGTTTGTCTGCCCAGGACGTGACGGGCATCTTCATCAGCCACAATCTGCAACACGTGTTCCATTCGTGCGATCGCATTGTCGCGATGGCGCGGGGCGAGGTGGTGCTAGACCGCGCAGTAGCCGATACATCGATCGAGGAAGTGACCGATCTGCTTTGATCGGCGTGCAACGCAAGCGGCAAAACCTGGCAATTTAAAACAGGAAACAGAATGAAGACGAAAGCAGCCATTGCATGGAAAGCAGGCGCACCGCTCACGATCGAGGAAGTCGATCTGGAAGGCCCGCGTGCCGGTGAAGTGCTGATCGAAGTGAAGGCCACGGGCATCTGCCATACCGATTACTACACGCTCTCGGGCGCCGACCCGGAAGGTATCTTCCCGGCGATTCTCGGCC
>NZ_JBAURZ010000015.1:0-24828 GCF_049581445.1 Paraburkholderia sp. | reverse complement strand
GTTGGCGCCGGATCCCTGCATGCTGGAGCGGCCGCGGTCAGCACTGCGTTGAGTCGCGCCACCCGCGCCTACGCCCTGAAATGCGTTGTCGCGGCCGCCACTCATACCACCTCCCCCTGCACCCCCTACGCGTTCGCTGGCGCGTGAGACGTTGTTCGTGCCTGCGCGATTCGACGCGCCGCCGCGATCGCCCGTATTCGATCTGTCCGCGGTCGATGCGCGATTGCCTGCGTTCGACCTGTCTGCGGTCGATGCGCGATTGCCCGCATTTGACCTGTCCGCCGTTCCAGTTCGATCGCCTGCGCCCGCTCGGTCAGAGGTGTTGGCGCGCCCGTTGCCGCCCGTATCGCGACCGCGGAAATCATTGCGTCCCTCCGCGCCGGCGACGCCGCGCGAGTACTTCTCGCGGGTCGCGTTGTCGCGGTACGCGACGCCCTCACGATGGCTTCCGTCATGCTGCCAGCGTCCTCCTTCGACCTTGGTACGGTCGAAGTTGCGATCGATGTTCGCGGCCTTATTGACGTTGATATTGACGTCGTTGCCGCCCCAGTTGCAGTCGCTGAAGATCGCGCCCGCGGCGGCGAGTCCGACGCCCCAGGCGAGCCCCGTCGCCAGCGCAGCGCCTGGATAATAGGCCGGGGGTGGCGGCCAATAGGTTGGCGGATAGGCTGGATAACTCCAGGCACCATACACGACGGTCGGGTTATAGGCAGGCACGTAGATCACCTGCGGGTTGGCGGGCTCGATTTTCACGATAGTCTGCCCGCCGGCGGGCGCCTGTTCGACGACAACGTTTTGCTGCTCGTTCGACTTGAGGTTGCCCGAATCCTTGGCGCGGGCGCGTAAGCGCTGCACGGCGGCAAAGACGTCCTTTTGCTGTGCGAGAAACGCGTCACCGAGCTTGGTGGTCCAGTCGAGCTTGTCGTTCATGGGCTCGAGAATTTGCGGAAAGGCAACCAGTGATTTCACGCTGACATCCCATGACTGGTTCTCGACAGCCTTCACGGCCGCGTCGCCCTTGACATCCGGATTGGTCTTGACCCAGCGCGCGGCATGCACGATTTCGAGCGGATAGGTCGACGCCATCAGGACTTGCGACAGCACGGAGTCGGGGTAAAGCGCGATCGGCGCAACCAACGCCTCGATTTCTTCCGGCTTGAATGGCTCGCCGGGTGGCGCCTGCTCAGTTTGAGCACGCGCGGCACCCGCTCCCAGCGTTAGCGCGACAAGCAGCCACAGGCACAATGCCGTGACCCATTGATAATTCCATCGGGACATGGCCGCTCCTTCATAGTGGTTGACAGGTATCCGAATGGTTGACAGGTATCCGAACTAATCAGGCCCGTTGCGATTGACAGAAAATTGCAGAACCCCGTGCATGAGTATTCGACTTCATGCCTACTATGATGTTAGAACATCTCACGAGTATTGTGTTGCAAACAGGAGCAAGTTTTCGGACTACGAACAACGCGTGATGCAATGGGATAAATGTTTGAGGAAGAGAGGCGGCAAGCCGCATCAAGTTGGTAGAAAGTCGTCGCTGAATCAACTGCTGAAAAAGATCGATTGCGAGGCATTGGCTCTGTATCGTGAGTTTTTATTTAACAGGTGGGTTCGCCGGGTTGCCGGGGGGTGACAGTAGCGTTCCGGGGAGCAGCACGGGTTGTGAAGGCGACTCAGCGACGGCGAACCGTCGCATGACATCTCCCAACTACATTGCCGTTGATAACGTCGACCGCGATTTGATCTGGCAGTAGATCTCTGGAGGTATGCTTTATGGAAAAGGCCGCAAGAGATGCAGGCCCCGCCCCGCGGGCTCGTGACATATTGCGGGAATTTGGCAAAACCATCTGGTACTTGCGTGCGCTGCTCGCAGGGCTACTGCTGCTGTTTTTAATATTGACGGTCGCAATGTACTACTTCGGTGGACCGGTCGAGACGCAGAATCGAACTTCCTCGCCGTTGGGGGAGACCGTGTACTTCTGCGCCATTACGGCGCTGACGATCGGATACGGCGACGTGGTTCCTACCACCACGCTCGGGCGAATAGATGCGGTATTGCTTGGCCTTGTCGGCTTGCTGATTACAGGTCTGGTCATCGCGGCGGCTGTCCGGGGAGTCCAGGAAGTCGCCCATCCGTCTGATATCAGGCACTGACCGCGGAGAGCTGAACCTGATTTCGTTTCCCTGCTTGCTGAACAGGAAGGAGTCTGTCTGAAATGGAAGTGTGGTGATCGCGCATTGGGCGGAAAACTCCGCATCCTTTCACCGGGCCCGCGCGGCGAGGCGCGCAATCATCCGATCAGCCATCGCGCGGTCGATGACTTCGAATGACCGGCTGGTGCGCTCATAGGCATACATGTCACCGGTCGCAATGTCGAACCACCAGCCGCTCAATACAAGCGCCCCAGCGGTGACCTGTTTGCGGACGATTGGGTAGGTCATCAGATGCTCAAGCTGCGCAAGTACGTTGAGTTGCGACAATTGATCGTACGGTTTCAGCCTGTCATCGAGCGGACCTTCCTGTTCGAGGCGAAACGCTGCATTGTTGGCGTGGTAAAGCCATTTTGCGAGGTTCGGCGCTTTCACCTTCGGGTCGCGCGCGTAAACGGCTTTCATCGCACCGCATTCGGAATGCCCGCAGACGACGATACTCGCGACTTTCAGCACCAGCACGGCATACTCGATTGCGCTCGCCTCGGAGAGGTCGCCTGTGGAGATTCCCTCCGCGGTTGCCGGCGGTACCAGGTTGCCAACGTTACGCATCGTGAAAAGATCGCCTGGGTGCGTAGAGGCGAGCAGATCAGGCACGACCCTGCTGTCCGAGCAGGTGACGAAGAGCGCATCAGGAGCGTGCGAAAGCGCGAGCTTGCCGAAGTGCTTCGCGTATTGCGGCAGCATTTTCTCCCGGAATTCGACGATACCCATAATGAGTTTGCGCATATCCTGTCTCCGAAAGAACGGCTGTTCGCCGTAGAGTTTGCCGAACCTCTAGGCCCTTCCGAGTTGCGGATAATCGACGTGATGACCGTCAGCAGTCGCGGACCTCGGCAGCGGGCGCGGCGCTCGTCCTGAGAAACAGCGCGGAATTCACTGAAGCGGCCGGAGCAGTTTGGGCCGCCTTAACTGGGAGAGCTCTCCAGTCGATCGCTGCATGCAATAAATCCAATGCTTGAAAAGCGGGCAGCAGCACTCGCGGATTACACTACTCTAAGGACTGCGAATTCTACGTTTGTGGAATACGGCTTGTCTGGAGCGTCATTTCGAATCAGTCAGCGCTCAGGCGTCGCGCCTGCGTGGGCCGCCAATGTCGCCGGCAAATTCAATGTAATCGGACTCAAGGCGTAAAGCGTTGCAACTCAGCAATTGTGGCAGTCCAGCGATAATTCCAGGGGTCGAATCCGGCACGATTCATCCGGCTGCAATAGCTGCAGAGGCATTGCGGACATGATACAGCGGCCACAGCGTTGACGATGTAGGCCCATAGTCGCATTGTGCTTTGACCGGCTTGAACCTAGATTGTAGAAGCCCCCATCGGGCGGCCCCTTCCTGCAATGGAGAAGCCTTTGATCGCAGCCGGTGTCACCAGGCGGCGGCCTTATCGACGCGGAAGCGGGCATTAATGCGTTGAGGAGCGCGAAGTCGGGGGCCTCGCGATCGACTTGTACGAGCAGAAGGCGGACCTGTTCTTCCTCGACCTCTCCGGCACCATCGTCATCCACGCTGTGCTCCAGCGGCTTGTCACTTTCCCGAACGCGATCGTGACGGGTCACCGGCCATTCTCACGCGCGAAGCTGTGACGTGATCCCAGCGCAGTCCTTGCCCTGCGGAGGTGTATTGATCCGGTTGCAAATGGAGTGGTACGCAGGGTTTCCCATGGAGAATGCCATGAACGCTTACTACGTAGCAGCTCGGGCAATTGCAGCGTGCGTCGTTGTAGGTTCAATTTCGCCCATTGACGTATACGCACAAACTGGCGCGGCGGCGACGAAGCAGATGCAGGACACTCAACGGGCAGCACATAAAAAAGCGCGTGATGCGAAGAGCACTACGCCGGATCACGCGAAAAAGAAAAGCGAAAACGCGTCTGCTCCGGCATCCGGTGTGCAATGAGCGCGTGATAACTTTTCAGCCGACCTGCTTGATTGAGTCGATGCTCGCATCTCGCACGCATCAGCGCAACGCATGGCCTCAGAACCTGCCTCGCATGCTGGGGTCCCGATCCGGGTCCGGCGTCTTCTGAGTGAGGCGCAAGACGCCCTGATCGTCAAAGTAGAAGTGAAATATCATGTGGTTTATGTTGTTCTCCACATAGCGATACGACCATACTTCGCGTTTCATCCTCGAAAAGTAGGATGTCTCAAAGGGCTTGCCAAAATTGACCAGGACATCGTTGCGCGTCCACTTTCCGACCTCGGCGCGGTAGAACTCGTTCTCCTGCAGTACCTGCCGCATGCTCAGCACCTTGCCGGATGAATCGAGATCGGCGACCGTGGTCGTCGTGCCCATCGGCTGGGTCGGCCACATCAGGCGTTTTCCACCATTCGGCAAATCGTAGGTTTCCTTCGGCTCCCCCAGACGGCTTATAACCGCGGCCTCATCGGCACCGGGTTGAATCTGCTGATGCGGTTGCACGCATGCTGAAAGCGTCAGTGCTACAGAGCAGGCGCGCAACAAAACAGAACGCTGGTGCATGAGCTGTCTCCCACGGTCGGTAAAGGCGATATAGATAATCGCAAGATCATCGTTTCACCCTTACATAGTAGTGGCTTATTCAACGAGGTACGAGGTGAGCGCTACGATTCTGACGCATGTCAGCGCCACTCCATGTCGAGATTTATCGCACGAACTCATGTGAAAGATAAATGGCTTCGCTTGCCGCCGTCGCCCCCCGTGGAACTGCCCGCCGAACTACTTCAAGTCTTTCGCATCACACCCATCGCTTCGAGAGGATCGGCGCAGGATCCGCGTACGACCAAAGTCCAATACAAAATTCATTTCAACGTGTATACGCTGAAAGCTCGCAAGCTTGTCCAACGACAAACCCACAAGTGGGCCAATATTGGGAGTTCGATGTGAAAAACACGATTGTGGCCGTGATGATCACTTTTCTCACGCTGATATCCCTTCCTTGCGCCAGGGCGCAAGGAGCTTCTGACGCGAACGCACCGACGGCCGCTCAACATCCGGATGAGATAGTCAGAATGCACCAGCAGGTCGCTGCGGCGAATCGAGAATACAACCGTGAGGTCGCGGCTGCAAAAAAGGTCTATGACCACAAGAAAGCGGAAGCCGATAAGAAGCGCGACGCGGCAGTTGAGGCCGCCCAACAGGGCACGAGCCAGTAAAACCTGCTCCGCAATACCGAAGTGGTCAGGGTGTTGGGCTCGTATGCCGAGCGTGCCGGACGATTCATCCCGTGGCTGCTCCTCTGCGCCCTGGTCTCGGCGTACCAACTGTCTGGTTCGCAGAATATCGCTACCTCAACGAATAGAGAAGTGCTGCATTTCCGGCTCCTGAGGAGTGTTGTGCGCTGACAGCGACGCCGGTCATGCCCGGTCCCCGGCAAGCCTGGTTTGCCGTTAGGCCGATGGTCACGGCGACCTGCGAGGAGATATCAATGCTGACCACGCCGACAGCGCCCAGGGTTCTATCCCGAGAGATGCTTGACGTATTGATCCGCGCCGGACTTGTGGCGGTTCTCGCCGTTTTCTGCTTTCGGATCTTCGTCCCGTTTCTCAACCTGATGGTCTGGGCGCTGATCCTCGCAATCACCCTCTATCCGCTGCAGGCCAGGCTTCGTCGCCGATTCCCAGGAGCGGATGGCTCGATCGCCACGCTGATCATTCTCGTCGCATTTGGCGTGATTCTTGTGCCAGCGTATCTGTTGGGCGTCACCATTGCCGACTCGATCGACCACGTGATGGCGGTAGTCAAAAGTGGCGGCTTCCGCATCCCCCCGCCTGCCGAATCGGTCGCGAGCTGGCCGCTGGTGGGGCAGCGTGTGTACGACTTCTGGCAGCAGGCCTTCACTAATCTCACAGGTCTCGCTCACCGGTTTGCGCCGCAGTTCAAGGATGCGGGCCTTGCGGTACTCGGTACACTCACCGGCCTCGGCGCGGGTCTCTTGATCTTCTTCTTCGCATTGATCATCGCGGGCATTCTCATGGCGCACGGCGAGAAGGGCCACCGCAGCGCGGTACTGATCGCCTCGCGCATCTCGGGCCCTGAGAATGGTGTGGAAATTACCGACCTTTGCACGGCCACCGTTCGCGCGGTGGCACAGGGCGTGGTCGGTATTGCGTTTATCCAGATGGTGCTGATTGGCGTCGGGTTCATCGTCATGGGGATTCCCGGCGCCGGCCTGCTTGCGCTCGCCGTGCTGCTGGTCGGCATCATGCAGTTGCCCGCCACGCTAATCACCGTCCCCGTGATCATCTTCGTGATATTCACGGATGGGGCCAACACGGCGACGATTGTTTTCTCGGTTTATATCTTTGTGGCCGGTCTCGCCGATAACGTCCTCAAGCCTTTGCTCCTTGGACGTGGCGTTGCAGTGCCGATGCCAGTGGTGCTGATCGGGGCGCTCGGCGGCATGGTGACCGGCGGCGTAGTTGGCCTGTTCATTGGTCCCGTGATGCTGGCGGTCGGTTATAAGCTGTTCTGGCGATGGGTGCGAGAACAGCCGGAGCTTGAGCGGGTTCAGGAAGAGAATCGGCCTTGAAACTGCGGAGATGGCTTCGTGTCGCCTTTCATGCGCCTATACGGAATGCCGGTTCTGCTTGGGGCAGCTTGCATGAGCGGATGCATGCGCGTGGGACCGGACTTTCGCCCACAGCATGAGAGCTGGAGCGAACACTGGAGCAGCCCAGCGATCGAGCAGGTCACAGAGCAGGGCATCCAGCCTGACGCACAGCAATGGTGGCGGATTTTCGCGGACCAGAATCTCGACGGTCTGATTGCCGAGGCAGATGTACACAACGGCGACCTGAAGATCGCCGGCCTGCGCATCATCGAGGCGCGTGCCCAATTGGGTATTGCTGTCGCGGGGCGTTACCCGCAGTTGCAGCAGGCCAATGCCGACCTGCTTTATTCGGCGCGCAAACGCTCTGATGGGTTTGACCCTCGCTCCGGGAGTTTCTTGCAGTACGGCATGGGTTTCAGCATCGGATGGGAGCTGGATTTCTGGGGGCGTTTCAGCCGCGCGATCGAGTCGGCCGACGCCGTTTTTTTCGCCGCGCAAGCCAATCGCGATGACGTGCTTGTTCTGTTGCACGCGCAGGTCGCCACGACGTATTTCACTTTGCGCACAGCAGAGGCGCGGCTGCACATCGCGCGCGAGAACGCCCAGTTGCAAAAGCGTAGCTATGAGATCACGCGATTGCTCTTCAAGAGCGGCGAAACCGACGAATTGGATCTTCAGCAGGCGAAGACGCAATATCTCGGCACGCTGAGCAACATCCCTGACCTCGAGAGCCAGATCATGCTTGCGCGCCATGCGCTGTCCGTCCTGATTGGCCGGCCTCCGGGACCGTTGCCGGAACTCGATGAGCAGCCGGGCAAGGAAGGTGTGGTTCCGCTGGTCGATCGTGCCGTGCTGCAGGACGTGCCGGCCAATCTGCTGCTGCGTCGCCCCGACGTTCGTGCAGCCGAGTATCAGATGGCTGCGCAGTCCGCGCTGATCGGCGTTGCGAAGGCCGACCTGTATCCGTCCGTGTCGTTGCTGGGCTCATTGGTCTGGAGCGCCAGCTCGCTCACGGGTGCACCCAGCACGCTTGCCGTCGTGGGCGGCCCGAGCATCACATGGAACCTGTTTGATCACGGCAAGATCACCAATAATGTGCGCGTCCAGGATGCCCGTCTGCAAGAGTTGATCGTTGCCTATCAGGACACAGTGCGCGAGGCCGCGCGCGAGGCCGACGACCAGGCGACGGCGCTGCTCGCCGCAATACAGCGTGACAGCATCCTGCATGACGCGCAAGGGGCGGCGCGGCGCTCGCTGACGCTCGCCAATACGATCTATCGGGAAGGCTACTCCGATTTTCAGCGGGTCCTCGATGCGCAGCGCGCGCTGTTTGCTCAACAGGATGCTTACATTGTCAACCGCAGCAATGCCGTGAGCAGTCTGATCGCGCTCTACAAGGCGGTTGGGGGAGGCTGGTACACGGAGGCGCCGCTCGTCGACTCCGCGACCCGCCAGCAGATGCAGCAGCGAACCGATTGGGGCGAGTTGCTGAACGAATCGAATATGCCTTCCTCCGCAAACCCTCGCCCATCCGAAGGTCCGTCCCGATGAGCGACCCGGCCAAGCCTTCCACCGTCACGCCGGATGCGCCGGCGTCCGCAGCCAGTTCATCGGATAAGGCCGTGAAGTGGGTCGTTGGCCTGATCGTCGTGAGCCTGATCTGGTATCTGCTCGCCGACCGCTTCGCGCCTTATACGCAACAGGCGCGTGTTCAGGCCTACGTCGTACCCGTCGCCTCGGAAGCCTCGGGACGGGTGACACGCGTTCTGGTCCACAACGACCAGGAGGTCAGTGCGGGCGACGTGCTGTTCGAGGTCGATAAGGAGCAGTACCGCATTGCCGTCGATCGCGCGCGGGCCGATCTCGAGTCGACGCGCCGGCAGATTGGCGCTAGCACCGCCGGGATCGATTCGGCGCTCGCATCGTTGCGGGCGGCAATCGCGAACGAGGTCAAGGGGCGTCAGGACAGCGAGCGTCTTGAACGACTTTATGGGGAAGACGAGGGCACAGTTTCGCTGCGACGCCTGGAAGTCGCGCGTGCGACTCACGAGCAGGCTGAGAGCCAGGTCGCCGCAGCCCGTGCCGAAGTGGAACGCGCGCGCGAGCAGCAAGGTGGCGGCGACACGGAAAATGCGCAGTTGCGCAGCGCCGCCGCTGCGCTGGAAAAAGCAGAACTCGATCTGGCCAATACCCAGATCCGGGCGCGCTCGTCTGGCGTCATCACGGATCTGCGCACTGAAGTCGGCCAGTTCACGGCGGCGGGCAGCCCGGTTATGACGCTGATCGCGATTCACGATGTCTGGGTCAGCGCGGACATGACCGAGAACAACCTTGGTCGCCTGCATCCGGGCACACCTGTGGCCATCGCGCTGGATGCACTGCCGGGCGAAACATTCGAAGGACGGATCCGCAGTATCGGCTACGGCGTGAGCGTGGGCCAGAGCACGCCGCCCGGTAATTTGCCGACGGTCCAGAACAGCCGGGACTGGTTACGTCCGGCACAACGTTTTCCGGTGACCATCGAGTTCGTCAAAGGTGAGCGTGCACGACTGCATAACATCCGGGTGGGAGGGCAGGCCGAGGTGATGGCATTTCCGAGCGAGGGCAATCCACTCAATCCGCCCGGTCGCGTGTTCTTGTATGTGATGAGCTGGCTTTCATACCTCTACTGAGGCAATTCATGCAGATCGAACTCCAGCGCCTTGATCGGCGTGCACTGCGGGTTGCAATCGGCACGGCACTTTGCCTTGCGATCAGTTTCGCGCTGGCGTTGCCGATTCCTGTGGTCGCGCCGGTATTTGCCGTGTTTCTACTCGCGACGCAGAACCGACCGCTGTCTTTCAAGGCAAGTCTGGTTGTTGCGCTGGTCGTCGCGTTGACGACCAGCACTGGGCTGTTGCTTGTTCCGGTGCTTCGCTATTATCCGGCGGCTGGCGTGCTGCTGATCGGGCTTGCGTTGTTCCTCGCATTTCGCTATGGGTTGCGCGGCGGTAACAGCCTGGTTGCGACCTTTCTGGTCGCTGGGCTGACAATGATTACCGCAGCAGGTACGGCTGACTTCCAGTTGGCGGCAACGGTCGTTGGCGCGCTGGTAAAGGGCCTGTTGCTTGCAGTGACGATGTCGGGATTGACTCATTGGCTGCTCCCCGAGCCCCTGAGTGCACGGCCCGAGCCCGCCGTGCGCATCGTGCCGGGAGATCAGGCGAGCCGGATCGCATTACGCGCCGCGCTCGTCGTCATGCCTGCGTGGCTGCTTGCGATGAGCGACCCGGGCGGCTACATGCCGATCATCATGAAGTCCGTGAGCCTCGGCAGACAAAGCTGCGGCACGACGGCCCGTGGTGCGGCGCGCGAACTGCTCGGCACCACACTCCTCGGTGGCCTGCTCGCAATCGTGTTCTGGTTTTCGCTGCGATTCTTTGTCCATCTCTGGATGCTCTTTCTGTGGATGCTGCTGTTCGGCCTGCTGATCGGACGAAAGCTCTATGGCATCAGCCCGACGCGATATTCGCCCGGTTTCTGGCTTAACAGCTTCGTCACGATGATCATCCTGCTTGGTCAATCCGTGCAGGACAACGCCGCTGGGAAGGATGTGTACAAGGCGTTCGCGGTGCGCATGGCACTCTTTGTGGGTGTTGCTCTCTACGCGTGCCTGATGCTTCAGATTTTCGAACGCCGTTGGACCAGACCTCGTACTTCTGCGCTATCACGGCGCTGACTATCGGGTACGGCGATGTGGTGTCCACTACGATATACGGGCGAATCGATGCGGTATTGCCTGACGCAGTACCAGCCTGGCAAGATGAACGGTGGACGATCGAAGCCCGCGTGGCGCCGCAACTGACAGGAGTGCGTATGCGCATTCGAGCCATGAAGTCGGCTTGCAATCTGTTGGACGTTTGGCGAGGCAATCGGAAACATGCGCGTGTGGTGACATGCGCTGGCTTGTTCCTGATCCTCGTGCCGTTTCATTCCAGCGCGCAGGTCACGCCGGATGCATTGTCGAGCCGCACGGTTATCGGCGGCAACGTGAAGCAGCATGCTGACGCCGTGCTCGCAATCATGACCTATACGACGGTTCCCGACGTCACCACCAGCTCGCTGTCGATCAACAGTGGTTCCACCGACAATCCCAGCTTCGGACAGACGCAGCTGGGCGGCGGCTTCACACTGAGCAAGGCGTTCCCGTTGTATCTGGAGGGCACGCTGGCATATAGCCGTTACGACCCGACATTCATCGCCACCGATGGCGTTGAACAGCGTCCGCTGCCGACACGATGGAATACTTTCAGTTCCACGGCCGGTATCGGTTGGGACTTCCACATCACGGATGAACTGGTGTTTCGTCCAATCCTGAACGGAACCATCGGACGTGTCGCGAGCGATCTGAGGGTGGGGCAGTCGGTTATCAATCACGTCACGGACAGTAACCTCCAGTTTCTCGACAACGGCGCGTTGAACGCATACGGCTATGGTGGTTCGGCAATGCTCGATTACGAGCACTACCGCGAAAACTATGAAGTCGATGTCGAATTGCGCGCGACCGATATCGATCTGCGAAGCTTCGGCGGTGAGTCTGGAGCGGTGCAGGGTTCGGCCATGGCGCAACAGTTCAGCCTGTGGGCACGCTGGCGCGCGCCTACCGGTTGGCACGCGCTCGACCGGCCGATTCGCTATGTGCTGGAAACCGCCTACTCGCACTATTTCGGCGACAGCGCGGGTGTGTTGGGATTCAACGACCTCACGTCATTGGGCGTGGGTCTGGAACTCGACAGCAGCAAGTATCCGGTTGTCATCACCCGCACCCGCGTACTCGTGAGATATGTTTTCGGGCACAACGTGCATGGAGCCTCGCTCGGGTTTGCTATGAGCTTTTAGTACTACAGCCGTAGATATGATAGAGGCACGCCACCGCGATATCGGTAATGGCAGTGGCGCCCGTGATACGAAGGCCGGCGCCACTGGTCTTTGGCTTACTCAAATTCGCACAAGGGCCCTGACCTATGTGCGATTGCAACAAAGCCCTTGCGCTCGCGATGGCGCGAGCCGCAGCCTGCGAGTCACCCGCATGATGAACCGAGCGAGAGGTCAATATGGGTATCAATGACACGCGCCACGCCCTGTCGCGCATTCTTTTCCAGCGCTGTTTCTGGTTGTTTGCCGTGCTGCTCGTTCTTATCGGCGCAGTGTCGTTCGTCCCCGCCAGCGACCACGGTCGCCTGGTCCTGAATGGTGTCAACATGGTTCTGCTCATCGCGACGATCTCAGCTGTCGGGCGCACGACCCTATCGTTCGTCGTCGCGCTGCTACTCGCCGTTCCCGCGGTGTGGTTCCAATATCTCGGTCTATGGCACGACAGCGACGCGGACCTGACATGGTCATGGATGTTCAGCGCCATACTTTATTTCATCACTACCGTGTATCTCATGCGCTACGTTTTCCTGCCGAGGATCCTGACACAGGACAAGCTCTTTGGCGCCGCAGCTGCGTATCTCCTGATCGGTGTGCTCTGGGCGTACCTTTACCCGATCATCGGATTTTTCTATCCAAGGTCATACATGATCGTCGGGCAGCCGGGACGACTGGTGTATGCCGATGCCCTTTATCTGAGTATTACCGTGCTCACGAGTACGGGCTTCGGAGACGTGGCACCCCTCACGCGCCAGGCGCGAGGCTTATGCATGATCGAGCAGATAACCGGAACTTTATTCATCGCGATACTCATCGCCCGCCTGGCGGGGGTCTATCCCGGGCGAGAGAGTTACACCGACGACAAGGGGCCATAGGCGGTCAACTTCTATGCTTGCGCGCAAGTCGACTATGGAAAGGCGGTTGCCTTGATCGCAATGTTTGTCCATGCGTGCGTGGGTCGCGACTTCCGGTAATGGACGTTCACGCCAGACGCGTGGCAGGACTCCGATCAACGGCGATTTCAAAAAGGAAAATGATAGTGCCGTGGGCGAATCCTCGGGAGCTGTTCGTGATATTGCGAAAGAGCCTGGCTAATATCCGCGGGTATAGTGCGTCAGATGGTTTCTTACCGACGTGACACCCGGGACGCCCTTCGCCACTTCCGTTGCCTGTTCAATCTGAGCGCCTTCGCCGACAGAGCCTGTAAGTGTCACGGCGCCATCGTGCGCCTTTACGTACACGTTCGATACGACGAAATTGGGTGTTTTCGACAATGCCTTGCGTACGTCGCGAGCCAGTTGGCGGTCCGTAGGTATCGATTTCCCCGAACTCGCGGGACTCGATGCCATCGGCACGTCGCTGCTGGCTTGCGCATAGACGTTCGATGTCAGCGAGACGCATGCCAAAAGGAGGAGTCTGGCGAGGTTCCCAATTTTCATGATCGCTTCTGTCCTTCCGTTCGGTGTACAAGATCGTCAGTTAAAGATAGCCAATATTCGCAGACTACGCAAAGCAATCCCTATTCAGAAGTCGCCGTTTCCAGGAGGCGTTGATTACGGCTGGTCCGGCCTCGTTGCAGATCGGCCAGCATTTCTGGGGGTTATTGAATATTTTCGAAGATGGCTGCAATACCCTGACCGCCACCAATGCACATGGTCACCAGTGCGAAGCGGCCGTCAACGCGTTTCAGTTCATGGAGAGCCTTGACGGTAATCAATGCGCCGGTTGCACCGATCGGATGACCCAGTGCGGCGGCCACGGCACATTGCCGCCCATCAGCTTCTGCTCGATCCCTACCATCAGCGTGCCCAGATACAGGCCCTTGCTCATCCACTGCTTGAAGTTGCGGGCACGGTAAAGCTCACCGTACAGCTCAATCGTTGATATAGGCTCACCACCTTAATCATAGTACGGTAGCGGCCAGACCATACTTGATCGCCAAGCCGATGCCCGGGGATCCAGGTTGCGGCGTCTATCTGCATAGCAGCTCATGCAGCGCGTTAGCGTCCCATTCGCCGATCGTAGCCGCGCGAGATGCGATCGAGCAGCGTCGGGTCGCGCGGATCAGGTGAGTTGAACTGCACGACGACGCTGCCGTCGGCTTGTTGGCGCACGCTCGCCGTTACGGTGCTGCCGTTTAGTCTACCGATGACGGTGCCGCTGCCTGGGTCCTCGACGCTGATCGTCAGGCCTTCGTCGCGCATTGCGTCCGCCGCAGCGGAGAAGGACCGATCGAAGCTTGCCGGTGTGGTGACAACGGTTCCGGGCGGCACCGCGTAGTACGGGCAGCCGGTCAACGGTAGCAACAACGCGCAGACACTGATGAGCGCGAGGCGCCTCAAGATGATATCCACGTTTTTCCCTGACCGGGCTCGAACGACGTTGTCGCTGCGCGAGTGAGATTGAGGCTTACCCGATTGAGTCATCGCTGTTTCCCTCGGTTGAATACGACACCCGGCAATGCACATATTCTTGTCGCGGTATGCGGCCTCCAGCGCTCACTACTCAATACTTGATATCGCGCGCCGTCTGACGTCCGTTCTGCTTGGTTTGGCGCTTATCCTGTCGGCAGTGCGAATTGCTTTTCTGGTCTGTGGCGCGGCACTCCTGCTTGGTATGTCGTGAACCCTGCCGTGTTTCCTGGCGGACGTCACGTCCCGCACGGCGTTGTTGCGCTTGCTCTGTGGCCCATGAAGCGGCCGACAAGGTGGCGAGAATCATCGCGACTATAGTGATAAACCGGGGGCTCCATCCTGGCATGATGTGATCTCCGATGAACGATGTCCCGAAACCTGCGTCCAATGAAACCAATCCTGGGCGCGATCAAATCCGCGCCTGCCGTCGACCGTGGCGCGAAGGCATGGCATGGAGAGCATCAGGTTCGCTTCAACTTCGAGAAACAGTGTGGGGGTTGTTGTCTATCGATCGTCGCTCCCGCTTCGGCGATCTGCCGCCCGCAGCCCCGCAGGCGCGACGCGTCAGGCAGGCCGGCCACACCCAGGGCGGACGTGATGCGGCGGATACGCCGTATCTCCAGCTTACCAGCGCGACGGACCGCGACTATCGGACCTTGGTCCTACCGAAGCGCGCAGCAAGAGCGTGGCTAATATTCGCGCCGCGCTTCGCGCAACGCAGCGATGAGCAGGGCAAACCATGCCGGGCCCGATAACGGTACCGGATACCCAGCACGGTGTTGCCCACGCCTGTGCCGGAAATCGATCGAACCGAGGCCAGGCAACAGGCCGCCAAAGCCCGATCAGAACTTGAAGGTCACGTTCAAGCTCGGGCCGTTAAAACGCAGCGTTTGTACGAGTTGACTGCCCGAGCCGTAAAAAGCGAGGTACCGATAGAGCAGGCCAACATCGCTCGTCAATGCCGTCCCAGCCAGCGCGTCCCACCGCCCCTAACTGCCGCCGCAAGACCGGACTGATTGGCACACCAAAGTCCGCCCTCGGACAGAGCCGACCTTCGTCCTTGCAGATGCTTCGGCAACTGCCTGGACGCGGTCGGCCGAACGGACACGTGCTAGGCGATATCCGTGCCGACTGCCGTAAAATTAATTTGAATCCTCCGGTTGCCTGGGAAATCTTGTGTTTTCAGCTTGGAGACATTGATGCCGTTGGCCCGTTAGGATCCGCCTTCCTTTGCTCGCACGTTCACGGGCGGGAGGCGTTCATTTCACTTCTGTCAATGTCGGACCTTCAGGTCATCACGGCACCCTCGATGGACTCGAGACTATGCTTCTGGTGTTCCGAGGAGAAGCGCATGCGTAGCATTGAGCACCGAACAGTTACACACGCGGCGGCGTCAGGCTGGATCACCCGATTTCTTGGCTGGCTTTGTTTTACTGTACTGATGATTCCCGGCGTGGCGCCTGCGATGGACTTCAAGATCTACTACCAACCACAACTCAAGCTGAAAATGATTATCGCCGAGGGGAGGATTCAGGACGGTGATGCAGACAAGTTCATGGCGCTCGCCAAACTGGCTGACCGCGATGACGAAGGCCTTGTCATTCTTGTTTTAAATAGTCCAGGAGGGAATGTGGAGGCCGCTTTCCGGGTGGTCGATGCAATGGACAGTGTACGTGTTTATACGGCAGTGCCAGATAATGCAAGGTGCGCGTCCGCTTGCGCGTCCATTCTGTTTGCTTCAGGGGAACGCCGAAGCGTTGTTGGTACTGGACTACTCGGTTTTCACAGTTGCTACCGGCGAGATGGGCGAACCTACGCCGAGGACTCGCTCTGCAACGAAATAATCGCGGCAAACGCAATGCAAAGGGGCGTAAGCCATGCAGGCATCAATCGTTTCGTTAAGCAATATGGTGCGACGGACATGGCATGGGTCGGGCACGATGAGGCTTGCAAGTCGCTGCAAGGGCTATGCAAACCAGGGCTCTTGGAGATCCAGCGCGGGACGAAGACTGCATTGATGCAAAGTTTCGATTGCAGCAAACTGATATCTGTCCAGGATCAACTGATTTGCGGGGATTCGGAACTCGCAAGTGTCGATAAAGCGTTGGCAACAGTCTATGGCCGAAAGATGAAAGTATTGGCTAACAGGACGCGATTGCGAGCGGATCAACGCGCATGGCTTCGTAGTTCTCGCAATGCGTGTGCCGACAAAGCTTGTCTACTACAGAGTTATCATCTGCGCATCGATGAATTGAAGCGGATGCGGTCGCAATGATGTACCGATAGCCGTTCATATCAGCATCGTCGCAAAAGACGGCGCGGTGACGCTGAACGGAACGGTCACGGATGCGTCGCAGATTGGCGAGGTCGCAGATATTGCGGGGGCAGTTCCTGGGGGGTGTCGGTGACCAACAAGCTGACGGTTAAGAAACCATTGGGCGGCAGGAATGGTTGGCTCCGGCGCCAGCGGGCAGCCGGGCCAACGCTATACCCACAGATCACGAGTCGGCGTTCGCAACCGTCCGTCAGAATCAAGCTGCACATACTCCACTCTTGACGTTAGCTCCCGCCAGCCGCTCTGGCTGCACTACGCGACCACAGCCTCCGGGATGTCTGCGCGGACAGGTTGTGGGACCAAAGTCGTATTGTCGGTTGCAGCAAGAAGAACCATTGTAGTGACGAAGACGGACCGATTCGAGAGACGCCTGCGGCTGGGCACGGCATTGGCACGCCGTATCCGTCGGGCCGGGTATCGCTCGCGAATCTGAACGAATCGGGCTATCGAAAGATTGGCCGAGTCGCACGAACAATGCTTTTTCCGATTATGTCGAGCGCTACAACGCTACGGCCGGCAACCGGCTGGACAACAACAGGGCCCTGTGGATCCTGCACATACCGACCCTGTACACACTGGCGATCATGCCGGCCACGGCGCCCTTTGCATTTAACCTGTCGCCATCGAAGCGTGCCGGATGAATACGGCCAGCGAAAAGCTCACGCCTCTGATGGCCGTATGAAAGAACGCCCGGGAGACCCGAGATGGAAACCGTCGCCAAGCTTGTGCCGGAGTTCGGCCTCAACCAGTTTTTCTCGGCCGCGGAAGCGCGGGTCGATCACTGGCGCAGCCTGAACCGGGTCTTGCGCGCCGTGGCGAGGCAGCCGCAGCAGGAGGCAGACGGTTTGCGCGACCAGGCACGGTCGGTACTGGATGATCTGGGGCCGCTCGAGGAACTGAACGCGTATCCAGGCCCCTTCCTGATGGCCCAGGTGCATGAACGACTTGCGGCGAGCGAGTACGATATCCTGTCCCGTCTCGTGCAGCGGATCAGCGCGGCTTTGATGTCCAATAGCTACCGTGATGATAAGGAAGCCTGGAAGGCGGAAGAGGAGGGTGAGCTACGGTTACCGGATTTTCTGCCTCCCTCCATCGGCCACGGACAAAGTCGTAAGCCCTATTTCGAAGTTCTCGTGGTTGCTGCCGGCGAGCGTTCCACCTGGCCTGATATCCGCGACGGCTTCCGCCGCCTGCGCCGTGACGACGACAGCTTCGTCTACGAAATGGTGGTGGTTGGCAGCTTCGAAGACGCCGTGCTGGCGACCATTTTCAACTACAACCTGCAGTCGGTGGTGATTGTCGATGGCTTTAGCTTTGCCTCGCAATTTACGTCGGCTGCACTGCGTGACATCATTGTCCGCAATACGCCTGCCGGAATGGGAGCGGAGATGGAGGACATGGGCTCCGCACTCGCTCGTCTGGTGCGTGGCCTGCGCCCCGAACTCGACGTGTTTCTCTCCACCGACCGCGACGTAGGTCAGTTGGCGGGCTCGGATGCTGCCGCGCCCCTGCGTCGGATATTCTACGGCGCGGAAGAGCCGATGGAGATCCATTTGGCCATCCTGGACGGCATCAGGGACCGTTACGACGCACCGTACTTCGACAACCTCAAGCACTATGCTGCACGTCCCATCGGCACCTTCCACGCGCTGCCGGTGGCGCGAGGCAAGTCGATCTTTAAATCCAACTGGATTCGCGACATGGGCGAATTCTATGGCGCGAATCTATTCCTTGCCGAATCTTCGGCAACGACCGGAGGGCTCGACAGCCTGCTCGAACCCACTGGCAATATCAAGGCGTCTCAGGACAAGGCCGCACGTGCGCTAGGTGGAGACCGCACGTTCTTCGTGACCAACGGTACCTCGACTGCAAACAAGATCGTGCATCAGGCGCTGCTGACGCCGGGCGACATCGTGCTGATCGACCGCGACTGCCACAAGTCGCATCACTATGGCATCGTGCTGGCCGGCGCGCAGCCGCTCTACATCGACGCGTACCCGCTGACGCAGTACTCGATGTACGGTAGCCTGGCGATACGGCCTATCAAGCAGGCGCTGTTGGCGCTCAAGGCTGAAGGCAAGCTCGACCGTGCCAGGATGCTGGTGCTGACCAATTGCACTTTCGACGGCCACGTCGCCAACGTGGAACAGACCATGCTTGAGTGTCTGTCCATCAAGCCTGACCTGATTTTCCTCTGGGATGAGGCCTGGTTCGGCTACGCCCGCTTTTCGCCGCTACTGCGCATGCGCACGGCCATGGGCGGTGCCGCGAAATTGCGTGAGCTTATGCACGATCCCGCATACCGCGACAGGTATGAGGCATTCAGGCAATCCTCCGCGGACATTGGCGCGACCGACTCGCGCCTGCTTGACATGCAACTCCTGCCCGACCCGGATCAGGTCCGCATTCGCGTCTATGAAACCGATTCGATCCACAAGTCGATGTCGGCCTTGCGTCAGGGCTCGATCATCGTCGTGGCGGACCAGGACTTTCATACCGTCGAGGCACAGTTCAAAGAGGCTTTCTTCACCCATACGTCCACTTCCCCGAACCTGCAGATCATCGCATCGATCGACGTGGCACGACGGCAGATGGAGCTCGAAGGATACGAACTGGTACAACGTGCCATTCAGCTGGCGATCGAGATCCGCAGGGAGATCAACAATCATCCGCTCATCTCGCGCTATTTCCATGCAGCCACACCCGCGGAGATGATCCCGGAGACGTATCGGATTTCCGGTTTCTCCGATTACGGAATGGCCGGAAAGACCATCTCCGATGCCACCCAGGCCTTGCGTAGTGACGAGTTCTTTCTCGATCCCACCCGCATCACACTGCTTTGCGGCAACGCGGGCTACGACGGCACCCGTTTCAAGGGACTGCTCGCCGAGAGCTATGACATCCAGATCAACAAGACGTCGCGCAACAGTGTTCTGGTCCAGATCAACATCAACAATACGCGCAGTGACATGGCACACCTGATCAAGGCGCTTGCCGACATCTCCCGCGCATTGGAGCGCGAGTTGGAGGAAGGAGGCGAAAGCGCGCGGGCCAGTTTCGCGGCGCGCGTTAAGGCTCTCGTCGAAGATGTACCGGAACTGCCGAACTTCAGCCGTTTCCACAATGCGCTGCGCGAAAATAGTGAGAGCGCAACGCCCGAAGGCGATATGCGCACGGCCTACTATCTGGCTTACAAGCCGGAGGCATGCGAGTGGCTCAAGTTGAACGACGAGCGCATCGACGCTCGTCTGAAGGAAGGCCCCGAACTTGTCTCAGCCAGATTTGTCATTCCTTATCCGCCTGGATTCCCAATCATGGTCCCGGGACAAGTCATTACGCCGGAGACCATTGCCTTCATGCGCAAGCTGGATGTGAAGGAAATTCATGGCTATAACGCCCTGCGAGGGCTGGAATTAATCAAGCCGGAAGCCTTGGACGCCCTCCGGCGCAGGTGACCTGACCAGGGTCACACCTCTTGCGCAGCTGGTAGTGAACAAGGAGACCAATAATGGAGGCGCTATCCGGGTGGCTGATTGCCAGTCCTTATATCCCACTATTCTTCGGGATCGCCGCACCGATATTTCCCGGCAAGGTGACGATTAAGGGCTACCGGCCCGGGCTGGTCGTTTTCGCTATCGTGATGGGTGCCGCAGTTTCAGCAACGGCATCAACCAGCTGTATCAGGATGAGCCCCGTTGGCATGTTGAGGCGGTGAGTAAAGTGCTGATGAACTGGGTGACAAAGGCACTGCAGGCATCGCCAGAACTGGCGATGTTCCTTGCGGTCGGCATCGGCTATTGGGTCGGCGGTATCAAGCTAGGCAAGTTCTCGCTGGGGACGGTCACCGCAGCGTTGATCGCCGCACTGGCAATCGGGCAACTCCATGTGGAGGTCAGCCGCGAGCTCCGCTGGGGGCTGTTTCTGCTGTTCCTGTTCGCCAACGGCTATGCCGCGGGTCCGCAGTTCTTTCAGGCACTCAAGGAGGATGGCGTCAAGCCGATGCTACTGTCTGTCGTGGTGATGGTCGTAGGACTTGGCACGGCATGGTTCATGGCGCATCTGTTCAAGCTCGATGCGGGGACCGCCGCCGGGATTTTTTGCGGAGGGCTGACTCAATCTGCAGCGATTGGTACCGCCACCGACGCCATCATGAACCTCCCGTTGCCCTTGGCGGAGCGCAAACTGATGGCAAACCACATCGCCGTCGCCGATGCGCTGACTTACCTGTTCGGCGCGATCGGCATGATCGTGTTCGTCAGCTCCCTGGCTCCGCGTATTCTGCGCATCAACCCGCGCGAGGAGGCTGCCGCGCTGGAGCGCAAATTCGGGATTCAACGCGAGGCGGCTGGTGTATTCACGGCACACCAGAGATTCGCCGTGCGTTCATATCTTCTTTCCAGCGGCGAATTTGCGGGCAAGCGGGTCGACGAGGCGGAGCACAGCGGATCTCCTATGCGCTATTTCGTCGAGCACATCCTGCGCGGCGGCAACGCCATCGAGGTGCGGCGAGAGACCGTGCTACAAGCCGATGACACGGTCACCCTCTACGGACAAATGCCAGCCCTGGTAACGATCGGTCCACGGTTTGGCACCGAGTTGCACGACCCAGGACTGCTGCAGTTCCCGATCGAAATATTGAAGGTCGTGATAACGAACAAAGCCCTTTGCGGGGTTCCGCTCGAAGCGTTGATGAAGGCGCCAGAGTTCGACTTTCGCGGCGTGGGGTTGCGCTCGATTACGCGCGGCACGCAACAGATCCCGATCGGTACCGCGACCGTCCTGGATCGCGGTGACGTGCTCGAACTTGTCGGCCCGCAGCGCGCGGTCGAAAGAGTTGCAGCGGAGATCGGTTATCCGCTGCGTCCCAACCATGCCACTAGTCTCTCCATGCTTGGGCTTGGCATACTTGGCGGGGCGCTGCTGGGGCTACCTTATGTCATGGTGGGTAACGTCAGGCTCACGCTCAGCGTTAGCGTCGGTACCCTGCTCGCCGGTCTGCTGCTCGGTTGGCTGCGCTCGCTGCGTCCGACACTGGGTGATATTCCCCAGCCCGCATTGGACCTCATGATCAACTTCGGGCTGGCGGCCTTTGTCGCTTGTTCCGGCCTGCAGGCTGGCCCCGAGTTCGTCCAGGCGGTGAAGGAACTGGGACTCGGCATCTTGCTGGCCGGTGCTGTGGTGACTATGCTGCCGCAGGCGGTGGCGCTTCTGGTCGGTCGGTACGTATTGCGAATGAATCCATTGATGCTGTTGGGCGGACTGGCCGGTGCCCAGACATTTACAGCCGCCCTTGCTGCCGTCCAGGAGAAGGCCGGCAGCCGCATTCCAGTGCTCGGCTATACGGTGCCCTATGCGACGTCGAATATCCTTCTGACCACTGGTGGGTCAATCATGGTCGCCTTGATGTCCTAGTCTGTTCGGGGGCGTTCGAAGCCGCGCGTCAGGCTGGCGCGGTTTCCGCCACGACCGACGTCTGATGCAACGATCAAAGATAAGTGGAGGCCTGCTGTTGCCGCTGCGCTCCGTGCTGAAAAGCGTCGTTAGATGATCCCGTACGACCAAGGTCCGATACGGAATTGCTTCTATCGTGTATACGCTTAAAGTTCCTCGGCATGTACGCCAACAAACCTGCACGCATATGCAACGGTGGCAAGTTGCGTCTGCAACTGGGATGGCGATGCAGGTGCGGCAAACGGCAGAGGTTTCTGTCGCATCCACAGCAGTTCGACCCTGTCAGAATTGTTAGACGTACGCACAGACATCGTCGATGGCAGTTTCTTCTGGTGTTCGGAGTTTGGCGATGCTCTCGCCAGATAACAAGTGGAGCCATGCGTTGCCAGACTGGGCAGCCGGTCTTGAGTGGAACCGCGTTGTGACGCGTTACAACCGCGACACGGACATCATTTTCGCTGGATTGGGATATCGACGGTGTTGCGCAGTGCGCGATGTGTGGACCTTGTACCAATGCTGATTGTTAAGGTACGGCATGAATGGTCTTCTTGCGTCAAGGCGAGCATGTTTGACCGTTGCTATCGTGACCGCAAGCGCTGTCGGGGCCGTTAGCGTCCGCGCCGATGAGCAGCCGCTCAGCTTTTTCGATCCTGAAGATGGGCAACTGGACATGAGTGACTTCCTTCTCGATCACAAAGGCGCACTGCCGGTGCCGATCGTGATCACAGAGCCGGCCGTCGGTTATGGTCTCGGGCTTGGAGTGCTCTTCTTTTCAGGGCCAATGACCGGAACGGCTGCGGATACAACGGCCGATCATCCGAACCGCGTTCCCCCGAACGTCACTGCGCTGGGCGGTATCTACACGGCAAACGGCACCTGGGCGGCGGCCGCTGCTCACTTTCACACCTGGGACGATGACCGATACCGGTATCTCGGTGCGGTAGCCAGAGTCGATGCCCATCTGGATTACTTCGGCCTGTCCAGCCAGCCCAGGGCCTATACGCTGCAGGGCAACGCGTTGCTACAGCAATTTCTGGTGCGCATGGGCAACACTCGCTGGTATGGGGGAGTGCGTTACGTCTACTTCGATTCTTCGTCCACCTTTACGGGTGGTAGCGTTCCCGGTGAACTGGGCAATTTCCAGAAGGACCAGCGGATTGGCGCGGGTAGTCTCATCGTGGACTACGATTCGCGCGACAACATTTTTTATCCGGGTTCAGGTAGCTTCGCCGAGTTCGAAACACAATTTGCACGCCCGGGGTTTGGAGGTACCGAGAATTACAACGTCTACGCTGCGCGGGGCTTCAAGTGGATTCCGCTGACGCGTACGCTGATCCTTGGCCTGCGGCTAGATACAAAGTTTTCGACCGGCAACACCCCCTTCTATGCACAACCGTATGTTGATCTGCGCGGGGTTCAGAAGGGTCGATACCAGGATCGCAATGCGGTTGCGGCTGAAACCGAGTTGCGCTGGGACGTAACGCCCAGATGGTCGCTGCTCGGGTTTACGGGTGTGGGTAAGGCTTATGGGCGTTTAGAGAGCTTCTCTCAGGCGCAGAACGTCCAAAGCGTAGGGGCGGGTTTCCGTTACCTGATCGCACGCAAGCTGGGCGTCTCGATTGGAGTCGACGTCGCCCACAGCAAGGACCAGAACGCGTTCTATATCCAGGTTGGCAGCGCATGGCGTTAAACCTTGATTCCTGCGAGGAGAACCGGAGCGTGGGCGCGATTCCGGACTGCTCCGTGCGACTCATGATGAGCGACTCTGCGGGCAATGGGATAGCCTGTGAAGGCATTTTATTTGTAAGTATGACGAACTATGATGTAAAAACCTAAGCTACCTGATCAGTTTAAATTCACCCGGAAACGGCATGAACGCATCGCGTTCCGCGATAGTAGCCCGCCTGAAGGAGAGGCCATGACCCAATGGAATCAACGATGGAGAACGGTTTTCTTGTGGCTGCTTTTCCTGGTCGCAATGCCAGCCTGCGCAGATAGTGGTCCCGAGAATCCGGCTGCATACAAGCCAGAAGAGATCGAGGCACTCGTCGCGCCGATCGCTCTTTACCCTGACCCCGTGCTGGCTCAGGTTTTGATGGCATCGACGTATCCGCTGGAGATCGTCCACGCAGCACGCTGGGTAAAAGCGAATCCGAATGTTAAGGGCGACGACGCTGTAAAGGCGGTACAAAACCAGTCGTGGGACGTCAGCGTGAAATCACTAGTGGCGTTCCCGCAGATTCTCGAGCCAATGTACGACAAGTTGGACTGGACACAAAAGCTCGGCGACGCTTTCCTTGCGCAGCAAAAGGATGTGTTCGCTGCGGTGCAGCGACTGCGGGCGCGCGCGCAGGAATCGGGCAACCTGAAGTCGAATGAGCAGCAGCAGGTGATCGTTGAGCCCGCGCCCGCAGGTGGCCAGACGAGCGTTGTGCGCATCGAACCGGCCAATCCAGCGGTGGTCTACGTGCCCGCCTACAACCCGACTGTCGTCTATGGCGCATGGAGCTACCCTGCCTATCCGCCCACCTATTGGCCGCCATACCCGGCTTACTACCCTGGTTACTACCCCGGCGCGGCCCTCGCGACGGGATTCGCCTGGGGTATTGGTATCGCTGCCGCTGGCGCGATCTTCAGCGACTGCAACTCGTGTTGGGGTGGGGGCGACGTCAACATCAACTCCGACAGGGCGAGGAATGTCGACCGCAACTTCGATAGCAGCAAGGTGCAGGGACAGGGCGGCCGCTGGCAGCATGACGCGAGCCATCGCCAGGGCGTCGCCTACCGGGACAATGCAACGCGCGATAAATTTGCGGGGCAGGCGTCGGGTGCCGACCGGCGTTCCCAGTATCGCGGCCGTGGCAGCGACGCTAGTACGCGCCCCGGAGCAACCGACCGGGCTGCTGCAGGCAACCGCGCCACAGCCACGGACAGGTCGGCGGGCGGCAATCGCGCAACGGCCGCCGATCGCT
>NZ_JBAURZ010000014.1:0-2630 GCF_049581445.1 Paraburkholderia sp. | reverse complement strand
CGAAGATGGTGGGCGCGGACAAGATCATCGGGGTGGATCTGAACCCGGGCCGCGTCGAACTGGCGAAGAAGTTCGGCATGACGCACTTCATCAACCCGAACGAAGTCGAGAACGTCGTGGACCATATTGTCCAGCTCACGGATGGTGGCGCGGACTACTCGTTCGAATGCATCGGCAACACGAAAGTGATGCGTCAGGCGCTCGAATGCACGCACAAAGGCTGGGGCCAGTCGTTCATCATCGGTGTGGCGGCAGCGGGTGAAGAGATCAGCACGCGCCCGTTTCAACTGGTAACGGGCCGTCAATGGAAGGGTTCGGCGTTCGGTGGCGCGCGTGGCCGCACCGATGTGCCGAAGATCGTCGACTGGTACATGGAAGGCAAGATCAACATCGACGATCTGATTACGCATCGTCTGCCCCTTGACCGCATCAACGAAGGCTTCGATCTGATGAAAAAGGGTGAGTCGATCCGTTCAGTGGTGATGTATTGATGCGGTGATATCGAGGCTGGCGATGCACGGCGGGCGGTGCGTTATACGTACCGCTTCGCCTCAAATTCACCGCACTCGCGCCCATTGCGCCAGCGCCGCACACAACACCAGCAGCGTACCGGTCACGAAGAACACCGAATCCAGCCCGAGCGCCACACCAATCTGGCCACCAATCACTGGACCGATCACCTGGCCGCTGAACTGGGCGGACTGCAGATATCCGAGCATCTGCCCCGTCTTGCTTTCATCCACCGACTGCCGCGCCAGCTTGGCAATAGCAGGCAGCAGTCCGGCAAGCGTCATGCCCATCAGGACGCGCAAGCCCGCCAGTTGCCACCAGTGCACAACAAAAGCCTGCGGAATCATCACGAGGCCGGTGAGCACCAGACAGCCAATGATCACGTTCCAGCTGCCGATCCGGTCAGCCAGTGCGCCGAGCCGCGCCGCGGTCAACATGCTGCCGAAAGCCGAACACGCCATGACGACGCCCGCGACCCGGGTCAGATGATTGGCGTGGACGCCGAGACTGCCGATATAGACCGTGATGATCGGCTCGATCGACATGTTCGCGAGCAGCACCATCATCGCCGTGACGAGGAGCGCGGCCACCACCGCGTAATTCGTCTTGCGAGTCGCCACTGAGGCTTTACTGGCGGCGCGGTGCTGTGCCTGATCGGCGGGACTGAAGTCTTCCTTGATGACGAAGATGGTTAGCAAGGCCGCCACCGCGATCATCGCGCCGCCCGCGAAGAAGGTGCCGCGAATGCCGATCCAGCCCGGCAGAAAGCCGCCCACCAGCGGTCCGATCAGGTTGCCTGCAAGTGCACCTGTCGACAGTACCCCCAGCGCCCAGCCGGCGCGTTCACGCGGCGCCTGCGAGCCGACCATCACGATGGAGGCCGAAGAGTACCCGCCCACCAGACCCGCGATCAGCCGCAACACGACCAGTTGATGAACTGAATGAGCCACCCCGATCAGCGACATCACAATGGCCATGCCGATGGCCGCACGCACGAGCATCGGCTTGCGTCCGTAGCGGTCGGCAAGCCGTCCCCAGAGCGGTGCGGTCAATCCTGTGCCAAGAAAGGTTGCGCCAAACGCGATGCCCGACCACTGGATCACCGCCCCCGGCGATTCGACGCCCAACTGCTTCACATACAGCGGCAGGAACGGCAACAGCATGCTCAGGCTGAGGAGCGTCGTGAACGAGCCGAATACGCAGACTGTGAGATTGCGTTTCCAGTGACTCGCGTTACGCTCGGCATAACTAAGCGACACCGGCGGGTGTGCCGGTGTCGCTGTTGCATGCAATACGGAATGAGCAGGTTGGTTCATTTTGACCTCAACGCAGCAAACAGATTCACAGTGAGCCCGAGCGTCAATGCGGCGGCGCCAATCTCGAACAGCATCAGATACTGGCCGCCGCTTGCCGAAAACAGGTAGGACAGGCCGTAAGCGGACACCGCTTGCATGACGGCAAAATAGGTGGTGGCCTTGGTCCATCCGGCTTTCTGCGCGGCAGGATGATGTGCGAGCAGTTCGTTCACTCTTCCCAGAACGAGCGGGACAATACCCGGCGTGAACGCGCCCATGACGACGCTCGATACCATCAGTGCGGCGGGGCCGAGGCCGAGCGCTGGAAGCGCAACAGCCGCGATCTGCAGCAGGTAGGCCACGCGCAGCGCCGGTCCGAAACCAGCGCGGTCGGCAAGATGCCCCGTCAGCAACGGGCCGACAATCGCGCCAAGTCCATACAGCACCCAGTACTGCGCGCCGACATCCACACCTTTGCCGAGCCCTCGGGCAACGAAGTCCACCAGGAAGATCATATGCGGCACGAGGCCCGCCGCATTCAATCCATATTCGATATAGAGGGCTCGCAGTTTTCCCGCTGAAGCAACACTGGGCCGTGCCGCGTGATTGGTATTGGGGTGCGAAGGGCTGCTCGCATGAGGATGTGCAGTGGCCGGTTCGTGTCGCGGCCAGCCGTTCCAGGCCACCACGGTCAGCAGCAGCGACACCACGCCGAGTCCGAGCCACGTTTGCGTCAGTCCCTGACTGAGCAGCAGCGGCACGATCGTTCCCGACGCGGCGATCCCGAGACCAATCCCGGTGAAGATCGCGCCGCTTGCAAAGCCG
>NZ_JBAURZ010000013.1:0-23972 GCF_049581445.1 Paraburkholderia sp. | reverse complement strand
CGGTTGCGGATCGTGCCGAGGTGGGCCGCACCACGCGGGACGAAGCGCGTCGCTGGGCGGATGAAGCGGTGCGCACCATCTATCGTTTCGATGTACGCACGCCGCAAGAATACGCGGCCAGCCATGTGCCGGGTTTTCGCAGCGCGCCGGGCGGACAGCTCGTGCAGGAGACCGACATTTTTGCGCCCGTGCGTGGCGCACGCGTGATTCTGGCGGACAGCGATGGCGTGCGCGCCAATATGACGGCGTCGTGGCTCGCGCAGATGAACGTTGAGGTTTATGTTATCGACGGCCTGACGGCAGCTGATTTCACGGAGGAGGGCGCCACGCGCGTGGTGCGCAACGCCGTGACACCACCCGACGCCGACGAAATCTCGCCTCAGGATCTGGCGACGCTGCTGGAAACAGCGGGCACCGTCGTGATCGACTTCACGGCGAGCGCCAACTATGTGAAGCAGCATATTCCGGGCGCGTGGTGGGCGCTGCGTGGTCAACTGGCCGACGCCCTCCCGCAGTTGCCGGCGGCGCAACGTTATGTGGTCACGTGCGGCAGCAGTGCGCTGGCGCGTTTTGCGGCGCCCGAACTGGCGGCCTTGAGGGACAAGCCAGTACGGGTGCTCAGCGGCGGTACGAGCGCATGGATCGCCGCGGGGCTGCCGGTAGAAGGCGGGGAGACGCATCTTGCATCGCCGCGCATCGATCGCTACCGGCGTCCTTATGAGGGCACGGACAACGCGCACGAAGCGATGAACGCGTACCTCGAATGGGAGTTTGGACTCGTCGCACAACTGGCGCGAGATGGTACGCATGGGTTCCATGTGATCTGAACGGTGACGCTTCACTGACGACCCACGCAACAAGGGCGCAGGCTTGGGCAAGTTGCGCCCTTGTTGCGTGGATCGGGTGAGTCGCATGGATCACTTGAATTACGCGGGTCTCGTGGACGGCACCTACCGCGACGTCTTGTGCCACGTATTCATACGCCAGAATGATTCGGTGTTGCAGGGCGCCGGACGAGGAGGATTCGCGCGTCTTTGAGGCGCCGCATCGAGCCCTTTTCGGTGACGACTAACACCTGCGCGATGGCGCGTCCGTATGACACACGAGCGGCCAAAATCCGCTCGTCGAGTCGGTGTAAACGCTGTCTCGCCTAACGCCCGTATTGCGTCTAAATTACTCGCACCTGGGCAAAATAGCCGAGGGACCAGACGGCCGTGAGCAGCGGCCAGTTCCGGGCGAAAGCGTCATTATCAGTGGCCAGCAATCGCCAGCATCTGCGGATTGCAACTGATTGATTCGCACGGATTCGGGCCGCTGCGTGTCGTCTTTGTGGGTTTTCTGCAGTTTCCACCGGCCTGTCACGGTCGTTCCGTCAGCGTTACTTTCCCCCCGCCATTTCCACCACGCTTCGCTTAGCGTCTTCGGGCACGCTCGCGGGTTCTCGCTTCTGTTTGCCGTCCGGCCGGAACGAGGGCTATGCCTGCCCGATGCCTGCACGCAACAGGGCGAGCCGTCGTTGCCCCCGCCGCTGCGCCTGCGCCCGTGCTTTTGTTATCCTGTAGTACATCATTCATAGAGATGTCCGCATCCCATACCGAACAATGGCTTCGAGCTTCAGACTGCTTACCGTCGCCGTACTGAGCGCCACGCTTCTGCTGGCGGGGTGCGATGACCAACAGGGCCAACGCGCTGTGCAAAAACTTAAGGAACTCTTCAACGCCGTCAAACCGGACGCATTGTTGTTAAGGGGCCTCACGCCCGGCATCACGACGGAAGAGCAGGTCCGCAACCAGATGGGCAAACCGGAAACCGAACGCACGTTTACCGACGGTTCAAAGCGGCTCGAATATCCGCGTGGTCCGCAGGGGCTGAACACCTACATGGTCGATATCGACCGCGACGGCAAGCTGCAGGCCATCACCCAGGTGCTGACCGCCGCCAACTTCGCGAAGATTCGCCCCGGCATGAGCGAAGACGAGGTGCGCAGGCTGCTCGGCAAGCCGGGACAGGTAGCGGTTTTCCCGCTCAAGCCAGAGACCGTCTGGAGCTGGAAATGGCTTGAAGGCGGTGTGACGCAGGATGCCTTCTTCAACGTGCACTTCGACCAGTTTCACAAGGTATTTACGACATCGCGCTCCGACGTGATTCGCGGACGATAAGGAGAAAACATGCTGCGACGGCGTCCCCATTCACGCATTGGTCTCGTGCTCGGCGGTGGTGCCGCGCGGGGTTGGGCGCACATCGGCGCGATCCGCGCGCTGCAGGACGCCGGCATCAAGCCTGACGTAGTGTGCGGCACTTCAATCGGCGCGCTGGTCGGCGCGGTGTATGCGAACGGTGATCTCGACTGGCTCGAAGAGTGGGTATCGCGCCTGACCTGGCAGACGGTGGTGCGCCTGCTCGATCTGCGTATTTCCGGCGGCTTGCTCGGCGGCCGTAAAGTGATCCAGGTGTTCGCCAATCAGTTCAATGGCTGCGAGATCAGCGCGTTGCAGATGCCCTTTGCGGCGGTGGCCACCGAACTCGACTCTGGCCGTGAGACCTGGATACAGGACGGCAGCGTGGTGGACGCGGTGCGGGCGTCGATTGCGATTCCGGGGATATTCACGCCGGTGTGGCAAAACGGCGTATGGCTCGTTGACGGCGCCTTGAGCAATCCGGTGCCCGTTTCCGTGGCGCGTGGCATGCGCTCGGACTGCGTGATCGCGGTGGACCTGAACAGCGACATTCTCAATGGCCGCGATTTCGGCGGCGTAACCGTTGCCACGCCCGTGCTCGATCCCGAAGCGCCGCCGCCTGGGTCGCTACGCAAAAACGGCAAGCCGTGGCCGAGCTGGCTCGCGCCTGCGGACGAACTCACCACTGGCGACGTGCGCGTCGCGCCCGCGCCGAGCGCACGTGTTCCTTCGATGCTGAGTTCGATTGCGCAGAGCATCGACATCATGCAGGTGCGCATTACGCGCAGCCGGCTGGCAGGGGAGCCCGCGGATATCCTGATTCAGCCGCGCCTGGGCGGAATGGGGATTTTCGATTTCCACCGCGCCGCGCCTGCTATTGCAGAAGGGCGGGCAGCGGTTGAACAGATGTTGCCGGCGATTCGTGCGCGCTTAGGGATGGATTGACGGGCGGTCCGAGTGGCGTGGCGACGCTGCGCGCTCAGATCCCGCCAGCGTTCTTCGAGGCAATCACCCGGCAAATCCGCTTGCCCGAGCTTTCGCTCATCACGTCTTCGAACAGCAGGATCGCGCAGTCCACCAGCGCGTCCACTACCAGCTTCGGATCGAAGGCCGTGTAGAGGCGGCCATCCGGTTGCCGCTTGTCCTCTCCCTCGGTCACCCGCCACGACAGATACAGCACGCCATTAGGCCGAAGGATGCGCCGCAGGTTATCCACGGCTAGAGGAATCGCTTCGGCGGGTAAGTGCATGATCACTGTCTCGCAGACGACGTTATCGAAGGTTTCATCGATCGCTTCGAGCGAGGGCAGGCTTGCCTCGCGAAACGTGATCTGCGGATGCAGCCGCCGCGCTTCAGCGAGCAACCCCTCTGCGGCATCGAAGCCCGTCACGTCATAGTCCTGCGCGGCGAGCCAGGCAGCGTCGCGACCATTGCCGCAGCCAATCTCGGCGGTCTTGCCCTGCGGCACCAGATGCGTCTCGAGCAGCGCATAGAGGTCGTTCGGCGGCGGCTGGTCGAGCCATTCCTGACTGTAACGTGCCGCGTCCTGCGAATAGGCGTCGAGGGTGGCGGAATCGAAGCGTGAAGTCATGCGCTAGGTCCTTCCTAAGATTGATCTCAACACCGCAAACCATCTCAGTGTAGCGGGTTTGCCCTGGTCACGAGTGTCACGCAGGCCTCTAGGACCTTGCGCGCCGTCTATCGGAAAAGCGACCCGAAACTTGCTAAATTGCAGCGGCCCGACGCTTCGCACAGAGCGCTTACAAGCGTATATCGCCCGCCATAACAGGGGCGTCGCGGCGTCATTCAGGCCAATGGGTAGATGTTGCAATGCAGCATCCAAGCACACGCGTGTTTGAGCAAATCATTTTCGCTTGCGAGTATCCGCGCCATACCTGCTGGATGGCCCGCGTCAGGGCGCTGGCCTGCGGGGCTGTAAGCGCCATGCGATGCGAGCCGCCCAGCGCCGCGCCTTGATGCTGGAAAGTCAAAAACCTGGATGGAGACAAACGTGTTCCTTTACGGCTTTGGTCCGGTGCTCCTCGCCGGTACGATCCAGACAATCGAGCTATCGGTTCTCTCGCTCGCCGCCGCGGTCCTGCTCGGGCTGGCGGGCGCGGCCGCGAAGCTCTCGTTCAACCGGCCGCTGCGCATGCTCGGCACGAGCTACACGACGCTGATCCGTTCGGTGCCGGACCTCGTGCTGATGCTGCTGCTGTTCTACAGCATCCAGATCGGTGTCAACGACCTCACCGACGCGCTGAATCTGCCGCAGCTCGATATCAACCCGTTCGTGGCTGGCGTGATCACACTCGGCTTCATTTACGGCGCGTATTTCACCGAGACGTTCCGTGGCGCGTTTCTCGCGGTGCCGCGCGGCCAGCTCGAAGCGGGCGCCGCGTACGGTATGAGCGGTGCGCGCGTGTTCACACGCATTCTGTTTCCGCAGATGATGCGCTTCGCGTTGCCAGGCATTGGCAACAACTGGCAAGTGCTGGTGAAGGCCACCGCACTGGTGTCGATCATTGGTCTGGCCGACATCGTGAAGGCCGCGCAGGATGCCGGCAAAAGCACCTTCAACATGTTTTTCTTCATCCTGATTGCCGCGCTCATCTACCTCGCCATCACTTCAGTGTCGAACCTCGCGCTGATCTGGCTGGAGCGACGTTATTCGATTGGCGTGCGGCACGCGGAGCTTTGAGAGAGACCCCATGATCGAGATCCTTTCGCAATTCGGCCGCGCCTTCCTCTACTGGGACGGTCAGCGCCTCTCCGGCCTCGCGGTGACCTTGTGGCTGCTGGTGGCGTCGATCGGCATTGGCTTTGTGTGCGCGGTGCCGCTCGCGGTAGCGCGGGTGTCGAAGAAACGCTGGCTATCGACGCCAGTGCGCATCTATACCTATGTGTTTCGCGGCACACCGTTGTACGTGCAACTGTTGCTGATCTATACGGGCATGTACAGCCTCGATTTCGTGCGCTCGCATCAACTGCTCGATGCCTTCTTTCGTAGCGGTTTTCACTGCGCTATTCTCGCGTTCGCACTGAACACCTGCGCCTACACCACTGAGATTTTCGCCGGTGCGATCCGTTCCACCTCGCACGGTGAGGTCGAGGCGGCCCGCGCCTACGGTATGAGCGGCTTTACGATGTACCGCCGCATCGTGCTACCGTCCGCTTTGCGCCGGGCGCTGCCGTTGTACAGTAACGAAGTGATCCTGATGCTGCACGCAACCACGGTCGCTTTTACAGCGACGGTGCCGGACATTCTGAAGGTCGCGCGCGACGCTAATTCGGCCACCTACGATTCATTCAACGCCTTCGGGATCGCGGCGCTGATCTATCTTGCGGTATCGTTCGCGCTGGTTGCCGCGTTTCGGCGCGCCGAGCGTCACTGGCTGGCGTATCTGGCATTGCGGCCGCATTGAGCGGACGAGGCGGTTTGGCGCTGTGGTCTGGCGCTGTGGCTTAGTGCCGCCGCTTGATGCCGCTGTTTGGTGGCTCGTTCAGCGCGGCGGTTTGCTAACGTATCGGCTGGGTTGCGTAGCGCTGGCTATCGCGACGCACCATCGGTTCATCCCGTCGTCACAGTTCCACGACGGGTCTGCATTCACCTTGGGAGAGCATCTTGCTCCACACGACTCAAACTGAAGCCTGCAAGCTTGCTGTGCAGGACATCCACAAGCGCTACGGCGATAACGAAGTGCTCAAGGGCGTGTCGATGAACGCCAACAAGGGCGACGTCATCAGCATCATCGGCGCGAGCGGGTCGGGCAAGAGCACGTTCCTGCGCTGCATCAACTTTCTGGAGCGTCCCAACGCTGGACAGATCGTGGTCGACGGCGAAGCGGTGAAGACGAAAGCCGATCGCGCCGGCAACCTTGAAGTGGCGGATCACAAGCAGCTGCAACGCATCCGCACCAAGCTCGCGATGGTGTTCCAGCACTTCAACCTGTGGGCGCACATGAACGTGATGGAGAACATCGTCGAGGCACCGATTCACGTGCTCGGCCTGTCACGCCGCGAAGCTGAAGAGCGCGCACGCGAGTATCTGGAGAAAGTGGGTCTCGCGCCGCGGCTGGAAAAACAGTATCCGTCGCATCTGTCGGGCGGTCAGCAGCAGCGTGTGGCGATTGCGCGCGCACTCGCCATGAACCCCGACGTGATGCTGTTCGATGAGCCGACTTCCGCACTTGATCCGGAACTGGTCGGCGAAGTGCTGAAGGTCATGCAGAAGCTTGCCGAAGAAGGCCGCACGATGATCGTCGTCACGCATGAAATGGGTTTTGCGCGCAACGTGTCGAATCACGTAATGTTCCTGCATCAGGGCCGCACCGAGGAAGAGGGCGTGCCTGCCGAGGTGCTGGGGTCGCCGCGCAGCGAGCGCCTCAAACAGTTCCTCTCCGGCAGCCTCAAGTAACGCCTTGACTCGCGCTCAGCGAACGACCAGTTGATGGCCCGCACGTCGCCCAGTCCCGCACGTACCACGCAGGTGGCGATCGTCGCATTGCCGCCGGTGTCGATGTCGGGCGTGGGTCCGATCGTCGATGCGCTGAATCTCGCCAACGAGATCGATGGCCGAGCCCTGTACCGTTTGCAGGTGTGTTCGTGGGATGGTCGCCCGGTACAGCTATCCGGTGGCGCGCAATGGCCGGCGGATGCCGCGTTTGGCGATGCCATCGCCTGCGACTGGCTGATCATTGTCAGCGAGCGCTTTCAGCAGTTCGCCGATTACCGGCTATTCCTCGCCAGTCTCTCGCGCGTCGGCCAGCGCACGCCGCTGGTCACGGGCATTCATCATGGGGTCTGGTGGCTCGCGATGGCGGGGCAACTGTCCGGCTATCGCGTGAGCGTCAACTGGGAAACCTACCAGCAGTTCTCCGAGCAGTTCGAACGCTCCATCGTGACCCAGCAGATCTTCGAAATCGACCGTGATCGCGCTACCTGTGCGGGTGGTCAGGCGACCGTCGACTTCATGCTGGCGATGATCGCCCGCGACCACGGCCCCGAACTTGCCGACCGTATCGCGGATACGCTTGGCGTGGGTGTGCTGCGTGCCGGCGCAGAGCGGCAGCGCATTCCCTTCGTGACGGCGCCCGGCGAGCGCCATCCGCGCCTGAACGACGCGCTGCTGCTAATGGAAGCGAATATCGAAGATCCGCTGACCAGCGATGAAATCGCCGGGCTTGTCGGCGTCTCGCGACGGCAACTGGAGCGGCTGTTTCGTCAGTATCTCGGCTCGATGCCGTCCAAGTACTACCTGGGACTGCGTTTGTCCAAAGCGCGCACGCAGTTGCAGCGCACCAGCAAATCGGTGGTGCAGATCAGTCTCGCGTGCGGGTTTTCGTCGGCGGCGCACTTTTCGAACGTGTATCGCGAGCGCTTTGGTGTGACCCCGCGCGAGGATCGTCGCAACTGGATCGAAAAACAAACCGGCGCAACCGGCACCGCCGCGAGCGAGCCGCGTCCTGCCGCATTGATCGAACGTCCTGATGAAACCGGGCGCTAACTGCAGCTTCAGGCCCGTTGGGCCACGACCCCGATAGAACGCGTCGCGTATGCGCAAGACGTTTCGCGCGCGGTTTCCTAAACTAACGTCATACCGTCATTACCTGTAACGAGGACTTGCCATGAACGACCTGACTGTGACACGCCAGACTTTCGACGAAGTGATGGTGCCGGTGTTCGCGCCCGCCGCGTTCGTGCCGGACCGCGGTCTCGGGTCGCGTGTCTGGGATACGCAGGGCCGCGACTATATCGACTTCGCCGGGGGTATTGCCGTGACGGCGCTCGGTCATGCGCACCCGGAACTGCTCAAGGTGCTGAGCGAGCAGGGCAGCAAGCTGTGGCATATCGGTAACGGTTATACCAACGAACCGGTTTTGCGCCTCGCCAAACGTCTCGAAGCGCTGACTTTCGCCGACCGGGCGTTTTTCGCCAATTCGGGCGCGGAAGCCAACGAGGCCGCGCTGAAGCTGGCGCGCCGCGTCGCCTTCGACCGTCATGGGATCGAGAAGGACGAAATCATCTCGTTCACGCAGTCGTTTCATGGCCGCACGTTCTTTACTGTCAGCGTGGGCGGCCAGCCGAAGTACTCAGAAGGCTTCGGCCCGGTGCCGCAGGGCATCGTGCATCTGCCTTACAACGATATCGAAGCCGCGCGCAAGGCGATTGGCGCGAGGACCTGCGCGGTGATCGTCGAGCCGATCCAGGGCGAAGGCGGCGTGATCCCGGCAGATCCGGCGTTCCTGAAGGCGCTCCGCGAAGCCTGCGATGCGCACGGCGCACTGCTGATTTTTGACGAGGTACAAACGGGGGTCGGCCGCAGCGGCTATTTCTACGCGTATCAGGACACGGGTGTGACGCCGGACATCCTGACCACCGCGAAGGCGCTCGGCAACGGTTTCCCGATTGGCGCGATGCTGACCACCAAAGAACTTGCTGCGCATTTCAAGGTGGGCGTGCACGGCACGACGTACGGCGGCAATCCGCTTGGCGCCGCGATCGCGGAGAAGGTGGTCGAGCTAATCAGCGATCCTAAGGTGCTCGAAGGCGTACGTTCGCGCAGCGAGACACTGAAGGGGCATCTGGCGAAACTGAACGAGCGTTTCGGCCTGTTCACGGAAGTGCGCGGCAAGGGACTCTTGATTGGCGCTGAACTAACCGGAGCCTTCAAGGGCCGCGCCAAGGATTTCGTCACGGCCGCTGGCAAGCATGGCGTGATCATGCTGATGGCGGGTCCGGATGTGCTGCGTTTTGTGCCGTCGCTGATCATGCCGCTCGACGACATGGAGGAAGGCTTCGCGCGTCTGACGAAGGCGATTGAGGAAATCGTCGGCGCGAGCGCTGCTGTGCCGGCGCGCTGAGCGGCTTGTCGAACGTTTCCCTAAACCGCTCGCTGCTCGCCGCTGAATCAGGCATCCCACTCAACCACTGGAACGACGATGCTCTTCGTACGCCCCGGCCGCCTCGCCGATCTCGATGCGCTCGAACACATGGCGCGCACGGCTCAACCCGTGCTGCACTCGCTGCCGCACGACCGACGTGCGCTTGAGGCGCGCGTCGCACTGTCGGAAGACTCGTTTCGCGCGGAAGTCGACTTTCCGGGCGAGGAGTTTTATCTGTTCGTGCTGGAAGACAGCGAGACCGGCAAGCTGCTCGGCACCGCAAGCATCGTCGCGGCCGCCGGTTATTCCGAGCCCTTCTATGCGTTTCGCAACGACGCGCTGATTCACGCGTCGCGCGAGTTGCACGTGAACCGGAAGATTCACGCACTGACCATGTCGCATGAGTTGACGGGCAAAAGCCGGCTGGCCGGCTTTTATATCGACCCGTCACTACGGGGCAATGCAGCCGCCCATCTGATGTCGCGCTCGCGCATGATGTACATCGCCGCGAACCGCAAGCGCTTCACCTCCGAGGTTTTCTCGCTGCTACTCGGCGTGACCGATGACGACGGCGTGTCGCCGTTCTGGGAAGCGGTGGGCCGGAAATTTTTCGGACGCAATTTCGCTGATATCGAAATCGAATCGGGTGGTCGCAGCCGGACCTTTATCGCCGAGGTGATGCCGAGCTATCCGGTGTATGTGCCGCTGCTGCCGGAATCGGCGCAGCGTGTGCTCGGCGAGCCGGACGAAAAGGCGTTGCTCGCCTATGAGATTCACCTTGAAGAAGGCTTCGAAACGGACCGCTTCGTCGATATCTTCGATGCGGGTCCGGTGCTCACCGCGCAGATCGATCGTAGCGCCTGCGTGGCGCGCAACGAAACGCGTCCGGTGCTCGAAGCAAGCGCAGCCGGGCAGGGTGCGGCCTATCTGATTGCCAGCAATCGCGCGGGCGATTTCCGTTGCGTGCTGGCCGATCTGCCCGCCGAGCGCAAAGCGGGTGCGCCGCTACCGCAAGCGGTCCGCAGCGCGCTTGGCGTGCAACCGGGTGACGCGGTGCGTTGCGTGCTGCTGCATCAGCAGGACGAAGAGGTCACGGACGAACTTTCGGGAGAAGCACAATGATCGTCGTTCGCGTCGTGCAGACGGGCGATGTGGACGCGCTCGTCGCGCTCGCTAAGGAGACCGGCCCCGGTCTCACCACCTTCAAGCCGGACCGTGACGCACTCGCAGCGCGCATTGCGCGTACGCGTCGCACGATGGAAGACCGGGCCGAGCCGCACGAAGCCGGTTATTTCTTCGTGATGGAAGACACCGCGACCGGCGATGTGGCGGGCGTGTGCGGCATCGAAACGGCGGTGGGGCTGGAGCAACCGTTTTACAACTACCGTGTGAGCACGGTTGTGCACGCAAGCCAGGACCTCGGTATCTGGACGCGCATGCGGGCGCTCAACATTTCGCACGATCTCACTGGCTATGCCGAAGTGTGCTCGCTGTTTTTGAGTCCGCGTTACCGTACGAGCGGCGTGGGTGGTTTGCTGTCACGCTCGCGCTTCATGTTCCTCGCGCAGTTCCGCGAGCGTTTTCCGCAGCGTATCTGCGCGGAATTGCGTGGTCACTTCGACGCCGAAGGTACGTCGCCGTTCTGGCGTTCAGTGGGTTCGCACTTCTACCAGATTGATTTCAACGCGGCGGACTATCTCAGCTCGCACGGCCGCAAGGCGTTTCTTGCCGAGCTGATGCCGCGTTATCCGGTCTACGTGGAATTGTTGCCGCAAGAGGCGCAGGACTGCGTCGGTCTTACGCACAACGACACAATTCCGGCGCGCCGCATGCTCGAATCGGAAGGCCTGCGGTACGAAAACCACGTCGATATCTTCGACGCGGGTCCGGTGCTCGAATGCCATATCGCTGACTTGCGCACGGTGCGCGAAAGCGTGCTGGTGCCGGTCGAAATCGTCGCGCTGGGTGCCTCACCCGCGCCGCAGGATGGGCCAAAGTCACTGGTGTCGAACACGTCACTGGGCGATTTTCGCGTCGGCGTGGCCGCCGGTGTGCCGCTAGACGGCGTGTTCCGTTTGACTGCCGACGAAGCCGCGGCACTCGACGTCAAGGCAGGCGACCCGGTACGGGTCCTGCCACTGAAACAGAAACAAGGACGATCATGAGCAAGCTTTTCATCGACGGCGAATGGGCCGCCGGCACAGGACACGTATTCGCCTCGCGCAATCCGGGCACGGGCGCGACGGTATGGGAAGGCCACAGCGCCTCGACTGACGATGTGGACCGCGCCGTGCGCAGCGCACGTCGTGCATTCGTGGCATGGTCGGCGTTGAGCCTCGATGAACGTTGCGGCATCGTGCGTCGTTTCGCTGCGCTGCTGACCGAACGCAAGGAAGCGATGGCCGAAGCGATTGGCCGCGAGACGGGCAAGCCGTTGTGGGAAGCGCGCACGGAAGTCGCGTCGATGGCGGCGAAGGTCGAGATTTCGATTCAGGCGTACAACGAACGCACTGGAGAAAAGCGCACACCGATGGCCGACGGCACTGCCGTACTGCGGCATCGTCCGCATGGTGTGGTCGCCGTGTTTGGGCCGTACAACTTCCCGGGCCATTTGCCGAACGGGCACATCGTGCCGGCGTTGATCGCGGGTAATGCGGTGGTGTTCAAGCCTTCGGAACTCGCTCCGGGCGTCGCGCAGGCGACAGTCGAAGCCTGGCGCGACGCGGGCTTGCCCGCAGGCGTCATGAACCTTGTGCAAGGCGAGAAGGATACGGGCATTGCGCTCGCGAATCATCGGCAGATCGACGGGCTCTTCTTTACCGGCAGTTCCGACACCGGCACGCTGCTGCACAAGCAGTTTGGCGGCCGTCCGGAGATCGTGCTGGCGCTGGAGATGGGCGGCAATAATCCGCTGGTGATCGGTCCGGTGGCGGATATTGATGCCGCCGTGCATCACACGATTCAATCCGCGTTTCTGTCGGCGGGGCAGCGCTGCACCTGCGCACGACGCATCTTCGTGCCGAACGATGCGGCGGGCGACCGCTTTGTCGAACGCCTCACGGACGTCACTTCGCGCATCACGCTCGGCGAATACAACGCCGAGCCGCAGCCGTTCATGGGCGCGGTGATCTCGGCGCGCGCGGCGCAGCGGCTTGTGCAGGCGCAGGCGGAGTTGCTCGAAGGCGGTGCCAAATCACTGCTGACGATGGAGCAGCGCGACCTGCAACTGGGCTTCGTCACGCCTGCTATTCTCGATGTGACCGGCGTGCAGGATCTGCCGGACGAAGAGCACTTTGGACCGCTGGCGCAGATCGTTCGCTACGCGACGTTCAACGAGGCGATCGAACGCGCCAACGATACGCAATATGGCTTGTCGGCCGGTCTGCTCGCCGACGATGAAGCGCTGTGGACGCATTTCCAGCGCACGATTCGCGCAGGCATCGTCAACTGGAACCGCCCGACCAATGGCGCATCGTCCGGCGCGCCGTTCGGTGGCCCGGGACGCTCAGGCAACAACCGTCCGAGCGCGTATTACGCCGCCGACTACTGCGCCTATCCGATGGCCTCCGTCGAAAGCGCGCAACTGCAAATGCCCGCGAGCGTCTCGCCGGGCCTTCACTTCTGAGGATCGACGATGCAAGCCACTGAAGCCAATTTCGACGGGCTCGTCGGTCCGACACACAACTACGCCGGCCTGTCGTTCGGCAACGTTGCGTCGCAGAACAACGAGAAGTCCGTCGCCAATCCGAAGGCCGCTGCGAAGCAGGGTCTGCGCAAAATGAAGCAACTGGCGGACCTCGGCTTTCACCAGGGCGTGCTGCCCCCACAGGAACGGCCTTCGATACGTCTATTGCGCGAACTCGGCTTTTCCGGCGACGACGCAACCGTGATCGCACGCGTGGCGAAAGAGGCGCCGGAGCTGCTCGCCGCCGCGAGTTCGGCGTCGGCCATGTGGACCGCGAACGCTGCAACGGTGAGCCCATCTGCCGACACGCACGATGGCCGTGTGCATTTCACGCCGGCCAACCTGTGCAGCAAGCTGCACCGCGCGATCGAACATGAATCGACGCGCCGCACGTTGCGCGCGATGTTCTCGGACCCGGACCGTTTCGCCGTGCATGAAGCGCTGCCGGGCACGCCCGCGCTTGGCGACGAAGGCGCGGCGAATCACACGCGCTTCTGCGCGGAATATGGCACACGTGGCGTCGAATTCTTCGTGTATGGCCGCAGCGAGTATCGCCGTGGACCGGAGCCAAAGCGCTACCCAGCCCGTCAGACTTTCGAGGCAAGCCGTGCGGTCGCGCATCGCCATGGCCTTGGAGAAGCGGCCACGGTGTTCGCCCAGCAAAGCCCGGACGTGATCGACGCTGGTGTGTTCCATAACGACGTGATCGCGGTCGGCAATCGCAACACGCTGTTCTGCCACGAACTGGCGTTTGTCGAACAAAAATCGGTGTATGACGAACTGCGCACCAAGCTCGGCAAGCTGAACGCGACGTTCGATGTGATCGAAGTGCCGGACGCCAAGGTGGGCGTTGCGGATGCGGTGACCTCGTACCTGTTCAACAGCCAGTTGCTGACGCGCCCTGACGGCAAGCAGGTGCTGGTGGTGCCGCAGGAATGCCGTGAAAACGCGCGCGTTGCTGCATATCTGGACGAACTGGCTTCGCATAGCGGGCCGATCGACGATGTGCTGGTGTTCGATCTGCGCGAAAGCATGAAGAACGGTGGCGGTCCGGCATGCCTGCGTCTGCGTGTTGTGCTGAGCGATGCGGAACGGGCAGCGGTGACGCCCGGCGTCTGGATCAACGACACCCTGTTCGGCCGCCTCGATGCGTGGATCGAAAAGCACTATCGCGATCGGCTCGCACCGGCTGATCTGACCGATCCAAGCCTGTTGATCGAATCGCGCACGGCGCTCGACGAACTGACGCAAATTCTCGGCCTGGGTTCGCTGTATGACTTCCAGCGCTGAGCAGGGCATGAACGCGCTACTTGGCGATTTTCTGGCCTACACGCTTGCGGGCACACGTCCGGTAGCGAGCGATGCGCATGGGATATGCGCCAAGGGCGTACGCTGGACGTGGCTTGACGACGGCGCGCTGCAACTCGAACCGGGCGGCGCACGCGACGCTCAAAGTGTACCGGGCGTACCCGGCATGCCCAGCGTGCTGGCCTCTGCCGGTGTGCACGGCGACGAAACCGCGCCGATTGAATTGCTGTCGCTGCTGGTGCGTGATATCGCCGAAGGGCGTGCAGCGCTGACGTGCCGGTTGCTGGTGATCCTCGGCAACGTGGAGGCGATGCGTGCCGCGTGCCGTTACGTCGACGATGATCTGAACCGCCTTTTCAGCGGCCGCCACGCGCAGGTACCAAGCAGTCACGAGGCGCCGCGCGCCGCCACCCTGGAACGCCTGGCGACGCAATTCTTCTCGGAGGCAGGGCAAGGACGCAGCGCGCGCTGGCATATCGACATGCACACGGCCATTCGCGCTTCGGCATTCGAGCAATTTGCTTTGCTGCCGCATACAGAGGCGCCCCTCTCACGTGCGATGTTCGAATGGCTGGGCGAGGCGCGTATCGCTGCGGTGCTGTTGCATACCACCAAGGGCAACACCTATTCGCATTTCACGGCGGAAATGTGTGGCGCCGACGCCTGCACACTGGAACTCGGCAAGGTGCGCCCGTTCGGTCAGAACGATCTCGCGCGCTTTGCCGGTGCGGATGAAGGCTTGCGTCATCTGCTGGCAGGAACCCACGATGCCGCGCCGGTAGCGTTGCCGCGCGTGTTCACCGTGATCGGCCAGATCACCAGGCAGAGCGATGCGTTCGAATTACTGGTCGCGGCCGACGTGCCGAATTTCACGCCGTTCGAACAAGGCACCTTGCTTGCTCGCGATGGCGACTACCGCTATACGGTTAGTCATGCTGAAGAACGCATCGTGTTTCCCAATCCCGCTGTGAAACCAGGCTTGCGTGCCGGTTTGCTGGTGGTGGAGACGACCCGCGAGACGCTTGCTGCGCTGGCTTGAGTGGCGACGCGTAGCTTATGCGTTTCGCGTCATTGCGTACCTCAAACGCTTGCCGATTCGCGACACGAAGTTGCGCATTTGCAGGGCGTTCCGCGAGCGGTTCGCAGGCGCTGAATGGCATGCGTCCCACGGTATCGGACTTGACACCCGGTACAATGCCGCCCTCGCGGCTGTTGCGGCGCACCACGCTGACCGCGCCTCAACGACCGCGCGAGTTCAAAGCGATATTCTTGCGCAGCATTTATCCAGCGCAGCTTTAACTCCGTTTTAATCTCGATCAGCAAGGACCATCGGAATGAAATTGAATTGGCGAAACATGGCCGGGCTCGCGCTTTTCGCGTCCGCAACGGTAGCAGCGGGTGGTGCGTCGGCTGCGGATATCAAGGAAATCCGCTTTGGTGTCGAAGCGTCGTACGCGCCGTTCGAATCGAAGACGCCGGCGGGCGAGTTGCAAGGTTTCGACATCGATATCGGCAACGCCGTGTGCGCGAAGCTGAAGGCGAAGTGCGTATGGGTCGAGAATTCGTTTGATGGTCTGATCCCGGCGCTGGAGGCACGCAAGTTCAGTGCGATCAATTCGGACATGACGATCACCGAACAGCGTCGCGAAGCGATCGACTTCACCGATCCGATCTATACGATCCCTAATCAGATGATCGCGAAGAAGGGTAGCGGATTGCTGCCGACTGCCGCGTCACTGAAGGGCAAGCACGTCGGCGTGTTGCAGGGCACGATTCAGGAGACCTATGCAAAGGCGGTGTGGGCGCCGGCTGGCGTGGATGTCGTGCCTTACCAGACGCAGGACCAGATCTACGCAGACCTTTCTTCGGGACGTCTTGACGCAGCGTTCCAGGATGCCGAAGCCGCATCCAAGGGCTTCCTGAATCGTCCGCAAGGTGCAGGATTCGAATTCGCCGGCCCAGCGCTCAGCGACACGAAGCTGCTCGGCGGCGGCGTTGGTTTTGGTATCCGCAAGAATGACAAGGCGCTTAAGGATGCGATCAACGAGGCGCTTAAGGAGTTGAAGGCCGACGGCACGATTGACCGTTTCGCGGCAAAGTATTTCGACGTCAAAGTGGTGCTGAAGTAAGCGAGTGGCGTGCAGCGCGCACGCCGCTGCATCAAAGCCAGCAAGTATGTGACAACGGCCGCGTCTGCGGCCGTCGTTGTTTCTGGCTACGACGTGGCACGCACTAACCGTTATGCGATGAGCGCAGTGGCCGAATCACCTCAGATAGTCGAATGCGACTTCGCCCAATCCGAGCGTCAGATCTGCCACCAGATGACGGGCTTCAACAATCTCCAGCACGGGCAGTTCGGCAACGGGCGCAAGCGCATGCGGGGCGAGTTGCAGCGAAGCGGGGCCGGTCCACGCGCCTTTCAGGTCGATATCCTGCAGGTAGTAACGCACCAGTTCGCAGATACGCGGCGAGCCATCCACGTGCGGGATCACCTTCAGCAGGAAGTTAGGCGCTTCGAGGCGCTTCTTCTGCTGCGCCAGATCGAGCTGGAGATGCTTGTAGCCCATCGTGCCGGTGGCGATGCGCACGGGGCCGTAGTCGAGCGTGCCGACCATCGTGTCCGTATGCACTTCCAGTACCGGTTTGGCGAGCTTCTTCGGAAAGCCCCACAACTCGCGGCCACCGGCGATAGGCGGATGGTCATCGAGATACATCGCGAGTGTGTAGCTGCCGGCGACGCCTTGAAACGACACCGGAATCACCTGACCGCTTTCCGTATAGTCGCCAAAACCGGTCGAATCCGGCATGCGGATGAATTCGTAGTGGACGATCGGCTCGCCGATTTCCAACGGCTCGGGCACGACCGCGCGCAGCTTGTCCGGGTCGGTGCGGTACGTGATGATCAGAAATTCGCGGTTGATGAACCGGTATGGGCCGATCGGAAACGCCGGGCTGGTAATCGGCATGGCGAAGGCCTTGGAGAGCACGCTTTTGACGTCCATGGTTTTCCTTGATGGTTAAAGGCGGATTGGAACGCTTCTGCACTGCACAACGCAGAGTATCGTTCATTCGCGTGACGGCGGCAGGGATGCCAGCCTGGCCGAAGCGGCGCCGCGGAATATTTTCTGAAAATGGCGGCCGCGCCGCGCCGGTTCGCAACTGCGTGAGCTAGAATCAGAAAGAGTCGCAAAGCGGTGTCACACGGCGCTTTCAGCCTGTGCCTGGCGCAGATATCGGGTTCGATCACGCCGCATGAATAACCAGAAAACAGCAGGAAGCGCGAGGGCGCTTATCGGGGGAGTGGAATGACCAGCATCGAAGTCGGCGATCAAAACCAGGCCGACGCAACGCCGGGCGCAGCAGGGTGCGCACAATTCAACGCCTGTTTTGCCCGTCAGCCGATCCTCGATCGGGACGGCATGCTATGCGGGTTCGAACTCAAGGCGCATCGCGTCGAAGCGGCGCCAGCGGGAGAAGGTGAAACCGCGGCGCCCGACAACACCGCTGAAGACGAACCGTCAGCACTGGCGCAGGCATCATCAGACACCAAACCAGTCACGTTTGCGCAGTCATTGGTTGACGCGCTCACGCAGCCCGCCGTGCGCGGTGCGCTCGCCGGACATCCCGGCTACCTGGACGTAACTCGCGAGTTACTGTTCGATGAAGCGCTCGAAAAGGTGCCGGCTGACCAGTTCATGTTCGAGCTCCCGCTCGACATCGAAGTGGACGACGCATTGGTCGCACGCGTTGTCGCGCTGCATGCGCGCCGCTACCGTTTCGTGCTGGACGGTGTGGTGGTGCCCAACGATACTTTTGCCCGTCTGTTGCCTTACGTCGAAGGCGTGAAGATCGACTTGCCGTCGATTTCACGCGCGTTGTTACCGAAGCTATCGAGCGTGTTGAAAGCGGCGGGTAAATTGTTGATCGCCCAGGGCGTCGACACCCAGGAGCACTTCGAAACCGCGCACAACCTCGGCTTCGACAAATTCCAGGGCTATTCTTTTGCACGGCCGCATACGCCGAGCCTGCGGCGGGTGAGCGCACCACGCCATGCGTTGCTGAACCTGTTGCAATTGCTGGCGGGAGACCCGACTGTCGCTCAGCTCGAAGCCGAACTCAAACTGAATCCGGTGCTGGTGATGCACCTGATGAAGCTGGCCAATTCAAGCGGGCTGGCAACAGGGCACAAGGTATCGACGCTGCGCGAAGCAATCAACGCTACCGGCACCAATCGTATTGCCCGCTGGACACAGCTGCTGCTGTATGCCGATGGACGCAAGGTCGCGCTCGAAGACGATCCGCTGCTGCAACTGGCGGCATCGCGCGCACGCTTCATGGAACTGGCCGTGTTGCGCCTGCCGGAAGCGGGGCGCGACGAAGCCGACGCAGCTTTTCTGACCGGGGTATTTTCGTTTGTGGACGCAGTATTTGGCGGCCCACTCGACCACACGCTCAACGTACTCACGTTGTCCAAGCCGATCCAGGCAGCCATTCTGCATCGCGAAGGCGCGCTCGGATTGCTGCTGTCGGCGGTGGATGCGCTGGAACGCGGCGCGTGGCAGGAGATTGAAGCGGTGTGCGAGCGGCTTGCGCCGCTCTCGGTGAGCGATGTGGCCGAACTGGGGTTGGCAGCGGCAGCGTGGGCAGGTGTTGCAGATCGTAGCGCCGAGGCGAGGGGCTTGGAGCGAATCGAGGATTGAGTTTCTGTCTGAACCGGCTGGGTCGTACTGCGTCTCCAGCCGGTTCGGATCACTTCTACAGCCTGGCATGCTAACTAGTACTCGTTAGTACTGTTTAGGGCGCCGGGCTGCTTACTCTTTCACATCAGTTCCAGTTCTCGCATCGGCGCTTCGGAAAAAAAACGCCCTAACTCCCGCGCCAGTTCATTCAATACCGCCATCTCGCCCTGCGAAATCCGCCGCGGTTCGTCGGCCTGGGTCCAGTCACCATAGAGCAGCGCGACGGTGGAGTGAGCGTCATCCACCACAGGCAGCAGCACGAACGAGCGGGTATCGGCAAAGCTGCGCCGGAACCATTCCGGCAAGCGCGCGAGCATCTTTGGATCTCGCGCGTTTTCTATGAAGATGCCCACTGAGTTCGCGATAGCCAGATGAAACACGTCGGGCTCAAACGCCGTATTGAACGACAGGGTGGGTAAGGTGTTGTCAATCTTCGGCCCAAACCCCAAACGCGCCTTGAAGACGCCGGTGCTGTGGCGGACAAACATCACCGTCCGCGCGAAGCCGAGTCCGGCGTGCACGGTCTCGGCGGCAAGCGCGAGCGCCGCACCAAGCGCGCTATCGGCCTCCAGCGCGCGCAAATCCTGGACGCCTGCGCCAATCCGCGCTTCCGGGTCGAGCGCTTCACGTGCGATGGCATCGGCGTCGGCGCGTAGTTCGATGATTTCGCGCATCACGCCTTCGCCGTCTTCTTCCCGCGCGAGCGCGATGCTCATCTCCACCAGCACATCCGGGTCCGTGTTCAACGCCCGGCCGTACCGTTGCGCGAGCTCGGCAATGCGTGCCTCGCGCTGCCAGTCGGGCATATTCGGCGTGGTCAGGACGCTCGCGACATCCGTCGAATAGTTGGTGATGGCCCGCAGCCATTGCACCTGACGCGGCTCGTCGGTGTCTTGCGGATCGAATTCACCCATGCCGTGACGGATCATGTCCGGCAGACGCCAGCGGATGGCGGCTTCGTTGCCGATCTCGTCGAAGGTCACGCCAAGCACGTCGGTGCAGGCTTCGGTTTCGTCGATATCCGTTTCGATCTGACGGCGGATCTGATCCCACTCGGCGTCGAGATAAAACACCACCAGCAGCTTGCCGATCTGCCGCATCAGCGTGCAGACCACCGCTTCTTCGCCAGCGCGCAGATCGCCGCGCTCGGTGAGCTTGCGGGCCACGCACCCTGACAGCATGGTGCGGTTCAGTTCGAGCTTTGCGTCGATACGGCGCGGTACGCTGTGATGAAAGTGATCGACGATCTTGAGTCCGACCACGAGATGGCCGACCGCATCCATGCCGAGCACCATCAGCGCGCGCGACACAGTGGTGATATTGCCGCCGAACGCCATATACATGGCCGAGTTGGCGAGACGCAGCACCTTCTGGGTGAGCGCAAAATCCGACAGCACGACTTGCACGAGTGCGGTGAAATCGAGGTCGTCATTAGTCATTGCAGCCATGGTCGTGCGCAGCGACTGCGACAGCATAGGGAAATCGCCGCGCTCGCTCATTCGCGACCAGAGCCGGTCGAGCACCGCTGCCTTTACCATGTGGTTCCCGCTAAAGCCATACATGTTCCAGTGAATGACAGACCGGCCAGGAGCCGGTGTTCGATGCGCGCTTTCCTGCTGTGCCGGGCGATCATCAGGCCGGCACGTGCAGGTGCAGCGTACGCGCTTCGAAGCGCTGCGCCAGTTCATCGGACGGCAACGCCTTGCAGACGAGCCAGCCCTGAATATGATCACATCCCATCTCGGTCAGCAGGGTGCGTTGATCTTCGGTTTCAACGCCCTCAGCGACCAATTCCAGGTCGAGCGTTTGCGCGAGGCCCACGACCGCGCTAACGATTGCCTGATCGTTACGCGAGGTTAGCAGATTCTCGACGAAACTCCGGTCGATCTTCAGCTTCGCAAGCGGAAAGCGTTGCAGGTACGCAAGACTTGAGTAGCCGGTGCCGAAATCATCCACCGCGAAGCGGATGCCGATCGCGGTCAGCTCTTCGAGCAGCCCCTTTGCATGCGCCGGGTCGTGCATCAGCAGACTTTCGGTGATCTCGAACACGAGCCGCCGCGGATCGATACCGGTCAGCTCGATGGCCTCGCGCACACTGTCCTTGAAGCGCGGGTCGCGGAACTGCTGCGGCGACACGTTGACCGCTACGTATTGCAACTCGATGCCCTTTGCGTCCCATTGGATCAACTGCATGCAGGCAACCTTGAGCACCCAGTTGCCGAGATAGTTGATGAGCCCGACCGATTCGGCGAGCGGAATGAACATCGATGGCGGCACCAGGCCGTGCACCGGATGCAGCCAGCGAATCAGCGCTTCGACACCGACCACACCATGGGTGTGGCTGCTGGTGATGGGCTGGAAGTGTAACGAGAACTCGCCGTTGCGCACAGCGTCATAGAGGTCGGCTTCTAGCTTCAGGCGTTCGGCGTCGGCGGGGTCGTCGTCCGGGACATAGAAAGCGAGCGTGTTGCCGCCGGTCGCCTTGGCTTGCAGCAGCGCGTGATCGGCCCAGCGCAGCAGGTGGTTGTCGCGCGTGCCGGTGTCGTTGGCATGCTGGACATCAGGGTAGAGCGCAATGCCGATGCTCGCCGACAGATGCACTTGCTGCCCGTTGAACACATACGGCTGCTGGATGGCGGTGAGCATGCGCCGCGCCAGTGCTTCGGCGGCGATGGCCGCATCGGTGCGGGTCGCCGCGGGCGGGATCAGAATCGCGAATTCGTCGCTCGCCACGCGGGCGATCCGTTCACCCTGAGTGGCGATGTTCTGCAGACGCCGTGCGGTGTCGCGCAGCATCTCGTCGCCGGCGTCGTAGCCGAGCGCACGGTTGACCCGCTGGTAATCGTCGATGTCGAGCAGCAGCAGGGCGGCCGGCGTGCCATGCACATCGGCCTGCTCCTGGGCATCAAGCAGGGCCGGGATCAGCGCGGACTGGTTGGCGAGACCGGTCAAGCGGTCATGGTGAAGTGCGTGGGTCAGACGCTCTTCGGTGGCGCACCAGGCCGACACGTCGAAGCCCGCAATCGCAAAGCCTTCCACGCCGTCATGGCTGTTGCGCACCACCCGCAGCTCGACGGTGATCGGATAGGTCAGCGACTTGATCAGGCCAAGCGTGGCCTTTTCGACCGCGCCCGTGGCCGAGGCGCGGGCCAGCAGGGTGTCGAGGCGCGCGACGTCCGCAGGCGCAACGATGTCGTGCAGGGTGATGGTCTGCAGGTATTCACGGTGGTAGCCGATAAAGCGCAGGCTGGCGTCCGATACATACAGAAAGTGCAGATCGCGATCCACATGGGCGAGCAGATCCACTGCGCCAGCGGCATGCTCGAGCTGCGTACCTTTGCTATGGCTCGCCGGGGGGGCGCCTTGCGCGCGCCGGCCTAACGCACGAAGCCGGTCAATGACGGTGCGCAAGGGGCCCCGGTGGGGTGCAGTGATCCTGTTCGCTTCCATGTTTCTCGCTGGCAACCCGTTTTTCGTCTGCTGGCGGCCCGCCTCGCGTCACCTGTACAGCAAGGTGGGTAAGAAATATGAGGCCGCCTATCAGAACGAGATAACGACCCCAGCGGCGAAATCTTTAGTGTTTGCGGTAAAAAACTACCGGTAATGAAGTCTGGTTGGCCCTGATCAGCTGGAACTGACGGATTCGGTTAAAGTGGCGCGGTCTGGTGTCCGTTATTGGATGGAGTGATGCCTGACATCCGCCACGCACGCGGGAAAGGCGCTACTCACAAGGGTCACGCGCTTTCCTCCGCCACGCAGCCCTTCCGAAATCATGCACCGATGATCCATGTCTGAACCGCTCTCCGTCAGTGCCAATGCTGGTCAAGTCGCCGGTCAAGTCTCCGGGCACGCGGAGGCGCCAGCGGTGCCTGTCCAGCGTGCCCAGACGTCCGCCGAGGCGCCCTTTGTCTACCTTGGGCGGCAGCCTATTCTGGATCGCAGTGGCGCGCTGAATGCCTACGAGCTGCTGTTTCGCGCTGGCGCGCACAACTATGCCGAAGTGAGCGACGACGCCAAGGCCACGGCCCAGGTGGTGGCACGCACGATCGGCGGGATTGGGGTCTCGGCGGTGCTCGGCCACCATCGCGGCTTTGTGAACATTGGCCGGGACCTGCTGTTCGACGACATCGTGCATCTGATGCCAGCCGACCGCTTCGTGCTGGAAATCCTCGAAACGGTGGCCTTTGACGCCCGTCTGGTGCGGCGTCTCGCCGAGTTGCGCCGCGCCGGCTTCCAGGTAGCGCTGGACGACGTGAGCGAACTGTCGGAGGGCTTGCTCTCCGTGTTGCCGTATACCGACATGGTCAAGATCGACTTTCTGGTGACGCCTCGGGCGTCCTTGCCGGCGCTGGCCGCGGCGGTGCATGCCGCGGGCAAGACGCTGATTGCCGAGAAGGTTGAGACCCGGGAAGACTTTGCGCTCGCGAGCGAGTTGGGCTTTGACCTGTTCCAGGGGTATTTCTTCGCTCGACCGCAGGTGCTGACTGCGCCGCGCAACAATTCGTCGCGTGCGGCGCTGCTGCGACTGCTTGCGCTGCTCGCGCGGGATGCGGAGATCATCGAACTCGAGGCGGAGTTAAAGCGCAACCCGAACGTGGTGGTGCAACTGCTGCGTCTGGTCAATTCGAGCGCATTCGGTCTCGGGCGCAATATTGCGTCGCTGCGCGAGGCGATCATTGCGACCGGCACGCGGCAGATTGCGCGCTGGGCGCAATTGCTCCTGTACGCCGACGGCGGTGATCTGCCGTGGCGCTCCGATCCTCTGGTGCAACTGGCGGGCACGCGCTCGCGCTTCATGGAACTGGCCGCGCGCTGGTTGCGTCCATCGGATGAAGAGTTCGCGGACGCGGCTTTCATGACCGGGATTTTTTCACTGGTGCACGTAGTGCTTGGCACCACTCCCGCCGAAACCCTCGACAAGCTGGGTCTTGCTCCGCAGATTCGCGATGCGATCGTCGAACATAGTGGCGAGATGGGGACCTTGCTGCAGATCGTGGAAGCCGCCGACGAACGCACAGGCGGGCGCCCCGATGCGGCGTCGATCGCTGCTGCTGCGGGCTTTGAGGCGTTGACGCCGGCGGTGCTGGCAGAGATGAACCTGTCCGCCGCCGCCTGGTTCGGAGCGCACGCCGGGTTGGAGTAGGGGCTTGGGTGGTGGTTGCCTTGGGCTAGTTGCCGG
>NZ_JBAURZ010000012.1:0-13748 GCF_049581445.1 Paraburkholderia sp. | reverse complement strand
AGACCTTAACTCTCCTGCATTGGTCGACTTCCGTTGGGCGATATATTTCGCAAACAATGCGGTGAACAGTGGCGCGAGTAACGAAGTGACAATCGTCGATGCAGCGATCTGAGGTGTTGCGACGGCGACTAGCGATGCGAGATGCGGGTCGACCGCAGCGATCGCGGTCGGCGTTGCGACTGCGTTGCCGGCGGTAGTCGAAACGGCCATCCCGGCGATACCCGAACTGCCGGCCAGACGCGATGCTACGACATTGATGATGCCGCCGATCATCAGTGTCACCAGTCCAAGGAGCACACCCGATACGCCCGCGCCGAGGATCGAGTGCAGGTTGATTTGTGCACCAAGGCCGAATGCAAAGAACGGGATCAGCAGGTCGCTTCCAGACTTGAGAAATGTGCGCATGTCGCGATCGATGTTGCCGAGCAACATACCGATCAAGATAGGCAAAATCGTCGCAACCAGATCGATAAACGGAATCTTTGCGAGGCCGGCCACGCCGAGGGCGAGCATCGTCACAAACGGGCCTTCGAGAATCGACAGTACCGCAAGCGCGCCTCTATCCACCTCGTCACCAAACTGTTTGGTGAGCGCGGCGTACAGCCCCATGTTCGCGTTGGTCATTGCCGCGATGATCGCCATGCTGGACAGCCCAAAAATCGGGCGCCCTTTGAAAAAATGGCTGACGAGCAAGCCTATCACCACACCGCTGGCGAGTTTTGCGAGCGTGATGACTGCGCCGTTTTTCAGCGCACGCGGTGCGGTTTTCAACTGAATCTCGGCTCCCATGCATACGAAAAACGCTGCAAGGATTGCCAACGCGCCGTGGGCGAGCGAAGTCGAGAAACTTCCAATGGTGAGTACGCCTGGGCAAAACGTATTCAGCACACTGCCCCACAACAACGGGATGACCATCATGCCGCCGGGGAATTTCTCTATGGTCTCTTTGATTTTCATTCTGTTACGTCTCCGTCGGTCGACGCACCTGCTCATTGCATGGCGCGCCGCCGCTGTTCGTATTGAGTTGGGTGATAGGGACCGCCCTGCCAACTACAGCCTTAGTCGGAGCGGCATAGACCCGCGTGCTTACATCTGCGCGCCGATCATCCAGGGCACAAACTCTTCGTTGCCGACCCCAAGCGCCTCACTCTTGCTTTCGGCACCGGACGCAACCTTGATGATCATTTCGAAGATCTCGCGGCCTTTCTGCTCGACCGTCACTTCGCCATCCATGATGTCTCCGCAGTTGATATCCATATCGTCGACCATGCGCGTATACATCTTCGTGTTCGTCGCAAGCTTGATCGAAGGCGCGGGCTTCGCGCCGAAGCACGAACCTCGACCGGTTGTGAACAGCACCAGATTGGCGCCGCTCGCAATCTGCCCGGTTGCGCCCATGGGATCGTAGCCGGGGGCATCCATGAACACGAGTCCTTTAGTGTCCACGGGCTCCGCATAGCGATATACCCCCATCAACGGAGTCGAGCCGCTTTTGGCGACCGCGCCAAGCGATTTTTCGAGAATCGTCGTCAACCCGCCGGCTTTGTTACCGGGCGTCGGGTTGTTGTCGATGCTGCCCTTTTCCCGCTTTGCGTAGCTTTCCCACCAGTGAATGCGCTCGACGATCTTCTCGCCCACTTCCGGCGTAATCGCGCGGCGCGTCAACAGATGTTCCGCGCCGTAGATTTCCGGCGTTTCGCTAAGGATCGCGGTGCCTCCGTGCTGAACAAGCAGATCCACGGCCGCGCCCAGCGCAGGGTTTGCCGTAATGCCCGAGTATCCGTCGGAACCGCCGCACTGCAGCGCGATATTGAGGTGGGAGATCGGCAACGGTTCGCGTTTGACCGCGTTGGCGGCGGGCAACATCGTTTCGATCGCTGCAATTGCCCCGTCCACGGTCTTTTGTGTGCCGCCTTGTTCCTGAATCACCAATGGGACCATCGTCGCGCCCGGTTCGACACCTTCGGCAATAAACAGCGCACCCATCTGGTTGGCTTCGCAGCCCAGTCCGATTACCAGCACACCCGCGAAATTTGGATGACGGATAAAGCCACCGATCGTGCGACGCAATTGCTGCACGCCTTCGCCGTTGTGGTCGATACAGCAACCGAAACTGTGTGTGATCGGTACGATGCCGTCGACGTTGGGATAGGCGTCTAACTTGCCGGGCACCGAGAAGTGCTGCGAAACCAGCTTTGTCACCGTGGCAGAGCAATTGACCGTGCTGACGACGCCGATGTAGTTCCGCGTTGCCACGCGGCCATCCGCACGACGAAAGCCCATGAACGTGCGCGCTTCCGCCGCCGGCGCGACGGTTTTGACGTCTTTGCCAAACGCGTAGTCTCGCGCGAAGTCGCCCATTGAAACGTTGTGTGTGTGAACATGTGCGCCTGGCAGGATCGGCTGCGTGACGAAACCAATGATCTGTCCGTAGCGGCGGACAGGGTCGCCTGCCTCAAGCGCGCGGAGTGCGACCTTGTGCGCGCCGGGAATGTCATCGCGCGTGATGATGTCGTTGACTTCAGTCAAGGTGGTACCCGCCGGAATCGGACCGCGTGCGATTGCGACGTCGTCGTTCGCATGCAGCCTGATGACCAGTGAAGTAAAATCCGCCATGTTTTTCTCCTGTTTTGTGGGGGACGGATGCACGCGTGAATTTTCCTGTCTCGTCAGTGCGCCCGCTTTCGCAAATAGTCGTTTCTCGCCCCGCGTGGCGCAAATTGGTCAGGCCACTTTGGCCGAAACAGACATGGGATTTCACAGGCTTTCTTCCGGCATTCTCGACAAGGTGGTGCGGCAGATCGAGGAAAAGGTGCTAGACGGTAGTTGGGCGGTATCGTCGCGCCTGCCTGCTGAGCGAGCTCTGGCCGAGCATCTGGGCGTGTCGCGACCGACAGTGCGTGAGGCGATCAGGCACCTCGTCAGCAAAGGGATGCTCGAAACGAAGCGCGGCAGTGGCGTGTACGTGGTGCAGAAGCAGCTTCCTGCGCTAACGTCACCCTGGTTACAGCTGGTTGGTGAACATCCCCCGCTGCGGGAAGAAACACTCGAATTCCGGATGGTGTTCGAATGCGCGGCGGCTCGTTTTGCTGCGCAACGCTCGACGCCGGACGAGTTGCATCGGCTGGAGTCGCTCATTGCCCGCATGCAGGAAGCAGTGAATACGCATGATGTCGACGCCGAAGCGCAAATGGACGGCGAGTTTCACACCGCGCTAACGGCGGCGGCGCATAACCGGATGCTTGGACAGTTCTACGCCAGCGTGATCACGATGTTGCGCGACCATATCGCCGCAAACACTTTCGACGCGACGGAGAACAATGCGAACGCGGCCGTGCAATCTGCGATGCGTATGCATCAGCACGAATCTATCTTTATGGCAGTGCGTGAGCGCAATCCGGACGCGGCGCAGCAGGCCATGTTCGCGCACATTGATTTTGTGGGGCGACAGTTCACCATCTTGGGAATCTGAAACCAGGCGCCGATCGCTGTCGTTGGCAGTCCATGGCCAGATGGGCTTCCGACTGAAAAAGCGCAACTAGGGGATCATCGCTCTCGCGCCGGATGGGGCTGCCTTTTGGAGTTTCTAATGCAACGGTCCGACATGGTCGAAACGGATGATAACGCTTAAGATTGCTAACGCCCATCAAGCGTCATTCGACTGCGCCGGATGATGGGATGGTGAAATTGGGGATGTGATAACAAGGAGCGACCAACGCTCAAACCCTCGTTCAAGATGCGTGGTGACCGGCGCGACCGTCGCGCGCGGCCCTGGTAACAAACCAGGCATCCGCTTCCGGAGGACTCGCGACCAGCAGGTCGGTCAACCGCATCCGCGAGGATGTAGGCCTGCGCTCTGGCCACCGCAGAACGGGACCAACGGGCGGGACCCGGCGAAAACCGGACACGAGGTAACGCTTAAACTACGAGGTAGTCTTACGCCGACTTTAAGCCCAGCTCGCACGGGCTTCGATCATGGCTCCTCGCCTGTCATATGTTCCGGTCCTTCGCGGCTATCATTTACGGCCACTCGCTCGGCGGCTAGCCGCCGGGCCAACTTGCCCAAGGTGTGTAACTCCCTCTCCACGTCCTGCGTCCATGGGCGACCATAGTTAAGTCGGACGTGGTGCCGAAATTCGCTACCGCTTGAAAAGATAGCGCCTGGCGCAATCGCGATGTCATTGGCTTCAGCAATTTCGAACAGATGCATCGCATCGACACCATCTGGAAGCTCGACCCACAGGAAGAAGCCGCCCGGAGGCCTAACCACCGACGTCCCCTCTGGAAAGTACCGCAATACGGCCTGGATCGTCTGCGCTTGCAGCAGCGCCAGGTCACGGCGAAGTTTGCGCAGACCTCGGTCGTAGTCCCCATGCTCAAGATAGTCGGCTATCGCGTATTGCGCCGGCACGCAAGCCGATGACATGGCCATCCAGCGCGCGTGCTCAATTCTGGAAGCGAAGCGCCCCGCGGCCACCCAGCCTACGCGCAGTCCTGGCGCAAGAGTCTTTGAAAATGAACCGCAGTGCAGCACCAGGCCGTTAGAATCGAACCGCTTGGCTGGACGCGCCGGGCTAGCGCCAAAATGCAGTTCGCGGAATACGTCGTCCTCGATCAGTGGCACGCCATGTTTTGCCAGCAGAACGACGAGGGCTTCCTTCCGCTGGTCGGAAAGCGTTGCGCCGGTTGGATGGTGCAGTGTTGTCACAAACCAGCAGGCTCGCACAGGATGTTGTTGGAGCGCGTCCGCCAGCGCGACGAGATCGAGCCCGTGATGTGGATCGACGGGGATTTCCACAGTCCTAAGATGAAGGCGCCGAACCGCGCCTTGTACGGCATGGAACGCTGGCCGTTCTATGGCAATCGTATCGCCCGGCCGCGTGAGCACCTGAAGGCACAGTGTCAAGGCATCGAGCGCACCGCTGGTCACGACGACTTCATCGATTGGAACCGCAACACCTGTGGCGATATAACGCAGCGCGATCTGGCGGCGCAGGTCTGTTTCCGCCTTTCCCGCCGACAGCCCATTCCAGGAAAGCCCCATCCTCCGGGTCGCCGAGGTCCACGAGCGCGAGAGCCGGCCGAACGGGAACAGTTGAGCACTTGGCTCCGAAGCGCCAAGTCCGGGATGTGCGCACCGCCGCTGAGCCTGCATGAAACGGACAACCCGACTGTCGCCCTCAGCATCGTCAACGTTGCGCGTTGAAGCGATTGTGACCGATCTGGTCAGCGCCGGTCGCCTCGTGACAAAAAAGCCCGAACGTGGCTTTGCGACGATCAGACCCCGTCGTTCGAGCATGTAGTAAGCGTGGAAGACTGTCGAAGCACTGACTCGATACGAACTGCTCGCCTGCCGCACGGACGGTAACCGCATGCCGGGCTCAAATGTACCGTTCGCAATCATCTTTTCGAACTGTGCCGCCAGTTGAAGATAGCGCTTCATTCATTAGGCATGCTTATTTATTTGAAGTGGATCTTCGATCCGGAATGCTTTGGTTTAACATGGAATGTCAGGCTAGTAGTTTCGGACCCGCCAACCGAGCACGGTCGCGGCTCCGCCCGTCCTGGAAGACGGTGCGTTGATGGTCTGGAGAAATTCCTTCAGCCGGTTGGCGCTGAGCGCTCGGCTGTAGAAAAATCCTTGACCAAACTCGGCCCGGCTTACCCGTGCAACATTGTGATGCGCCGCATTCTCAATGCCTTCGACCACGACCACGGCACCCAGGTCGTGGCCCATCTTCGTCAACGCATCGAGTTGCCTGGAGCGCTCATCGGGGTCCAGTGTCAACACTTCCCTGTCTATCTTCACCATTTCAAAGCTGATGTCCTTCGGCAGCTGAAGTCCGAGGTCAGTGGAGCGCACGCCCGACAGGGCAAAACGCACGCCTTTCTCGCGAGCCTCCGTCATCATCGGGATCAGACGCGGTCCAAACTCCCTCACGCTGGCCGCATCGATTTTGAGTATCAGAGGTGGAAAACCGAGGGAGTCGTCGTCGCCAATCTCCGCCATGAAAGCGGAACTCTTAAGGTGAGAAGAAGGCGCAGTAACGCCGAGGTAGAGTGATTTTGGAGCGCCGACTTCACGCAGTTCCTGTGTGGCAAGCGAGAAAATGAAACGCGTCATCGGACCCATCAGACCGCTGCTCTCCACGAACGGCATATAGTGCCCCGGGCCCAATGCGCCATACTTCTCATTGTCCCATCGCAGCAAAGCTTCGACGCCCACGCAGCGGGCCCGCCTCACGCCAACGACGGGTTGATACTCAACATGAAATTCGCCGCGACGAAGCCCTGCACGCGCCGCGCGCAGCAGGGCCCTGTCGTACCGAAGCCACCTTTTGATGCTCCAGCCAACACCAACTGCGAAAACAGCGAGGAGGACTGGCCACAACAGGAAGCCGAATATGGCCGATGCTCGAATGCGGTCTGTCGGAATGTCTGTTGCTGGCTGCATCGAAGGGAGCCTTTCGATGCCATTCGAGGGCGCGAGCGCTGGTCTTTCTTCGCAAGCTGCCCCCGATGAGCAGCCCGAAAGCGAAGTCACCGGCGGTTCCGGGGTCTCCTTCAGGCGATCAACCTGCGACGAGGAACCAGCGGCTGCCGCAATTGCGGATGCCCCGGCCGCGTTTTGATCTGCCGTCCCGGGGTACCCCATTTCCCACGGCAGTTCCCGGAGCAGCATCACAACCTGCGGGCCGCCGTTGACGACGGCATGCGCGAGGCCAGAAGTGTCGATCGAGGCATCGTTCAGCGAATCGCAAGTATTCGGTGGTGCAGGCATCAGGCCAGCGACCGGTCCCGCGAGCTCGGCGGGAACGACGAACAGCTGCGGAGGGTGAGCGCAGGCGATCCCGAAGCGAAGCGGGCGCGCTGGTGCTGGTGTGTCAGCAAACCAGTCCTCCAGTTGCTCCCACACGTTGCGTTCCAATGTTGAACCGCCGCGGGAACCGGCGTCAACGGTCGCGTCTGCGCGAGCTAGTGAACTGCAGACGCAGGCGACCACGAGCATGGCCATCACACGTCGCCGTGGCCGACACAGCACGATGAAGGCAGGAAATCGAGCGATCGGTAGCGGGAATTCAAATGCCATTGGTTTGTCGTTAAAAGATTCGGCTTTAATAGCGCCTTCGATCGGGCGTTAGGCGTTGGCGAAACATCGGACGAAAGGGAAACTCTCTGCGCCGCACTTTGCCAGCGTATGCGCGGCCGCAATAGAATCAGATTGCAAATAAAAAGTCGTATCAGTTCATGAATGGCGATCGCGCAGCCTTGGCAGGGCGCAAGGTCAATCTGATCTGACGACGGCAGCGGCTGCTGCCAGTGCTGTTGGGAGACAACTTGAAACGTTACGAGAGACTGGCCAACCAAATCACCGAACTCATCGAGCGCGGCGATCTGCCGCCTGGAGCGCGCATCCCTTCGGTTCGCGCAGCGTGTAGGGCTTGGGGCGTAAGCGCAGCAACGGTATTTCGGGCGTACTACCTGCTCGAAAATAGGGGCTTGATTAAGGCCCTGCCACGTTCGGGCTATTTCGTTTCTGCGACTGCCAAGGAACTACCGGCACAGAAGTCTCGGGCCTCTTGCTCGGCCGGTACGAAGGCGGTCAATATCAGCGAGCTTGTTTTCGACGTCCTCCGTACGACCAAGCGGGCGGAAACCATCGCACTTGGTTCGGCATTCATGAGTCCGACGTTATTTCCGATGGCGCGTGTCGGAAAGTCGTGCGCGACGGTCAATCGTTCAATGGATCTGGCCACGATGGTCGCCGGGTTGCCGCCGGGACACGAGGGCTTGCGCCAGCAGATTTCGTTGCGTTACCTGATGGCGGGGATGACTGTGCCTGTCGACGAGATCATCATCACGAGCGGCGCACTTGAGGCGCTGACCCTGAGCGTTCAGTTGCTGACTGATCCAGGCGATGTCATCGTGATCGAAAAGCCAACGTTCTATGCAGCCCTGCAGGCAATCCAGCGCCTGGGTCTGAACGTGGTGGAGATTCCTGTTGACCCTGTGACGGGTCACGACCTCGAAGCGCTGGCGCGGGCGCTGCAGCACCATCCTGTTCGCGCATGCTGGTTCATGACCTCATTCCACAATCCGACCGGGGTGACACTGGACGATTCCAGGAAGCAGGCGCTGGTCGATCTGCTCGCCAGCCACGACGTGCCGCTCATTGAAGACGACGTCTACAGCGAACTGCACTTCGGCGCGGCGCCGACGCGGCCCGCGAAATTCTTTGACCGCAAGGGTCTTGTCATCCATTGCGGTTCGTTTGCAAAGTGCCTCGCGCCCGGCTACCGCGTCGGCTGGGCCGCGGGCGGCCGGTTTGCCGGTGCGCTGGAACGTGAAAAATGGATGACCACCCTCTCGGCCAGCGTACCGGCGCAGCGCGCAATCGCCGACTATCTGGAGCACGGCGGGTATGACCGCTTCCTGCATAAACTACGTCGTGAGTTGGCCCGCCAGCAATCGCAGATGCTCGACGCGATTGGCCGTTACTTCCCGGCGAATACAAGGGCGACGAGGGCTGACGGTGGCTATTTCACGTGGGTGGAGTTACCGCATTACATTGACTCGGTACGCCTCTTCCAGGCTGCGCTGGACAGCGGTATCAGCGTCGCTCCGGGGCCTATCTTCTCTGCGGACGGCGCCTTTCGACAATACGTGCGCCTGAACTATGGATACCAGTGGTCGCCGCAACTCGATAAAGCGGTCGCCACGCTTGGCGCTTTATGCGCGGACGAATCGCGCTGCGGGGCAAAGCTGGCCGGTCCGGTACGGGCGCCTTGACCGTCGCGTCGAACTCACCCGCACGTCGTACTGGCCGGTTAATCGTTAAGCTTGTGCACGACGACACGCGCCTTGCCCGCGATACGCCCGCGAACCGCGCAACCAGATCGCCGGCACGCAAGCAGCGGCCGATCCGGTGCGCGATTTCAACCAGTACTTCGTCGCCACACCGATGCCCCTATGTATCGTTAACCGCTTTAAAATCATCCAGGTCGACAAACATGAGGGCCGTCACACCGTTGCCCCCTGCTTCGCATATCAGTTCCAGCCTGGCGAGAAACGAATGTCGATTCGGCAGGCCAGTGAGCGGGTCGTGAAGTGCGTGATGCCGCGTGCGATCAAGGAACGCTCTTCGCTCAGTCACATCCTGTGCCAGCAGATAGAATCCGTCAGCTAAGCGGTCGAGCGTATGACGCAGAACCAGCACGCCATGCAGGACACGAGGGCTGCCGCCAAGCTTCGCCTCGACCTCGTACTCGACCCTTTCGCCGTCGAGCGCGCGTTGGACGTATGGCTCGATGGCCTCGGCATATTCCGGGTCAAGAACCTCATGGGTCAGCCGTCCTGCGATCTGTTCAGGGTCAAGCCCCAGCCACTGCCGATAGGTCGAGTTGGCGAACTGGGCCCGTCGCTCCCTGCACGGAAGACGAAGTGCAATGCCTGCAAAAGCGGATACCCCGTTCCCTGCTTACTACGGTTCCTGCGCAAGCCGCGGATTGGACAACGCATCCCTGACCACGAACGGCTCGTCGCATTGGGGCGTACGGCAATAGAATGTCTGCAGCTTACGTACGACTTCCGGGTCGCATCCGCTTACCGCCATGACTTCTGGCTGGCCCACGTCGTCGAGAATGACTGCGCTGGCAGGCAAATTCAGCGCACGCCTGGCGATCCTCGCCGCTCGCTCGAAGTACTGGTCGCCGCCACTCTCTGAAGGCAGATTGGCAATGATTGGTTGTCGCTGCAGTCCCACATCCATGACGTACTTGTTTTTCACGCTTCGTGCCCCGTTCCAATCTCGCCTTGCCTGTTGTCCATTGATGCTCTCGACAAGGCAAACACACCGAGCTGCTGAATAGTCATCGGTTTCCCGTACCAGTATCCCTGAGCGAGGTCGGCGCCCGAAGACTGTATCGCTTCATGATGTGCGTCGGTCTCGACGCCCTCCGCGACAACCTTCGCTCCAGGCGTATGCACCATACGCGACTACTGACCTTAGAAACAGGCAACGCGCATCGCCGCGCATGGCATCGGACCGGCCGATTCACAGATATCCTCGACGAAGCGTGCCTCCGTTAGATGCCGCGCGCAGATATTTACCGATACATTTCAGATCTTCCCTGGCAGCCGACCAGGCGCGTGCCAGGTTTCGGAACGCTTCGTCTTCAACCGATGGCGCATGTACGGCCTTGAGGTCGCCGGCGCGTAGCGAACGCACTAGCTTGATCGCGTCGCGACTGTCTGTCTTGACGTGGTCTCCCGGTTTCCGTGGAATGAGTGACGGTGCGCAGACCATGCAGTCGAAGCCTTATCGACCAGCCTCCTGTACAACCCATATCCGCAGGGCCCCGCTTCATAGACAAAGCAGATGTGCCGCGCCTTTGTTTGCAACTTCTTGCACAACCGATCGATATCAATAAGCATGGTGCCGACCTTGCCAAACAGTTCAACTTCGCTCATGCCGATCGCGTACGCAACCGTGATCGAATCCTTATGGACATCCAGTCCTACGTACAATGTGCTATCGCTTTCCACGCTGGCCTCCGTGTCGGAACAGACCGTTGAGCGGTGGCTCCGTCCCCACTCAATGCGGCTCTGGCAGCACGCTAACCCGCGCTTAATTCCCCTCGGCGGCCAGCCTTGCCGAACGGGAGTCATACTGAGTTGCTGATACCCAGCAGCCTGACGCGGCCGCCCGTACCGGTCTCTCGCGGTACCAGGCCCAGGAAGGCGGCAAACTCCCGTCCTGAGCCGAACGCACGTGGGTCGCCCATCGTAGCCACCGCTGCCGTTGCTCCCAGCAGGCCGACGCTGGGAATCGCCATGAGCCGCCTGGTCGCCTCGTCTTCGCGCTTCCAGCGCTGCCAGCCTGCGCCCGATCGTCGCAATGTCCTGAGTGAGCGCTTTGATGCGCCGTAACTGCTCGCGCAGCGTATCAATCACCATCCTTGGCAGCGCGTCGACCAGCTCTCCGAGAACCCGCACAGCATCAGTCATGCCTTGCCGCCCGGTCTGGACGGTAGCGCCAAACTCATACAACGGTCCGTGCACCTCGTTAATCTGCATCTGACGCATCTTGACCAGTTGTTCGCGCACCCGGTGCAGCGTCAGTACGCTCTGCTGCGATGAATCAGCCGGAAAGCCGTAGGGGCTTCCGGCCGAAAACTGAATGACGGGTCTACCGCACTGCGCTCGCCTCGGCCACCGCGGCACGAGAACCGTAGATGCGCCCCATCACGAACACACTGAGACCCGCGACGAGCACGGGCCATGCTGAAAAGCGGAAGATGTCCGCCGGCGTCCAGTGCGCCGAATACAGCATGCCCGCAACGAGCGGCCCAGCGATACCGCCGAGCCGGCCGATGCCGAGCGCCCAGCCCACGCCGGTCGAGCGAAGGTTGATCGGATAGTAGACAGCCGCGAGCGCGATGACGCTTTTCTGTCCGCCGCTAATGCAGAAGCCGGCGCAGAACACCATCACCATCAACCACGCGATGCTGCCAGAAAACGCGTCGCCGACGAGCCACATGAACATGCAGCCCGCGAGGTACATCACCGTCAGCGTCGCATAGGGGCCGACCCGATCCATCGCGAGGCCGAGCGGCACGGCCGACAGCACACCCGCTATGGTCGGCAGCGCGGTCACCCAGACAATCGTCGAGGGCGAATACTTCAGACCGGTCAGCATCGTGGGCAGCCAGCTCTGCATGAAGTAAAACTCGGCGAGGTTGAGGAAGAAGATCAGCCACAGCAGCACGGTGCCGGCGGACGTGCGCCCTTTGACCAGCGCCGCGACGCTCGCACGCGTTTCGTTCTGGTCTTCAAGCCGGAACGTGCTGCCGGCCGGCACGTCGACTCGCGGGAAAAGCCGCCGCAACACGGCGCCCATACGTTCGTCGCCGTGCGGGCGCCGTTGCAGGAAGGCCAGCGATTCCGGCAGCAGCCACGCGAGCGGCAAGGTTAGCGCGAGCGGCGCGAGCGTGCCGACCAGCATCAGCGACTTCCAGCCGTAGGCGGGGATGAGCGTGCCGGCCGTGAGCCCGGCCACGACGAAACCCAGCGAGAAGCCGCAATACACCAGTAGTACGAAGGTGGCGCGCAGCCGCTTCGGAGCGAATTCGCAGGTCAGCGCGACGGCGCTCGGCGCGGCGGCGCCCAGGCCGATGCCGGTCAGAAAGCGCAAGCCGATCAGCTCGGTCACGTTCGTCGCAAACACGGTGAGCATCGTGAACACCGCGAACAACACGGTGCTCATCAACATCATGCGTTTATGGCCGAAGCGCGCCGACAGCGGCGCGACCGCCAGATAGCCGACCATCAGGCCGACCAGCGCCGCAGAAAAGATCGAGCCGAGAATCTCGCGCGACAGATGCCAGTCGCGTGAAAGAGCCGGCACGATATAGCTGATCGCCTGCGTGTCGAAGCCGTCGAGAAACATCAGCAGCGCGCATAGCAGTATTACCAGACACTGTCCGGCGCCGACCTTCTGGCGTTCAATGACCTCGACTAGGTCGATAAGGGGGGATGCCACGGGTTTGTCTCCTGGTTATTGTGGGAAAAGCCTCTCGTCTTCTAAGGACGGGTATCCGTGTGGACGAAAGCGTCGCTGAAGAAATCCGGCTCGGGCAGGCCGGCTTCGGCGAACGTGTCATGCGCAGCGCTCGTCATTGCCGGGTTGCCGCACGCATAAACCTGATAGCCGGCGAGCGAGCCGAAATCATCGAGTACCGCCTCATGCACGAATCCGCGCCGGCCGGTCCAACTGTCGTGCGGCTGGGACAGCACGGGCACGAAGGCCAGCTTGCCGCTTGTATGCCATTTCCTCGCCAGTTCGGCGAGGTACAGATCCTCCTCGCGGCGCGCGCCCCAATACAGATACATAGGCCGTTCGAGCTTGCGTTTGATCGCGTCCTCGACGATCGACTTGACCGGCGCGAACCCCGTCCCGGTCGCCAGCAGGATCGCGGGGCTCGTCGAGTCGTCCTGCAGCATGAACTCGCCGAACGGCAGTTCGACGCGCAGCTTCTGTCCCTTCTCCAGCCCGCGCAGCACGCCTTCGGAAAATCTGCCGCCCTGCACGTGACGCACGTGAAGCTGGATACTGTCGCTTTCATGAGGCGGATTCGCCATCGAGTAGTTACGACGGCTGCCGTCTTCGAGTTCGATCTGCAAATACTGGCCGGCGCGAAACTTCGCGCGCACGCCAGTAGGCAAGCGCAGTTGCACGACGCTGACGTCGGCAGCGGGTTGCGTGATGCGATACACGGACATGTCGAGCGTCTTGCGCACGACCGGTTCTCGCTTTTCGACCTTGCGCGGTGCAATCGTCATGTCCGAGGACGGCCGCAGGCAACACAGCAACACCCGCTCGGCGGGGCCTTGCACTTCGCCCTGCACGGTCGACCGGCCGGCGCCGGCCACCACGCAGCCCTCGCAGGTCGAGCACACGCCCTTGCGGCAAGAATACGGCACGCTGTAACCCGAGCGCTCGGCGGCGTCGAGCAGGGTTTCGCCAGCCTCGCAGCGGAACGCGACATCGCTTCCCGCGATAGAAATCCGGTAATCCAAAATGTGACCTCGATGAGCAGTTATGCTGTTTCAACCGACTTGGGCGGGCAGCACGGTCCCGGTCGTCACGAGACGGATCGCGCCTGACAGCGGCGCGGCATCGGCGCGCAGCGTGCCGGCGATGTCGAAGCCGCTGCCGTGGCCCACGCTCGAGAACATCACACCCGCGC
>NZ_JBAURZ010000011.1:0-7706 GCF_049581445.1 Paraburkholderia sp. | reverse complement strand
GTGGACGAAGCGCTGGCCTACGTCGCCGCGACGCCCGCGCCGCTGGTCACCTATCCCCTCGAGGATCTGCTTGCGCTCGAAGAACAGCCTAACCTGCCTGGCTCGATTGATGAGCATCCGAACTGGCGGCGGCGCCTCGCGCTGCCCATCGACGAACTCTTCACCGAGCCCGCCTTTGCCGACCGCCTGTTAGCGGTCGACCGGGCGCGCGGCGCATCCTCTTCTTCCACTGCTCCCACAGCTTCTACGGGGCCCGATACGCTATGACCGTCCCGCGTTCCACGCTCAGACTTCAGTTCCATCGTGGCTTTACCTTTGACGATGCACTCAAGCACGTCGAGTACTTCGCTGCGCTCGGCATCAGCCATCTTTATGCGTCGCCAGTGACCACCGCGGAACCAGGCTCGATGCACGGCTACGATACAGTTGACTACAGCCAGATCAGCGCGGAATGCGGCGGCGAAGCGGGACTCAGACGGCTAGTCGACAAACTGCGCGAACACGGCATGGGCCTGATCATCGACGTGGTGCCGAATCACATGGGCGTGGGTGGGTCGAGCAATGCATGGTGGCTCGATATTCTCGAATGGGGACGACATAGCACGTACGCGCGGCATTTCGACATTGACTGGCATTCGCCCGATCCGGCCTTGCGCGGCAAGGTATTGCTGCCGTGCCTCGGTGCCCCGTATGGCGACGAACTGGCAGCGGGACGGATCGAACTGCGCTTCGCTGCCGACACGGGGCGTTTTTACATCGCCTACGGGCCGCACGTGGGACCGGTATGCCCGATCGATTACGCAGCCATCCTGCAAGGCGCCGACCGCGCCGATCTGAGCGCGCTCGCCGAACGCTTCCAGGGACTGACGACTCAACCCGCTGATCAGCCACGCGCCGTCGAAGCGCGCGAGGCGCTGCGTGAATTCGCCGCGCAGAACGGCACGGCGGCGATCGACCTTGCGCTCGCCGCCTATGCGCCTGGCGAACCGGTCACGCGTGATCGGCTGCATCGGCTGCTCGAGCGGCAGCATTTCCGGCTCGCCTGGTGGCGGACTGCTTCGGACGAGGTGAACTGGAGGCGTTTCTTCGACATCAGCACGCTGGCGGGTGTAAGGGTCGAACGACCGGAGGTGTTCGACGCCGTGCATGCGCTGCCGTTTCGTCTGTATGCGGAAGGCGTAATCGACGGCGTGCGCATCGATCACATCGATGGCCTCGCCGAGCCGCGCGAATACTGTCAGCGGTTGCGTCAACGCCTTGGCGAATTGCGCGAAGGCGAACCGTATCTGGTGGTGGAAAAGATCCTTGGCCGTGATGAGCCGTTGCGCGACGACTGGCCCGTGCATGGCACCACCGGCTACGACTTCATGAACGATGTCGGTGCGCTGCTGCACGATGCCGCCGGAACCGAACCGCTTGCCGCCACATGGGCGGAATTGAGCGGACGCAGTGCGGTCTTTGCCGATGAAGCCTTGTCGGCGCGGCGCAAGATTCTGGCGGAAAACCTGGCGGCGGAACTGGATCGCGCAGCACGCGCCTTGCATCGAATCGCGCGCGACTCGATCACCACCCGCGACTTCACCTTCACTGCGCTGCGCCGCGTACTGACCGAACTGGTGGTGCATTTTCCGGTGTACCGCATCTATCCACAGAGCGGTCTGCGCACCGAAGCCGACAACGTCTATTTCAATCAGGCGCTGGAGGGGGCGCGAGACGCGCTTTCACCCGCCGATCATGGCGTGCTCGATCAGGTCGACGCGTGGCTGGGCGGCAGTGCCGCAGAGGACGCCGCCCCGCCCGCGCGTACGTCTGGCGGCGCTCAGCAAGGCCAGAACGGTATGCCGTTCACTCACGCGGGATCGTCGCGGCGCACTGCGCAAACGCTCTTCTCGCAGCTAACCGCGCCCGTCGCGGCCAAGGCGGTCGAAGACACGGCGTGCTATCGCTATGGCCGCTTGCTGTCGCGTAACGAGGTGGGTTCGGATCCCGGCGAATTCTCGCTCTCCGTTGACGCGTTTCACGCCGCCAATGCCGAGCGCGCCCGGCGCTTTCCGCATGCAATGCTCGCCACCGCCACGCACGATCACAAACGCGGTGAAGACTTGCGGGCGCGTCTCGCCGTGCTAAGCGAGATCGCTCAGGACTGGAGCGCCACGCTGCGCGCGTGGTCGACGCTGAATGCGCCGCAGCGGCGCGCGCTCGACGGTAACGTGACGAGTCTCGATGAAAACTGGGCACCAGGTCCGGGTGCCGAAGCGATGCTGTATCAGACGCTAGTGGGCTGCTGGCCCCCGGAGCTTTCGCCTGATGACGAGGCCGGCGTAAAGGAACTCGCAGAACGCGTTGCGCAATGGCAGTTGAAGGCGTTGCGTGAAGCGAAACTGCGCACCATGTGGTTCGCGCCCGATGAGGCCTACGAGAACGCCTGTCGCACGTTTCTGTTCGATATTCTCGCGCCGCAGCGGCGGGATGGCTTTCTGCGCGAATTATCGGCGCTGGTTGCCCGCATCGCTCCCGCTGGCGCCATTAACAGCTTGCAGCAGACGGTGTTACGGCTGGCATCGCCGGGCGTGCCGGATCTTTATCAAGGCACGGAGCTATGGGACTTCAGCCTGGTCGATCCGGACAATCGGCGACCGGTTGATTTTGCGCAGCGGCAGGCGTGGCTCGCCGAGTCGCCGCCGTCGGACTTCCTGCCGGAGTGGCGCAACGGACGGGTGAAGCTCGCTGTCGTGCAGCGCTTGCTATCGTTGCGCGTGCATCTGCCGGATTTGCTGAGTCAGGGCGCGTATCTACCGCTGAAAGTGCAGGGCAAACACGCTGCGCATGTCATTGCGTTCGCACGCAGACACGCCAATGCCTGGGCAGTGATCGTGGCGACACGTCTGGCGGCAGGTTTGCTCAGCGAGAATAGCGACGCACCACTTGTCGAACCCGCGCAGTGGGACGATACGGCGATCGAGATGCCCGAGGAGTTGAAGTCACGGGCATTGTTCGACTGGCTGAGTCCGGCCGCGCCCAAGGTCGGCGATGACGGCCTGCTGTATCTGCGCGATGCGCTTGCGACGATGCCGGTGGCCGTATTGGTGGAAGACGGAGTGCCACGGACTTAAGTGCGGGCGGCATGAACGTCATCTGCCTCGCAATCGTCACCGACACTACCGTCACCCGCGTATCCGCCGACCGGAAGCGCTTCGAAGCCTGGCGAACTCCTAAGGATGGCGAACTATATGCCCTCGGCCAAACCGAATTCCAGCGTTCGCACGAGCTAATTGAACGCGAGCAGATGCAGGTTGTGACGAACACCGCTTCATTGACTGCGAACGGTAAAGGGGGGCCCTGCGCGAGCATCGCCGCCGAAGGCTCGGATTTTCTGGAGATCCAACTCGACCGCGTGGATGAAGCGTATACGCTGCATCAACTGCGTCACCTGCAAGTCACTCACTATCGGGTCAACGAAATGGGCGATATCCCGACTGAGCCGCCGGTGTTCCAAAGCTACGAGCAATTACCGTCGTTGGGCGATGCGCTGATGACGGCCGGCTTCGGCAAAGAAGAAGTGGGGATGATTCTTGGCGGTAACTATCGGCGAGTGTTCGAGGCGTCGGTGGGATGAGGGGGTAGCTGACGAGTGCTGATGAGTGGCGGCGCAACAGCGCCATACTGCTCCCGCCACCGCGGGCCCTTACCGCCCGGCGGCCCACAACAAAGACAATCCTGAGGACAGCATCAACCCGTCGACCACCAGTTTGAACGCGCGCGGGCTCATGCGAACCACGATGGAGCGCGCAGCAAACGACCCCGTCATCAGCGCTGATCCGGTAATCAAACCGTCGAACACGACATTCAGCGGCAACGCGCCAAAGTGCTTGAATACAGCCACCTTGGTGCCATACACCGCCATCGAGCCGGCGGCTTCCGTCGCCAGGAATGCGCCCTTTACAAGCCCATATGACATGAAAACCGGCACAGTGATCGGCCCCGTCGAAACGACGATGCCAGTTAAAAAGCCAACTACGGCGCCAATCAACGCCAGATGAAAGAGCGAGAACTGAACCGAACGACGCGCGAGCCAGCGCCGGGTCGGCACCATGGCGAGGAAAAACACCCCGAGCGCCAGTTCGACCGCATGAGGCGGCAAGGCAAGCAAGGTTCGCACACCGAGCGCCGCGCCCGGCACTGCGGTTGAACAGTAGGCCGCGCAGGGCCGCCAATCGATTTCACGCCACCACGCGAGGATCTTGCCGAGATTGCCCATGATCGCGGCAATCGCCATGATCGGCACGGCTTGCTGCGGACCAAACAGCATGACCAGCACGGGCATCAGCATCATCGACGAGCCTGTGCCGATGACGCCGCTCAGTACGCCGGCCACCAGTCCCACGCACAGCACAAGCAGATATCCCATGTCGCCCCCGCGATGTTGATCGACGAGGATTCTAACCGCCGAATCGCCTAACCGCCTTCGTCGTCGAACAGTTTGGGATACACGCGCACTAGCAAAATGCGTGGCCCTTTCATCTTCTTGACGACGATATCGAAGCGAACGAAGTCGACGCGTTGCCCTTCGGTCGGCAGATCGTTGAGCGCCTGAATCACGAGGCCGCCAACCGATTCGGCGCGACCCTCGTCAATATCGATCCCCAGCGCCCGCTCCAGCGACACCACCGGCAGACTGCCCTTGCCCATCAGCGTGCCGTCGTCCATGCGGGTCCAGTCGGCGTCGCCCTGGCGGAATTCGTCGTGAATCTGACCGACCAGCGCGCCGAGCAGATTATCGAGGGTCAGGAAGCCAATCGGCGCGGCGTTCTTGTGACCGACCAGCGCCATGTGCGGCGCACCCGTGCGAAAGCGGCGGAACAGATCGAGCGCCGGCATCTCCGGCCGCACGTACTGAACAGGGCGCACATACTTCGACAGATCGTCGAGCGTGCCGCCCGCGTGACGCGCGAGCAGCAGATCCTTCAGGTGAATCATGCCCATCACCCGCTCACCTGCCGCATCCTCGAACAGCGGATAGCGGCTAAAGCGATGCCGCGCCACCACCTGCATGTTGTCGCGCAACGGCAAGTCGCGCCGCAGTCCCACCATCTCGTAGGCCGGCCGCATCAGGTCGGACACTGTCATGCGCGAAAAATCGAGTGAGTGCGCGATGGTGTTCCACTCGTCCTGGCTATACGCGTCTTCCGGTGCACCCCTGCCACTTGTCACGGCGGCGCTCCGGCCGCGCAGGATGAGTTTGAGTTCTTCCGTGGAGTAATGTGTGTCGCCACCGTGACCCGCGCTCAGGCCCGTAACGCGCAATACGGCGTTCGCGCTCGAGTTGAGCACCCAGATTGCCGGGTACATCGCCCAATAGAAGCCGTATAGAGGCGCGGCGGTCCACAGCGAAACCTTCTCCGCCTGGCGAATCGCGAGCGACTTCGGTGCCAGTTCGCCCACCACGATATGCAGGAACGAAATGCACGAAAACGCGAAGAACAGGGAAATGCCGTGAATCAGATTTTCCGATTCGACACTGAGCAGCCTGAACACCGGCGTCAGCAATTCCGCGAAAGCGGGTTCGCCGATCCAGCCAAGCCCCAGCGACGCGAGCGTAATACCGAGCTGACAGGCAGACAAATAAGCGTCCAGGTGCCCATGCACCTTCGCCAGCAGACGCCCGCGCATCCCATGCTGCGTGGCGAGGCTGTGCACGCGGGTATGGCGCAACTTCACCAGACCGAATTCGGCGGCGACGAAAAACCCGTTGAGCGCAACGAGCAACAACGCACCGATAAGGGCGACAACCTGAATCAAGAGAATGCGCTCCGGCAACAAAAGTTGTCAGTATAGAGAATGAAAGCTGGATGAAAGTTATGGCGCACGCGATGCCGCACCGCCATCGACGGGCGTCCAGGTTCGCGTCGATGCCCGGCTGCGTTCAGGGCGCGGCGAGCGGTACCTGGAAGACCAGCGTCGACGGTTGTCCTTCCTGAAACTCACCTTGTGTGAAGGTGCCGCCATGAGCCTCGGCAACCCGTTTGCACAGCGACATCACCCACGCGATTCGTCCAGCCTCGCGTGGCGCGCGCGCCTGTGTGCGCGCGAATGGTTCCAGCAGATGAGGCAGTGATTCGTCGTCGAGCGCGGCGGGTGTCGCATCAAAGACGACCGTGGCGCGCCATGACGTGGCGTCGGCGCTGGAGGCAAGCGTCACCTTCGAGCCGCTCGCGCTGGCTTCCACGGCCAACGTAAGCATCAGCCACAACGCAGCGGAGAGGCGCGCGCGGTCGCCGTTGAACTGCTCGGTAGACAATCCCGAGTCGAACGCAACCGATACGCCCCTCGAACGCGCAAGTTGTGCGCGAACCTCGTCCGCGGCATCCGAGAACAAGGCCTGCAATGCAAACGGTTCGCGCGACAGTGCGATGGTTTTGGTGCCGGCACGCGTCGTATCGACGATCGTCTCCAGCAGTTTCACCTGCTGATCCACTCCACTGCGGATGCCGGTAATGGCGCGATGGGCGGCGGGATCGTTGGCGTCGAGCTTGCGCTCGAGTACGTAGGCCCAACTGTGAATCGCATTCAGCGGGCCGCGCAAATCATGCGACACGAGCGACAGTACGTGATCGCGCATGAACAGCGCGGTCTCCGCGCACAGATGCGCGGTGCGTTCGGACAAGGAGACACCGGACGGAACCTGCTGGCTGCCGCCAGTCCCAGTGGAAGACGTTGTCACGATCGAAGCCCTCTTAGGCAGTGCACGAGAATGAACGGAGAGTCCTCATTATAGGCACGCTGCGCCGCCTGCCACGACCGACTCGCGTCTGCACCGCAAGGATTCTCGCAACGTCTGCCTCGCGTGAGGTGGGCGGCGTGACCCCAACGCGCCTACAATGTCGGTTTTTACAAACCGTATCAAGGAGCAGCTCATGTCGACCGTGACTACCGAATCCGGCCTCAAATACGAAGACCTGACCGAAGGCACCGGCGCTGAAGCCGTCGCCGGCAAATCGGTCAGCGTGCACTACACCGGATGGCTAACCGACGGCCAGAAGTTCGACTCGAGCAAGGACCGCAACGACCCGTTCTCGTTTGTGCTGGGCGGCGGCATGGTCATCAAGGGTTGGGACGAAGGCGTGCAGGGCATGAAGGTTGGCGGCGTGCGCAAGCTGACGATTCCGCCACAACTCGGCTATGGCGTGCGCGGCGCAGGCGGCGTGATTCCGCCGAACGCGACGCTCGTATTCGAAGTGGAATTGCTCGAAGTTTGAGCATTGGTTTAGCGTTGCTCGACCCTCTGCGCCCCACATGACTCACGCTGCCGTTACTGCCCCTAGCGTTTCGTTGCGCCGTTACGGCGCGATTGAAGCGTCGGATCTGCACGACTTTCATCAGGTCGTGCTGGGGCTGGACGGTTCCATGATCATGACCGTGGACGGCGTCGGACAGGAGATCGACGCGGGCTCGGCCTGGCTGATTCCCGCTGGCGCCCAGCATGATTACGCTGGCATCGGCGAGAATCGGCAACTGGTGCTGGATTTGCCTGCGACGTCGCTCGCGGTGCCGCAGCGCCTGTTCGACAAGGCGCGGGCCGTCTCGGTGGATGCGTCCCTGACACGGCTTGTGCATAGCATCGCGGCGGGCGCTATCGGCGGCATGCAGGCCGGCGACGATCTCGCGGAGCGCCGCTTTCACTGGGACGCCGCCGCGCGTCTATGCGC
>NZ_JBAURZ010000010.1:0-19704 GCF_049581445.1 Paraburkholderia sp. | reverse complement strand
GTACGGGCGTTCGCGGCCCCCCAGGCGCGGCTTGGGACACGGCTGTGGCAGGCACGTTCGCACTCGCGCGCGCTCAAAAGGGCGCGCGTGCCGGACGTCGTTGCAACACACTTCGCGCTATATGCCGCGCCGATGGTGGGCGTGTTTCGAAAAGTGCCGCGCGTGGTGCATTTTCATGGCCCGTGGGCCGATGAGTCAGTGCAGGAAGGGCGGCGCTCGGTCTCCGGTGCGGTGCGGCAATCCCTCGAGCGCTTTGTATATCGCGGTGGCACACGTCATATCGTGCTCTCGAAGGCGTTCGGACACATACTGCACACGCAGTACCGCGTAAGCGAGGACAGTATTCGTGTGGTGCCGGGCTGCGTCGACGTTGCACGTTTCGATACCGGGTTGACCAGGCGCGAGGCACGCGCAAGGCTCAACCTGCCACAGGACCGGCCGCTGCTGTTTTGCGTGCGGCGCCTCGTGCGTCGCATGGGGCTCGAAGATCTGATCGATGCCATGTTCGTCGTCAAGCAGGCGGTGCCGGACGTATTGCTGACGATTGCAGGCACCGGACCGCTTGAGGCGCAACTGCACGCGCGTATCGTCGCGCGCGGCCTTGCCAGTCACGTGCAATTGACGGGTTATGTGACGGATGACGATCTGCCGCTCTGGTACACGGCGGCGGACGTGACTGTGGTGCCGACCGTGGCGCTCGAAGGCTTCGGCTTGACGACGATTGAATCGCTCGCTGCCGGAACGCCGGTACTCGTGACGCCGGTGGGTGGCCTGCCGGAGGCCGTCGCGCCTTTGTCGCAGGATCTGGTTCTGCCGTCTGGCGGCTTTCACGCGATCGGCTGTGGCATCGCCGACGCGCTGCGAGGCCAACGGACCTTGCCCGATGCGGCTTCCTGTCGTACCTATGCGCTCGCGCGCTTCGATCAACCGGTTGTGGCGGCCCATGTTGCACAGGTCTACCGCGAAGCGATTGACGCGTTCTAGTCCATCAATCTTCCCTGTGCTGTGATTCATGCTGGAGACACGGTGCGGCTTTGCGCCGTGACCTGCATGCATCTGCAACGCCGTGTACGGCGCGTCTCAGTCGCGTGACGGTTGTTCGGCAACGGGAGTCAACAGGCTCTGAGTGGCGCGCACATTGCGCTGCTTTTGAGCCAGGCGGTTGAACAGGTCGCGGAACGGCTGCTCGATGAACCGGTACGTCAATCCCGAGATCACAATCAGCGTGGCGATGTAGACCGCCAGAATCACGAGTCCGTTGCCCACGCCGGAGATATGTCCCACCGAATGACCGAACAACTGCAGCAGCGCCGGGTGCATCAGGTACAGCGAATAGGAGCGTTGACCTAGCAGCTGGGCCGCTTTGCTCTTGAGTAGGTGAGCAGCGAACCCGCGATCGGTGGAAAGCGAAAGGATCAGAAACGCGAAAGCAAGCGGGAAAGCAAGCGCCAGAATCGGCACACGGGCGACGAGCGCAAAGAGACTTCCAACTACGAGCAGCGCGCAGATCTGCCAGCGGGTTTCATGCAGCCGGACATGTCTTGAGGCGTAGAACGTCAGACAGCCGAGAAAGTAAGACCCAATGCATCGTGCCATTCCGAAGTCGTAGGTGATATCCAGGCACGCAAGCTGCGCGACGCAATGATGGACGAACAGACTCGCCCAACTGGTGACCAGAAAACCCACCACGCTCAACACCATAAAGAGGGCGAGTCTGGCGCGTCCCCGCAGCACAATGCAGAGGCCCGCGAACACCAGATAGGTGTAGAACTCCGCACTAATGCTCCAGCTTGCGTAGTTCAGGATGGCCTTGTCGAACATGCCGAGACCATGGGTCATCGTCAGGGTTGCGACGATTTCGGGGCCCGTCGGCAGGTAATAGGCCAATGCGTCCGGGTTTTGAAACATGCCCTGATGACCGAGCGCGACCAGCCCATGCTTGGCGAGAACGAACGCGTCTGGAATGAGCACGAACGTCGCGGTCGAAAATATCAGCAATGGAAACAGACGGCCAAACCGGCGGATGGTGAACGTCGCGAAATCGCTTCCGGTGTCGAGCCGGTCCTCGTACGTGGAGCAGATGACATATCCGCTCAGGACAAAGAACAGGTCGACAAAGAGGTAACCGTACGAGATGAATGCAGGGAACGCGAGGCCAAACGGAAGAAACAGGTTGAAGTGATACAAGGCCACCAGCATGGCCGCTAACCCACGCGCGCCTTCGAACGAACTGATCATGGAATGTTGGCGCATGAATCTCTCTCGAATGGGCCGCTTTTACTCCCGTTCCTCTCCCGCAACTGGCTCTCGCCATGACGCATCGAGAGGGAAAACCTGATGACAGCCTTGGCGTAGCGTGTAGATCTAATTGTGCCAGCCGGACCGGGGAGGTGTTTGTGCGTCCGCGCACTCATGAGGACTGCTTGCTCGTTGTGGCGATCGTATCCTTGCGCACAATCAGCCGGCAGTGACCTTCTTATACTTTGGGAGCCAGCAAAAATAAAACTTCGAAAATAATAATCTCCACCCCAATATCATGAATCCTTTCGATCGTAATATTCTAGCTTTCCTAAGTAATATCGGAGCGAATTCACCTGGGATTAACCAGACGATCATCGCTTTGGATATGTCTTATTCATTGCATCTCATCCCACTAGTCCTCCTGTGGTGGATCTGGTTCCGCAATGGAGCGTCGGCAGCCCGCGATCGCGAGATTGTGGTATCAACCATCCTGGCGAGCTTCGCCGCGCTGATTGCTGGACGAGCGCTGGCGTTTTGCCTTCCCTTCAGATTACGTCCCTTTGCCAATCCGGACCTGGGATTGAAGTTCCCCATCGACGCGGCGACGCACGCGTTGCGTACATGGAGTGCCTTTCCAAGCGATCACGCGATGCTGTGGTTCGCATTGGCGACCGGAATCTATCTGGCATCGCGGCGGCTCGGCATCGTGGCGCTGATCTACGTGGCTCTGGTGATCTGCCTTCCGCGCGTGTATCTCGGTCTGCATCACCTGACTGATATTTTGGGCGGCGGCGTGATCGGCGTGGCCATATGTCTGGCACTCAATAGCGCAACGCTGCGCTCCCGCGTCGCCGCTCCGATTTTGGGTTGGGTGGGCAGGCACGAAGCCTTTTCTCATGTCACGATTTTTCTGGTCGGTTTCGAGCTGGCGAGTCAGTTCGACGAGTTGCGGGTTTGGTGCGGTCTTGCGCTGAGACACCTGTAGCCATGCGGGTGGCTGGGCTGGCCGTGCCAACCTAGCCGCCAATCCAGCGGCAGGCGGTGCTGCGCACCTGGCGATTGGGCAAGGCAGCCGCGTGTGGAGCGGTTCAGCGAAGGCGGGACGCGACGCACCTGACGAGGTAACTGCTCTTAAGAAGGTAAGGCGCGTTACAACCACCCGTGCCCCAGTCCCCTTTGCGACATCAGGCCGGATCGGCAGCGGGGGATATCGTTGATACCTGCGCTGGACCGGTCACCTTACGCGCCCTCACGAAGCGGGCACGCGCCTCGTTCGCGGGGCGGTCGATCAGTAGCGTGATCATGAGCGAAACTCCATAGGTGAAGATGAGCACGCCGCCCAGGTATGCGCCCCGCACCAGGTGAGATTTCGTCGCGAGTTCCGGGAAATAGAACGAGACGATCAGGTCTGGTATCCAGTGGAAGAGATAAACCGAGTAGGACAGATCCGCCATCAGCTTATCAAGCGCGCCGCTTGCATTCTTCACCGTACTCAGCACGAACGGCACGGACACCAGCGTAACCGCCACATTCAATGCCTCGTTGTACGTGTAGAGCGGACCCGGATGCGCGCCGACGATCAGCGCCGAGCGCAGATCTGGCACGAGGAGAAAGGTGGCTAGCAGCAGCGACAGCGCAATCAGCGAGCCGATGGCGCAGCGCTTGTCGAAGATGAACGCCGGGTATTGTGCAGCCAGCAAGCCAATCAGAAAGAATGGCAAGTAACTGCCGAGCGTGGTGTAGCTGTAGGCCATGGCCGTCGCGACACAGCCCGCGATTACAACAGCGAGCGTAGCGACAGGCCTACGTTTCATCGCCACCAGCACGAACGGCGCGAGGAGATAGAACTGGAGCTCGATATCCAGGGACCACGCGGGTAAAAGCGGATGAAACGTGGAGGTGTGGTAGCCAAGCAGGATCACACTGGAGATCATTCCCCAGTTCGGCTTGACAGGGGGAAAGTGACCGGGCGGCGGGAAGATCGAGGGCAGCAGGAGGAAGATCGCGCTGGCGATTGCGCTGCATAGCAGAAACACCGGTGCCAGCCGCCAGATTCTGGACGCAACGAACGTCAGATAGGGATTCCTGGTGCGCCGATACTTGTCCTCCCACATGCGGTAAACCCAATATCCGCTGAGGGCGAAGAAGAGATAGACCGCTGCGTGTCCGAGCGCGAGACTGCTGTAGTGGTAGACGACGACCACCGTGGCCAACAACAGGCGAAAGAGTCCCGGCCCCATCACTGCCCCCCATAGAACAAGTTGTCATTGTCCTTTCGGGAAGTGGTGTCTGTATGTTCAATTTCCCACATCCGGGGCGAAGAACTGTGGCGCGTGCAATGGCCCTCTGAACATCGGCTATTTATGCACGCCGCCAGCGGTACGGAAGCCTGGATGACAGCGCGTGCAATACACGGGCACGCCAGCCGGGATCCGCGTGCAACGCCCAGACCAATGATGCGCTGGTCAGCAGAATCCACGACAGGCTGCCCGCCGTCGAAGGCCACGGAAACAGCACGGTCGCAACGAACGCAGCGACAACGAGCAGCCCGGGCGTGAACAGGAAGCGTGTCACGCCCACTCCTAGTCGCGCAGCCCAGAAGAGGAGTGCAGTTTCGAAGACGTAGCGCAGGCTGAACACGAGCGCTGCGCCCACCAGTCCAAAGTATTGCAGGGCGAGCCACAGCGCTACGATATAAGGCACCAGTTGGGCGGCATGAAATGCCGCGACCAGGTCGGGGCGCCGGACCGCGGCCAGATGCGTGCCGGGAATATGGGCGATGGCGTTGATCCACACGCCGATCAGAAGCGCTTCGCCAACCGACCTGCTACTCGCGGCAAATCCGGAGCCTAGCCATACAATCAGAAAAGGGTGCATCAGAAAGATGCCGAAGACGATGGGCGGTGTCATCAGAATGGTGAGCCCGCGCGTCGCGCTGATAGACAGTGCTACGGCATCCTCTGTATCGATCGCGGAGAGTCGCGGAAACAAGGTGCGTGAGAAGACCCCGGGCACGATCCGGGCGCGCACGGCTAACGTGAGCGGCACCTGATACCAGGTGACGGCCTGCGCCCCAAGCACGCGGCCAATCACCAGCCGGTCAATCGAGTCCAGCAACGGGAAAATCAGGTTGCTGACCGTCACCCATGCACCGTACGAAAAGAGTGGCTTGATGCACCGTCTGTCGGGGCCGGCGGTGAGGGTCAGCGGGAACACCCGATACACCACCACCACCAGTATCAACAGCGATACCGCACTGCCGATGATCGCAGCAGGAATCACGTACTGCAGCTCCGGCTTGAGCAGGATGGCGGCAACCAGCGGCGCGATCTGGAAAATCAACATGCCGGCGAACTGGGCCGCGTTGAGCGCACCAAACTGCTCGCGCCCCGCGAGTGCGCCGGTAAACACGGCAGTGACTGTCGCGAGCGGTACCGCACAGGCAATCCACGGCATGGCCGCGCTGACTTCGGCGTTGATCTCGGGGGCAATGTGAAACTGCGCAAACAATAGATGCCCGACCGAATACAGGATCAGGCCGCCGAGTACCCCGAAGGCGGCGTTCATCAGGAGGGCGGTCCACATGACCGACTCGCGTTCGGCAGGTGATGCCTCAGAGAGCTGTGCGATCCGGTTCGATGTCGCCGCCGACAGACCCAGATCGAAATAGCCGAAATAGCCCTGCAGCATCCAGACAATAGCGAGCACGCCGTAGCGCGCAGCACCGATATGCCCGAGGTAGAGCGGCACCGTGACCAGTGAGACGATCATCGGCAATGCGCTTCCCAGGAAGTTGGCGATGGCATTTCGCTTCAGGCTGGGCTTGGCGGTCATGGTGTGGCGCGGGATAGTGATTCGATGAGGTCGTTACGGCATCAGTGACACGTTCGACGATCCGGCGATCGTGCCTGCCGGGGCCCGTCAAGTCTGTGGTGAGCCGAACAAAGCGAGCGGGGCCGAAGGTGACTTCACTGCGTGGGCGGCGTCCCGCTGCGGCCAGTCACGCGCTCCAGACTCGCTGATACGCAGTTCCAGTGCGTTCAACACCGCCTCGACGACCTGATGGACCGTGGGCCAGCTAGCCGCGCCGGTCCCTGCTACGGGCATAGTTGGTCCGACGCTACGGTACGGCGGCGGATAGCCCCACAAGGCGTCGTGTGCTTGCGTATCCGCGAGTGAGCCGCCAAGGACCGCCACGGTGGGGCGGTGAAATGCGGCTGCCACGTGCAGCAGCATGGACGAATTGGTGAGAACAGCGTCCGCCTGCTCGGCGAGCGCGAAGGTGCTTCTGAGCGAAGTCTGTCCGACCACGGAGCGGACTCGCGCAATGCCGCTTGCAGCGGCGATCTGCGTGGCGCGTGGCTCATCCGCGGCGCTGCCTACTATCAGTATTTCCAGATCCTCTTGCTTGCCCGCGAGCGTCAGCGCGAGTTCGCGAAGTGCCGTGCCGAGTGCCTGCGCGGACCATGTTTTGTCCGGCAGGCCCGCCGCGCATCCCACCAGCAGACGTAACGGCTTGCGCGATGGACGAGGTGTGCCTTGCCAGAGTTCAGTAGCCTGCGCGCGCTCTGCATCGGTGAGGTACAACTGTGGACGCGCCTCCGGCAGATCCGTCGCGCCTAGCAATTCGGCCTGTCTGAGCGCTGCGCGCGCGACATGTACGTCGAGCTTAAAGGGGATGTGGGCCTGGCAGGCGCTCCAGCCACCGCGATAGCCGCGTACTCCGACCCGGTAGCGTACGCCCGCACGCAACATCAACATCAAACCCATGTGGCTGCCGAGCACGTCGATCCCGACGTCGAAGCCGTTGCGCTTGCGTAGCGCCGCGACCTGCGTGGCTCCCCAGATATAGCGCAGACCGTCGGTCAGCGACTGGTTTCGCACCACCTTGTTGTTCCAGGGCGCATCGATCTGGATGATCTCATCGACAAAGGGATTGTTTTCAACGACGGCACGGCCCCATCCGCCGATTCCCGCGATCAGGCGCGTCGTGGGAAAACGCCGTCGCAACGCCTCGAAAACCGGCGTGGTGGTCAGCAGGTCTCCAAAATCGTTTGGACGCAGCACCAGGATTTCCCGCGGTGCCTGGCGGACGGGGTCAAACCCGGAAGGGCGAAACTGGCTGACTGCCCAGAGTGGCATCTCCAGTAGTGCTCCTTTCCATCCCATGTCTGGCTCCTTCGGGTTGCGAAACAATGGCCTGCGTTGCGCCTGTGAGCGCGCTGCGTTTCGGACGATTGCCCTGATTGTGCCGCTTTGCCGCGCCGCAATATGTTGGCGGGCGTACAGATATGCGGACGATGGTTTGGTTAAATCCTGACGAAAGCTGGACGCATGCGGAGCGCTGCCTGTTACCGCAGTGTCACTGCAGTGTCACCGTTGCAGCGCAATTGCGGCGTGACGCCACCACAGGCCACTTTCCACACCGAACTGGATCATGTCGCCACACAAGCATAAGGACCTCCCCATGAGACCGGTCGTTTTCGACGGCTGCTTCGGATGGCTTCATCCGGCAGAAGGGCGCCACGGTGTGGTCTTGTGCAGTCCCTTTGGCTACGATGAGTTGTGTACTCATCGCGGTTGGCGCCGACTGGCCGAGCGCATCGCGGCTACGGGTATGCCGGTGCTGCGCTTCGATTACCCAGGTGCCGGCGACTCCTTGGGTACTGAGGAGGATCCGGGTCAGGTCGAAGCGTGGATCGAGAGCATCGTCACGGCAGTGCGCAGGCTGCGGCAATGGACCGGCGTCACGCAGGTGTCGCTTTGCGGATTGCGCCTGGGTGCGACGTTCGCCGCGATCGCCGCACAACGTCTGGGCGACGTGGATGGACTCGTAGTGTTTGCGCCGGCGTTGTCGGGCAAGAATTATGTGCGTGAGTTGCGCGCGCATCGGCAGGGTTGGCTGAGCACCGAGGCAGGCGCGGCCGCCGAACCGATTCCCGAATCGGCGGCTTACGTCGAGGCGTTTGGGTTCGGCTGGCACGGTGACGATATCGCCCGACTTTGCGCGCTCGATCTCCGCACCGACACGAGCGCTCCCGCGCGCCGCGTGCTGTTGCTGGATTCGAGTAACGGCGCGCGCGCCACGTCGCTCGCCGAACAGTACGCCGCGAATGGCGTTCAGGTCGAGCGACAGGGCTTCGACGAGTCGGACCGCTTCATGCTCGAGGCGCTGTACAGCGAGGAGCCGGTCGAAGCATTTGCCGCAGCGACCCGCTGGCTGGCAGCGGAACCCGCGCCACCGATGCTCGCGGACAGCGGCGTTCATGCGTTACCGCAAGACCTGCCCACCCTCAGACTCGCGCAGCATCGTGCCGTGGAGCGTGCGGTTGTCTTCGGCCAATACTTCGGCATTTACTGCCAACCCGATGTGCCGCGCGCTGGTGCCCCGGCCGTGCTGCTGTTCAATACCGGCGCAAGCCATCATATCGGCGACGGCCGTCTCTTTGTGACGTTTGCACGCAGGCTCGCAGCCCAGGGCATCGCATCACTGCGCATGGACCTGAGCGGGCTGGGCGAGAGCACGCCTGTTGCCGAGGTCGTCACACTTGACACGATCTATTCGGACCAGGCCAGTGTCGACGCGATGGCGGGCGCGGATTGGCTGGTGGCGAACGGCCATTCAGGTGTAGCGACGTTCGGCGTGTGTGGTGGGGCGTTTGTCGGCTTGCACGCGGCTGCGGCGCATCCTGCGATTGTCGGCTGCTTCAGCGTGAACGTGCAGAAGTTTGTCTGGGATGAAGCAGCCCGTGTGGTGCCTGGCGTGGCCTCGACTCGCGTGTTGCGTCGCTCGGCAGTGAGTCTGGAAAAATGGAAGCGTGTGCTGCGCGGTGAGTCTTCTTTGGTGCCCGCCGCGTTCGAACTGACGCGCCGGATGCGACGCCGCCTGTTGCGGCGCATCGTGGAGCTGATCGACAACACCACTGGGCTTACCATCGCACCGTCCGAGGTGCAGCGCCTGATGCAGCGGCTCAATGCAAAAGGCGTGCATGTGCAGCTTCTCTATGGCGATTTCGATCTCGGGCTCGACGAACTGAAGATCCAGTTTGGCGCGAACCTGAGTGGGCTGCGGCGGCTCTCACGTCTCCGTGTGGTGACAATCCCGCACCTTGATCACGTGCTGTTCACCGCTCAGTCGCGCGAGTCCGCTATGGCGGAGGCACAAACCTGGCTGTACGAATGTTTTATCAACCCGCAGACCACAAAGGTCGAGGTGCGAGGCCCCGTTCCGACTGGCGCGCCAGGCGTGATCGGATAGACGGCGCAATCAGACGATGCGGCCCGAAGGACCGGGCCGCGCCTTACATCCAGATCCAGGGCGCAACGATCGACATGACGTTGCGCAGCAGGTACTTTCCGCGACCACGCAAGTGATAGCCGGCACCGTCGGCGCCGCGGATCCCCACGAGCTTGGGCGTCTTTCTGAACCGGTACGGACCCGCGAAGCGGGTCTCGGTCAGATGCTCGCGCATCAGATGTTCTGCCGTCACTGGGCGTCCATCAGGGTCATCAATCAGCTTTGTATACACCTGGCTGAGATACTGCCGGTACGAGGCACGGGTCCATGCCATCAGGTACAGATCCATCCAGCCTTTTTTTGGGTGATCGCGATAGTTGCAGTACAGGGCAGATTTTCTGGGCCGCGTGTCGATGATGGCGTGCAGATTCTCGACGATATAGCGTCCGGTGATTTTCCAGATCATGTCGTCGTCCTGAGCAGCCTGGATGGTGCGCGATGTCGTCATGGCGTGTTCGACCATCTTGAACTCGCCATAGCCGCGCCCATAGGTGGGGGGGAAGTTATTGCCCTCGAAGCTCAGGAATTCAACAGCATCCGCGGCATTCATGCGGCGTGCGATGTTTTCGAGCGTCGACAGGTCCGAGCCGGAATTCTCGCAGAACACGATTCGTTCGCCGGGGCGCCGGATGCGCAGGTAATGCTCGAGGGCCAGTTCGTAATCGCGCAGGCGCCGCGAGGGATCGGTATAGCTCAGGTTGTTGATGCCCTGAAGCGGTGTGATCGTGGCTGTCAGCAGCAGGATGTGCCGCTCGATAGTGTCGCTCATGCTGTGGCCCTTGCCCGTTTTACGCGGTGCTGTGGTTCATGGACGGCGCTGCTGGTTTGCAACAGGCACGAGTGCTGCGCGTCCCTTGCGTCGATAGCTGTCACATTCGAATATAAACAGCCCGTTCAACCGATTCCGTTCGTTAGCCCACCCACCCATTCGGCGCCGCAGGCGGTGGTCCATACACAAACCACCTGGCAGACGAGCGAGTGCCCATCAACGCGCGCTTTACGGGCCGCCAGTGTGGTCCCACGAACAGAGCCGTAGTGCCGGGATTTGTTTCAATGAGGCCTTGACGTATCGCGGTAGCGCTTCGCGTAGCGGATCGGAAATGCGGGTTGCACCGCGTCTGGAGAACGGCAGATGAACGATTTTGCTTTGCCCGAGTTGCTTCGACCCAGCATCAGCGGCGAAGCGGTGCACTGCCGTAGCGTGGTCCCGATCATTCTCGCAGGCGGTGCCGGCACGCGGCTATGGCCGCTGTCGCGCGAGCATGCGCCCAAGCAATTGATTGGCCTGATGGGCGAGGAGTCGCTACTGGAAGCGACCCTGCGCCGTCTCAGCGGCCTGTTCGCCGGTACAGCCCAGCATGAAAGCGCTGGGCGATTCGTGATCACCGCGCCGTTGGTCGTATGCAGCGAGGAAATGCGCCTGCAGACCATGGAACAGCTGCAGCGTTGTGACGGTGCCGCTCGCCTGATGCTTGAGCCTGTGCCGCGCAACACGGCGCCGGCCTTGACGGCGGCCGTGCTTGCAGCGAGACGGAGCGCCGCTGATGACGATGACCCGGTGCTGGTGGTGATGCCCGCGGATCATCTGATCAAGGACCGGGCCAGCTTTGCCGCGGCGCTCGAGCAGGCGGTCGCTCATGCGGCAGACGGTGCATTGGTCGCGCTGGGTGTGCCGCCCGGACATCCCGAAACGGGCTATGGCTACATTCGGACGGGCGTTGCTCTCGGCGCACATGGTGCGCGCCGGATCGACCGCTTTGTCGAAAAGCCCGCTCAGGAGCGGGCTGAACACTATGTTGCCTCAGGCGAGTACTGGTGGAACAGCGGCATGTTCGTCGTGCGTGCCTCAGTCTGGCTCGCCGCGATTGCCGCCTGCCATCCGGCGGTACTGGCCGCTTGCACCGAGGCCTTCGAACGGGCGTCATCTGACAGCAACGGTGCGATTCATCTTGAGCGTACGGCGTTTGCCGCTTGTCCCTCGGATTCGATCGACTACGCGGTGATGGAGCACATTGGTGCTGGCGCAACGGTTTCGGGCGTGGTGGTGCCGCTCGTCGCCGGCTGGTCGGACGTCGGCGCGTGGGATGCGGTGTGGCAAGTCTCGGACAAGGACGCGAGCGGCAACGTCACGCGTGGCCGGGCGCTGCTGGAGCAGGTGACCGATAGTTTCGTGCATGCGGAGGGCCGGCTGGTGGCCTGCGTCGGGGTGACCGGCGTGGTGGTGGTCGAAACTGCGGACGCCGTGCTGGTTGCCGCCAAGGATCGCGTCCAGGACGTGAAGGCGATCGTCAGCAGTCTCAAACAGTCGCGCAGTGCCGAGGCGCAGGAGCATCGCAAGGTGCAGCGGCCGTGGGGCTGCTATGACTCGATCGATCGCGGCGAGCGTTTTCAGGTCAAGCGCATCGTCGTGAAGCCGGGCGGGCGTCTGTCGTTGCAGATGCATCATCATCGCGCCGAGCACTGGGTGGTGGTGCGAGGCACGGCACGCGTGACCCGTGGCGAGGAAAGCTTCCTTCTTTCAGAAAATCAGTCGACCTACATTCCGCTCGGCGTCGCGCACCGGCTTGAAAACCCGGGCAAGACACCGCTTGAAATCATCGAGGTGCAATCGGGTGGCTATCTTGGCGAAGATGACATCGTGCGCTTCGACGATCAATACGGCCGTACTCAAGGGGGAAGCGATGAATGCCCGGATGTTGCCAGTCAGTGAAGTAGACGTCGTGGCCGATGTGCCGGACGCGCCTCCCGCTGGCTTCGACGAGCGAAGCTTCCGGCGCGCGTTGGGTCGTTTTGCAACCGGCGTGGTGGTGATCTCCGCGGGCAGCGGCGAACGCCTGCACGCAATGACCGCCAACGCGTTCATGTCGGGCTCGCTCGAGCCGCCGCTGATCGTTGTCTCGGTGGGGCGGCGTGCGCGCATGCACGAACGCCTGATGGACACATCGCTGTTTGGCGTGAGTGTGCTCTCGCATGAACAGGAACTGCATAGCCGGCATTTCGCGGGCGATCTGCAGGACTCCCTTGCACCCAGTTTTGCCGGAGTGGAAGGGCTTCCAGGGGTGGTCCTGCTTGAGCATGCGGTCGCGCGCTTCGCGGCTCAGGTGGTGGACCGCCATCCCTGCGGCGATCACACGCTCTTCATTGGCAAGGTGCTGGTGTTCTCGCTCGACGAGCAGGCCCCCCTGGTTTTTTTTGGCGGACGATATGCGTCGGTCGCCACCGCTCACTGTTGAGCCGGTCCAGATCAGGGCCGGCCGTCGCCGATTCGCGGCCAACCTGTTGCGCGCAAATCGCAGCCACCTACCGCGTCTGTTGCAAATTGTCCATTCGAATTCGCAGCGTGCGTCGTCGCACGATGCAACCTTTTTATCCACCGCATGCTTATCACGCAAGTTTGCCTATGGCATCTGCAAGGGGCGTTACATGAACGAAACAATTCTTCAGAGGGATAACCCTGTTAGGACGTTTCCCATCTGGCGCATCTGGTTTTAACCTAGCACCGTATGGATTAGTACAAAAAATAACAACAGAAAATACCAAGAGGGCTGCTTATCAACAGGCGATGCGGGAGCGAAACACCGCACGGGGAGGACGTCATGGAGCAAGGGCATAAAGATAGCTCACTGGTCAGCAAGGTGATGGAGGGGCTTGTCACGGGTATCGTCGAAGAGAAATACGGCGCCGTGCTACCCCCTCAGGATGTACTTTCGAAGGAGTTCGACGTCAGCCGTACGGTGATGCGCGAAGCCTTGTCGATGCTGCTCGCGCGCGAAATGCTGGACGTGCGGCCGAAAATCGGCACGCGTATCCGGCCGATGCGTTACTGGCGGATGATCGATGAGGAAGTGGTGAGCTGGCGTTTTCGCGCGAAACCCGATCCGCTTTTTTTGCGTGACGTGATCGAATTCCGTGCGCTGATCGAACCGCGTGCGTGTGCCCAGGCCGCGGTGCGCGGCTCGGCTGCCGACATTACCGGCATCCGCGAAGCATTCGATGTGTTCAAGGCGATCCGGCCTGGCGAGCCGGGGTATCAGAGCGCCGATGAACTGCTGCACACGCGCATCATGGAGGCAAGCGGCAACCAGTTCTTCCAGCAGATGGCGGCGATCATTCGCGGTGCGCTATCAGCGTCCAATCCGATCGTCACCGCACGCGAGAGCAACTGGGAAGCGGTGCTGCTCACGCATGGCCGCGTGGTCGAGGCGATCGAGCGGCGTGACCCGAAGGAGGCCGAGGCTGCGTCGATTGCGATGATCGACTACACCGCCGAGGAGATCAGCCGCGCCTTGTCGATCGATCCTCTGGGCCACACGTGACGCGAGGGCGCGCGGTCAGTGTGACATCGCGCACAGACCGCGCGGGCCTGATCGCCGATAGTGACGGGAGACCTTCGAGGCCCCGTCATGTACAAATCACTTCAGGCTTGCAGAGGAATCGCCGCGCTGATGGTCGTGTTCTATCACGCGCGCGGTGCGATTTCGCTGCCGAAGTACTTTGGCACGTCAACGTTTGGTGACGCGTTTGTGTTTGGCGGTGGGGCCGGCGTCGATTTTTTTTTCGTGCTGAGCGGCTTCATCATTATCTGGATTCACGCAAAGGATTTCGGCCAGCCGCAGCGCCTGGGCGCGTATCTGATGAAGCGCGCGATTCGAATCTACCCGACCTACTGGATCATTTTCGGCGCTGTATGCGTTGCCGCCATGGTCGTGCCGGCGCTGCGTCAGACGCTGCCTAGCGACCCGTGGATGCTGCTCAAGGCGCTGCTGCTGGTGCCGGAGGGTCCGCCGGTGGTGGGCAGCACGGGCGCGCCGGTCATCACGGTGGCGTGGTCGCTGCAATTCGAGGTCCTGTTTTATGCCTTGATTGCGCTGGCGATCGTATCGCCGCGTGCAGGTTTTCTTGCAGTCGCGCTCTGGGCCTTCAATTTCGTGAGGTGCGGGTACGTCTGCACTTTTCCACTCAATTTCTTTGCCAATTTCCGGATCGTGCTTTTCCTGCTCGGGGGCCTCGTTGCGTGGCTGTGTGCCGCCACCACCTCGATGCCTGCCGCGCACGCCGCGGTGAATTTGCGTGGGCAGGCGCGGCTCGCGCCGTGGGTCGATCGCGTGGCACTCGCACTAGGCGTGTCGTGTTTCATCGCGGGGGCGACGTGGGAGACGCTAGGACATGATGACGTCAATATCGGCCCGCAGTACGTCATCGTGTCGATGCTAACGGTCTTGTACGGTCTCGGCAGTGCCCTTGTGATATTCGGCGTCGTCAAGGCCGAAGATCGCGGCACGGTGTGGGGCGGGCAGGGGGCGTTGCAGATTCTTGGCGGCGCGTCGTATGCGCTGTATCTGATTCACTATCCGCTCGTGAGCCTCGTGGTGAGGGTGACGATCTGGTTGGGCATGCACGGCGCAGATGGCGCAATGCTGGCTTTTGCGCTCGCCGTGTGTGCATCCGTGGCGCTCGCTGTCCTGTTCCATCTTCGCGTGGAACGGCCAATGTTGCGCGTACTCAATGCATGGCGCTGGCCGATGCCCGGTGCGATCGGCAACCGCAGAGTCTGATCTGCGCCAGGGACATGCTTATCCCCGGGCTCAGGTGGGGCTAACCTGTAGTATCAGTGCTGACCATGCTCGCGGCTACCTGGTCCGATCTGTACCCCACGCTTCGCAAAACGACGTGGCCCAGTGCCCGCGTAAGCCGTGGTATCGTCCTTCTCCTTTGATTTCGATAGCTGCCCTAGACACGCGTCGCGTTGCGGCGCACGGCGGCATGAAGGAGCGCACCATGAACACGCTGATCCGTTGGGGCATCGTCGGCACCGGCCGCATTGCCCGCCGTTTTGCACAGGGCCTTGCGCACGTGCCCGCTGCGCAACTGGGCGCGCTCTGGTCGCGCCGCCCGGAGCCAGTCGCCGCGTTCGCGCAGGAATTCGGTGGCGTGGCGTGTCCGAGTTTCGAGGCGCTGCTCGCAAGCGATATCGACGCGCTCTATATCGCCACGCTGCAGGATAGCCACGTCGACTATGCGATTGCCGCGCTCGAGGCGGGCCTCCACGTGCTGTGCGAAAAGCCGGCCACCATCAATGCAGTGCAACTCGAACGCGTGCTTGCCGCCGCCCGCAAGGCACAGCGACTCTTCATGGAAGCCATGAAGCCGCCGTTCTATCCGCTGTATCGCGCTTTGCGCGAGCATCTGGCCACCGATCCCATCGGTGAGGTCGGTCTCGTGCGCGCCGGTTGCTCGGCCGCGAATGTGCCGCCTGACCATCCATCGTTTTCCTTCGAACATGCAGGGGGCGCGCTGCTCGATATCGGTATCTATGAGATGTTTCTCGCCGTCGACTGGCTGGGCGCACCGCTTGAAGTGCAGACGCTTGGGCGGCTTGGATCGACCGGTGTCGATACGTTTGCGAGCCTTAATAGCCAGCACGAACGCGGTATCGCGCAACTGTTTTGCGGGCTCGATCTGTACGGCAAGGGCGACGCGCTGCTGCTCGCGCCCGGTGGTCACGTGACGATTCATGAGAACTGGTGGAATCCGGCCCGCGCCACGGTCCGTTACGCGGACGGTCGGGTCGTCGAACTCGACGTGCCGTTCGAAGGCGGCGGCCTCAACTACGAGACCGCTCACTTCTGCGAACTGATCCGCGCGGGCCAACTCGAAAGCCCGTTGATGCCGCACGCCAAATCGTTGCAGATGATCGCCATGACCGATGCCGCGCGCGCCGCGCTGGGGTTGCGCTTCACGGGGGAGTAGCCCCGGCAGTGGTACGATTTGCGCGGGCGCGCCAGGATGGCGCCGTCCAAGCTTTCGATTACCTTCCGCTGGAGCTGTCTTTGATGCGCATGCTTGCAAAATTGTGGCGCGACAACAAGAGCCTCGTCGCGTTTCTGGTCCTGATGGTGCTGTTCCGCAGTGCGATTGCGGACTGGAATGTCGTGCCGAGCGGCTCGATGCTGCCGACCATCCGTGAGGGCGATCGCATTCTGGTCGACAAGATGGCCTACGATCTGCGTGTGCCGCTTACGCACATCGCGATTGCGCATCTGCATGATCCGCAGCGTGGCGACATCGTGACGATCGATTCATCGGCGGCGCACGAGCTGATCGTCAAGCGGTTGATTGGCCTGCCTGGCGACAGTGTCGCAATGCGCGACAACGTGCTGTATGTGAACGGCGTGCGGGCGGATTATCAGCCGCTGAAGTTGGCGCCGCTGCCGGGCGATGCGTCCTCACGAGGCGACTATCTGGCCGAGCGTTTCGATGGCGTCGCGCATATCGTGCGCCTTTCGCCCGATGCGCCGAGCCCGCGCAATTCATTTGGCCCGGTGATCGTGCCGGCTGATGAGTATCTGATGCTGGGCGACAACCGTGACGACAGCGCCGACTCGCGTTACTTTGGCTTCTTTCCGCGCAAGGAACTGATGGGTCGCACACGTCGCGTCGCGTTCTCGCTTGACCCCGATCACTTCTACGAGCCGCGTTTCAAACGGTTCGGCGCACGGCTCGATACGCCGCTTGCGGCACGCTGAGCGCCGAACACCGAGCGTTCAAACTTAAAAGTTCGAGCCGGGACATGGGGCGGCCTGCCTGTCCCGTCGCTCAATGCCGCGTCGGCAGTGCGAGCCTACGCTCGTACCAGTGCTGGAGCCATTCGAGCACCTGGCACAACACCCAGTAGATGGCGGCTGCGGCCAGATAGAGCGGCAACGGCTGATAGGTCGATGCGATCACTTCCTGCGCGCTGCGCAGCAGTTCGGTCACGGTGATCACCGACACCAGCGAGGTGTCCTTGATCAGGCTGATCAGGCTGTTCGACAGGCTCGGCACGGCGATACGCAACGCCTGCGGCGCAATCACATAGCGCAGCGTCTGGCGCCGCGACAACCCGAGGCTATAGGCGGCCAGCCATTGGCCGCGGTGAATGCCGAGGATCGCACCGCGCATGCTCTCCGACAGATAAGCCGCGACATTGGCCGATAGCGCAATCACACCAGCAGGTGTCGGATCGAGCGAGATGCCCAGGCTCGGCAAGCCGTAATAGATCACGAAGATCTGCACTAGCAGCGGCGTGCCGCGCATCAGGCTCACGTACACGCGCGCGATCCACTTCAGCACCCGGTTGTGGCTGATCCCCATCACGGCCAGCACGCTGGCGGCCAGCAGGCCGAAGACCATCGACAGAACTGCGAACTTGATCGTCAGGAGCGCGCCTTGAGCGAGGACCGGAAGCGATTGGATGAGCAGGGAAGTGGTGGACATGGGCGATGGAGGTCGTGCGCATCGAAGCGCACATCATAAACGGGTCCGGAAGCGGTGATCGTAACAGCAGGGGCGTTCACACGTCGCGGCAATGAAAAAGGCGGCACCGTCGCGATGCCGCCTTTCGTGGTACAGCTGGCGCTATCAGTTCGAGATAGGCTTGGTCACGTCGATGCCGAACCATTTGTCCGAGATCTTTGCGAAGGTGCCATCGGCTTCGAGCTGCGTCATTGCGTCGTCGATCGCCTTGGCGAACTTCGGATTGCCCTTCTTGAACGGAATGCCCGACGGGTTGGCGGAGCCGACCAGCGCACCGGTGCGCAGCGGCAGCGGCGAGGTCTTCAGCAGATACGCAAGCATCAGGCGGTCATTGAGCGCGGCGTCCAGACGACCGGCAGCAAGGTCGGCCAGGTACTCGGGCGCACCCGGATAGGTCATCACGTCGATGCCCGGCACCGACTTCGCCATGTCCATATAGTTCGTCCCCAGCCCCACGCCGAGCTTCTTGCCCTTCAGGTCGTCGAGCGACTTGAACTGGCGTGTGTCGTCCTTACGCTGGATCAACTGGGCAGCCGAGAACGTGTAGCCCGGCGAGAAATCGACCGCCTGTTTGCGGGCGTCGGTAATGCCAACCTGATTGACGATCACGTCGTACTTGCCCGCCTGCAGGCCGGCGATGATGCCGCTCCACTCGGTAGTGACGAATTCGGGCTTGACGCCGAGCTTGGCCGCCACGGCTTTGGCGATATCCACGTCGAAGCCGACCAGCTCACCATTCGGGGCCTTGGAGTCGAACGGCGGGAACGTGCCTTCGAGGCCGATGCGCAGCGTGCCGCGTTGTTTGACTTGATCCAGCAGATCATCCGCATGCGCGGTGAGCGCGGTGAACGAGGCGCCGATCAGACCGGCGACCAGGAGTTTTTTCAGCGAGCCAAATTTCATCGTATGCCTTCTTCGTGCTTTTATGCCCGTAAAGGGCGGTTTGAACAGGCGGCAAGGATAACAAAACAGACTATTAAAAGTTAAATATTGTTTGTTTATACCTATATTATCCGCGCCAGCGCTTGAGCGCACTCGGCCACCAGCGCGGGGCCACGGTAGATAAAACCAGTGTACAACTGCACCAGCGCGGCGCCGGCCGCGAGTTTGGCGCGCGCGTCCTCGCCGGAGAAGATACCTCCCACGCCGATGATCGGCACCGTGTCGCCGACTTCGGCGCGCAGCTTGCGGATCACTTCGTTGGAGGCATCGAACACCGGCTTGCCCGACAGACCGCCGGTTTCCTCCGCATGCGGCAGTCCGGCGACGGTGCTGCGCGAGAGCGTCGTATTGGTGGCGATCACCCCTTCGAAACGGTGACGCAACAATGTGTCGGCGATCGATTTGATCTGTTCGTCGTCGAGATCGGGGGCGATCTTCAAGGCAAGCGGCACCATTTTGCCGTGCAGGTCGGCGAGGCGCTGCTGCTTGTCCTTGAGCGCGCCGAGCAAGGCGTCTAGCTCGCCCGCGCCTTGCAACTGGCGCAAGTTCTTGGTGTTGGGTGACGAGATGTTGACCGTCACATAGCTCGCAAACGGATACACGCGCTCGAGACAGTACAGATAGTCTTCCGCGGCGCGCTCAATTGGCGTGTCGGCATTCTTGCCGATGTTCAGGCCGAGCGTGCCGCGATAGCGCGCGGCCTGCACGTTCTTCACGAACTGGTCGACGCCGGCGTTGTTAAAACCCATCCGGTTGATGACCGCGCTGGCCTGCGGCAGGCGGAACATGCGCGGGCGCGGGTTGCCGGGTTGCGGACGCGGCGTGACGGTGCCCACTTCGATGAAGCCAAAGCCGAGCGCCGCCAGGCCGTCGATACACGCCCCATCCTTATCCAGCCCGGCAGCGAGACCGACCGGATTGCGAAAGCT
>NZ_JBAURZ010000009.1:0-14451 GCF_049581445.1 Paraburkholderia sp. | reverse complement strand
CCCGTGAGCATGGCGTCCAGTGTGCCTTCGCCACCGTCGGCCATCGGGCACAGGCGCACGGTGGCGTCCGGCCGCGCACGCGTGATGCCGGTGGCGATGGCTTGTGCGACCAGCTCGGCACTAAGCGAACCTTTAAAAGAATCGGGAGCAATGACGACGACGGGCGCGGACGACGGGTTCGGCATAGTGTCTCTTGATGGTTGGAATCGTTGCGATGACGGTGCGAGCGGGCGTGAGCCACAACGCGTTCGTTAGCTTATCAGCATGCTGCCCGCGGCTGAATAGGCTGATTGGCATAGCCGGCATGGGGTGCTCCGATGCGGTCAAACGGTGCGGTAAGCCGGCCAAACGGCCAGAAAACGTACAAAAATGGGCGCGAAACATCGAATCCCGGCTAAGCGCGCGAATAGTTTGCTAAAATATTCGGCTCTTTAGCCCCAAACCGTGCTGCCGGTGGCCTGCAAGCCCGCGGCGCAGGCGCCCGACCGATGCGAAGCGACATCGTGAGGCGGCACGCAGAAGATAACTGATTCGCTCGAATAATTTTAGGACGATTGAAGCCATGGCTAACGTTGTTGAAAACCTCGGCAAGCTCGAACGCCGCGTCACGATTTCCCTGCCGAAGGATGCCGTGCAGAAGGAAGTGGATTCGCGTATCCGCCAACTGGCGAAGAACGTGCGCATGCCGGGTTTCCGCCCGGGCAAGGTGCCGCTCAAGATGGTCACGCAACAGTATTCGGGCCAGGTGGAAGCCGAAGTGCTGAGCGACAAGGTCGGCAAGGAATTCTTCGACATCAGCCGCGCTGAAAACCTGCGTGTAGCGGGTCAGCCGAGCTTCGCGCCGAAGGTCGACGCGGCAGAAGGCGACTACGCTTTCGACGCAACCTTCGAGGTGTATCCGGAAGTGAAGCTGGGCGACGTCGCTACGGCTGAGATCGAGCGCACCACGACCACCATCAGCGAAGCGGAAATTGACCGCACGCTGGAAATTCTGCGCAAGCAGCGCGTGCACTTCCACGCTCGCGGCGAAGCCGGCGAGCATGGCGACGGCGGCGCGGATACGGCAGCCAAAGACGGCGACCGCGTGACGGTTGACTTCGTCGGCAAGATCGACGGTGAAGCGTTCCAGGGCGGCAGCGCCGACGATTTCGCGTTCGTGCTCGGCGAAGGCCGCATGCTGCCGGAATTCGAAAAGGCAGCGCTTGGCCTGAAGATCGGCGAGTCGAAAGAATTCGATCTCGCGTTCCCGGCCGACTATCACGGCAAGGACGTGGCCGGCAAGACGGCCCAGTTCACGATCACGATGAAGAAGATCGAATGGCCGCATCAGCCGGAGATCGACGGCGAATTTGCGAAATCGCTCGGCATCGAAGACGGCGATCTGGTCAAGATGCGCGCTGAAATCAAGGACAACCTTGAGCGTGAAGCGAAGCGTCGCACGCAATCCATCGTCAAGAATCAGGTGATGGACGCGCTGCTGAAGATTTCGGAACTCGACGTGCCGAACGCGCTGATCGAACAAGATCAGCAGCGTCTCGTGGAAATGGCCCGTCAGGACCTGACGCAACGTGGCGTGCCGAACGCCGCTGACGCGCCGATCCCAGCTGAAATGTTCAAGGAGCAGGCTGAGCGCCGTGTGAAGCTGGGCCTCGTGCTGGCTGAACTGGTCAAGGCCAACGAACTGCAGGCGAAGCCGGAGCAGATTCGTGCCGAAGTCGACGAATTCGCGAAAAGCTACGAAGACCCGAAGGAAGTCGTCCGCTGGTATTATTCCAACCAGCAGCGCCTTGCAGAAATGGAAGCGTATGTCGTTGAAGCCAACGTCGTCGATTTCGTCCTCAGCAAGGCCAAGGTGACGGACAAGGAAGTGAGCTTCGAAGAACTGGCAAGCGCAACGGCGCAAGCGTAAGCGTCGCTGCAACGGCGTGCCGGCTGTCGGAGCGACGGCCTGCACGCCGTTTTTTTGTGCCACGTGGTTCCATCGCGGGTTGCGCAGGGGTTCGCGCACTTGAATACTGCGTCGTCGTACTCACCTGTCCGGTATCTGATAAATATTCCCAGACAAGGATCCATTGCATGACCTTTCGCGCCCAAATGCTGGACACGTTGACCTCCCAGTCGTCGCGGGATCTCGAAGCGCAGGCGCTCGGCCTCGTGCCGATCGTCGTGGAAACGAGCGGCCGCGGCGAGCGTTCGTATGACATCTACTCGCGTCTGCTGAAAGAGCGCGTGGTGTTTCTGGTCGGCGAAGTGAACGACCAGACGGCCAACCTCGTCGTTGCTCAATTGTTGTTCTTGGAAAGCGAAAATCCGGACAAGGACATCAGCTTTTACATCAATAGCCCGGGCGGATCGGTTTCCGCCGGTATGGCGATCTACGACACGATGCAATTCATCAAGCCGGACGTGTCGACGCTGTGCATGGGGCTCGCAGCCAGCATGGGCGCATTCCTGCTGTCGGCGGGTGCCAAAGGCAAGCGTTTTGCATTGCCGAACGCGCGCGTAATGATTCACCAGCCGCTCGGTGGCGCCCGCGGCCAAGCCTCGGACATCGAGATTCAGGCCCGTGAAATCCTGTATTTGAAGGAAAGGCTGAATCAACTGCTGGCGAATCACACGGGTCAGCCGGTTGAACGCATTGCCCGCGACACCGACCGCGACAACTTCATGTCCGGCGATGACGCTCAGGCGTATGGCCTGATCGACCAGGTGTTGCACAAGCGTCCATGATCTGGTGCGTTTTCGCCCCAGCATGGTGCCCGTATCGGGCGCCTTTATTGGGGTGAAAACGGCGGCAGACATGGTGTGAAATAATCAGACTCGTCCGAGCGCCTGCGGCAAGCGCCGTCACAGCTTTTGCTCATTTGCCCCGCCTGCGAGGCAGGGGCAAACGGCGTATCATGTAATCGAGTGTCCGGAGGCTCACACATCTATGGCGGACAAAAAAGGTTCTAACAGCGAAAAGCTGTTGTATTGCTCGTTTTGCGGCAAGAGCCAGCATGAGGTTAAAAAGCTGATTGCGGGCCCCTCGGTATTCATCTGCGATGAATGTATCGACCTGTGCAACGAGATCATCCGCGACGAGGCTGCTGGCGCGGGTATTGAGGCAGGCCTGTCGAAGTCCGATCTGCCGAGTCCGCAGGAAATCCGCGAAATTCTCGACCAGTATGTGATCGGTCAGGAACGCGCAAAGAAGATTCTTGCTGTGGCTGTGTACAACCACTACAAGCGCCTTAAGCATCTCGACAAGAAGGACGAAATCGAGCTCTCAAAGAGCAACATTCTGCTGATCGGCCCCACGGGTTCCGGCAAGACTTTGCTCGCCCAGACGCTCGCGCGTCTTCTTAACGTCCCGTTTGTCATTGCCGACGCAACGACGCTGACGGAAGCCGGCTATGTCGGCGAAGACGTCGAGAACATCATTCAGAAGCTTCTGCAGAACTGCAACTACGAAGTGGACAAGGCCCAACGCGGCATTGTCTACATCGATGAAATCGACAAGATCAGCCGTAAATCAGACAACCCGTCCATTACCCGCGACGTATCCGGTGAGGGCGTGCAGCAGGCTTTGCTGAAGCTGGTTGAGGGCACGATGGCGTCGGTGCCGCCGCAAGGTGGTCGCAAGCATCCCAATCAGGACTTCATCCAGGTCGACACCACCAATATTCTGTTCATTTGCGGCGGCGCGTTCGACGGCCTCGAAAAGGTCATCGTCGACCGTACGGAAAAGACCGGCATTGGTTTTGGGGCCAGCGTGAAGAGCAAGCAGGAGCGCGACGCCGGCGAAGTGCTGCGCGAAGTGGAGCCGGAAGATCTGATCAAGTTCGGTCTGATTCCTGAACTGATCGGTCGTCTGCCGGTGGTGGCCACGCTCGGCAAGCTCGATGAAACGGCGCTGATGAAGATTCTCGTCGAACCGAAGAATGCGCTCGTCAAGCAGTATCACAAACTGTTCAACATGGAACGCGTTGAACTTGAGATTCGCCCCGGTGCATTGCAGGCAGTCGCGCGCAAGGCCATTCGCCGCAAGACGGGCGCTCGCGGTCTGCGCTCGATCCTGGAACAGGCCTTGCTCGACGTAATGTATGAGCTGCCGGCGATGAAAGGCGTTAGCAAGGTCATCATCGACGACAACGTTATCGACGGCGACGGTAAACCGCTGCTGATCTACGAAGACGCGCCGAAGGTCGCGGGTTCGAACTGATCGGCTTTAAAGGTTTTGCGAAAAAAGCCGTTCATGGCAACGTGGACGGCTTTTTTGTTTATCTTGGGTTAGGATGGTTGTGTTTCCTTTGGAGTCACTGAACTTTTCCCACACGCGGAGGCCTTGTAATCGTTTTTGCAGACCTCACCTATCGAACGAACTGATACCACTCATGGGGAAATGAAATGTCAGGAACCCAACTCCTTCCGCCGGAACGCACTACGCTCCCGCTGCTCCCGCTGCGTGATGTAGTCGTTTTCCCGCACATGGTGATTCCGCTCTTCGTAGGCCGCCCGAAGTCGATCAAGGCTCTCGAAGCAGCAATGGAAGGCGGCAAGCACATCATGCTCGTCGCCCAAAAGACGGCTGCCAAAGATGAGCCGACCGAAAAGGACATGTACGAAGTAGGGTGTATTGCCAACATCCTGCAAATGCTCAAGCTGCCTGACGGTACCGTGAAGGTGCTCGTTGAAGGCTTGCAGCGCGCGAAAACGCTCTCGATCGAAGAGCAGGAAACCCAGTTTTCGTGTGAAGTCATGCCGCTCGAACCCGACCACGCCGACAGCGCTGAAACTGAAGCGCTGCGCCGAGCAATCGTGTCGCAGTTCGACCAATACGTGAAGCTGAACAAGAAGATCCCGCCGGAGATTCTGACCTCGCTTTCGGGCATCGACGAAGCCGGCCGTCTGGCCGACACGATTGCGGCGCATCTGCCGCTCAAGCTCGACCAGAAGCAACACATCCTCGAGATGTTCCCGGTCATCGAACGCCTCGAGCATCTGCTCGCGCAACTCGAAGCCGAGATCGACATCCTGCAGGTTGAAAAGCGCATCCGTGGGCGTGTGAAGCGCCAGATGGAGAAGAGCCAGCGCGAGTACTACCTGAACGAACAGGTCAAGGCCATCCAGAAGGAACTGGGCGAAGGCGAAGAAGGTGCGGATCTCGAAGAGCTCGAGAAGCGCATTACCGCCGCGCGCATGCCGAAGGAAGCCAAGAAGAAGGCTGATGCCGAGCTGAAGAAGCTCAAGCTGATGTCGCCGATGTCGGCTGAAGCGACGGTCGTGCGTAACTACATCGACACGCTGATCGGCTTGCCGTGGCGCAAGAAGAGCAAGGTCAACAACGACCTCTCGAATGCGGAGCGGGTGCTTGACGAAGACCACTTCGGTCTTGAGAAAGTCAAAGAACGCATTCTCGAATATCTTGCTGTCCAACAACGCGTGGACAAGGTGAAAGCGCCGATCCTGTGCCTCGTTGGGCCTCCGGGTGTTGGTAAGACGTCGCTGGGTCAATCGATTGCACGCGCAACGAATCGCAAGTTCGTGCGCATGGCACTCGGTGGCGTGCGCGACGAGGCCGAGATTCGCGGCCACCGTCGGACCTACATTGGTTCGATGCCTGGCAAGATCCTGCAAAGCCTGACTAAAGTCGGTGTGCGCAATCCGCTGTTCCTGCTCGACGAAGTCGACAAGATGGGCCAGGATTTCCGCGGCGATCCGTCGTCGGCTCTGCTGGAAGTGCTCGATCCGGAACAGAACCATACGTTCGCCGATCACTACGTCGAAGTCGACTTCGATCTGTCGGATGTGATGTTCGTGGCGACGTCGAACTCGCTGAACATTCCGCCGCCGTTGCTCGACCGGATGGAAGTGATCCGTCTGTCGGGTTACACGGAAGACGAGAAGGTCAGCATCGCGCAACGTTACCTGTTGCCGAAGCAGAAGAAGAACAACGGCCTCAAGGATACCGAGGTCGATGTCACTGAAACGGCTATTCGCGACATCATTCGTTACTACACGCGTGAAGCGGGCGTGCGTTCGCTCGAGCGTGAAATTTCGAAGATCTGCCGCAAGGTCGTGAAGATGCTTCTGCTGAAGAAGGCGGCGGGCGCAGTGAAGGTCGACGGCAGCAATGCCGACACTTTCCTCGGCGTGCGCAAGTACGACTTCGGTCTGGCCGCGAAGGAAAATCAGGTTGGCCAGGTTACGGGTCTCGCGTGGACGGAAGTGGGCGGCGATCTGCTGACCATCGAAGCCGCGGTGATGCCGGGCAAGGGCAATGTGATTCGCACGGGTTCGCTGGGCGACGTGATGAAGGAATCCGTTGAAGCAGCGCGCTCGGTGGTTCGTTCGCGTTCGCGTCGTCTGGGCGTCAAGGACGAAGCCTTCGAGAAGCAGGACATTCACATTCACGTGCCGGAAGGCGCGACACCGAAGGACGGTCCGTCCGCCGGTATCGCGATGACGACTGCGCTGGTGTCGGTGTTGACCGGTATTCCGGTGCGTGCCAACGTCGCGATGACGGGCGAAATCACGCTGCGTGGTGAAGTGCTGCCAATCGGCGGTCTGAAAGAGAAACTGCTTGCGGCGCATCGTGGCGGTATCAAGCTGGTGCTGATCCCGGAAGAAAACGTCAAGGACTTGACGGAGATTCCGGACAACGTGAAAAACGCGATTGAGATCGTGCCGGTCCGTTGGATCGACAAGGTGCTGGAACTCGCGCTCGAACGTGTGCCCGCTGCTCTGCCGGAAGAAGAACCGAAGCCGGCTACGCCGGTTGCGGCCGAACCTGGTAAAGACGCCGCGACTGATGTCGTGAAGCATTAAGTGACGCGCTCAGTGACATACTGAGCTAACGCGCACTGCAGTCTGTGTGCAAAAAAACCCGCGGCATTGCCCGCGGGTTTTTCTTTTTGGGGTGTCGTCCGAATTAGCGCAAATCCGGCGCGTTTTCCCACCTATTGAACTTAAACCTGTAACGCCGCAAAGCGACGTGTCCCCGCCGGTAGCACCGGCAATATTTCGTTATGAAATATGTTTCGTCGACGTCCTCTAATCCGGCGCAACCCTGCTTGACACAGGGGTTTCGGCCAATTCTAATTGGCGGGCCCGGTTTTTTGGCCGTGCTGCGTTGAGACCCGGCGTAATTACGCGCCATCAAGATTTTCCAATAACATTCTCGGGGGCTTGAATGAATAAAACAGAATTGATCGATCACATCGCGCAAGAAGCCGACATTTCGAAGGCGGCAGCAGGACGTGCGTTGGATGCTGTGATCGGTGGAGTCAAAGGCACGTTGAAGAAGGGTGGTTCGGTTACGCTGGTGGGCTTCGGTACCTTCGCAGTTGGCAAGCGCACCGCACGGACCGGACGCAATCCGCGCACAGGCGCAGCGATCAAGATCAAGGCAGCCAAGGTGCCCAAATTTAGGCCTGGCAAAGCGCTAAAAGATGCGCTAAACTAATCGACTTGCTGCATAAGGGCGTCGCAGTTTAGGCGGGATTAAGTTAGGGCGAAAGCCTTAGTTGAAAAACGTGAAACACGGCGGGACTTAAGGCGGCAGATAGGTAGTGCGCAGAATCGCGGAGCGGGTGCTTAGCTCAGTTGGTAGAGCGGCGCCCTTACAAGGCGTAGGTCGGGAGTTCGAGCCTCTCAGCACCCACCAGCTTCCGGTTCAGCAGCAGTCAGTATTAGGAGTGGTAGTTCAGTCGGTTAGAATACCGGCCTGTCACGCCGGGGGTCGCGGGTTCGAGTCCCGTCCACTCCGCCAGTATCCTTGAAAGGCGAACTCCGGTTCGCCTTTTTTATTGCCCGCTGTTGTAATATCGGGCGTTCCGTTTTTGGCATCCTTAACGCATGCTCGATTTTTTCCGCAATCACAAACGCCTGATGATGTTCATGCTCATCCTCGTCATCGTGCCGGGGTTGGGTTTTGTGGGTATTCAAGGCTTTCGCGGCTTCTTTGACGAAAGCGCAAATGTCGCCAGCGTCAATGGCCACAAGATTACCCGTGCTGCATACGACGACTCGATGCGTCAGCAACTGGACCGCGCGCGTCAGGTGCTCGGTGCGCAGTTCGACATGAAGGCGTTCGACACGCCCCAGCGTCGCAAAGAAATGCTCGACGGTTTGATCGAACAACGGGTCCTTGCCGACGAAACAAACCGCCTTCATCTGACCGCGTCGGATGACGCTGTGCGTCGCGCCTTGATGAGCGATCCGGTGATTTCGTCGTTGAAGAATCCTGACGGTTCGATCGATGTGAATCGCTACAAGGAACTGCTCGCGATGCAGGGCATGACGCCTGATCAATATGACGAGCGGATGCGCTACACATTGGCTAGTGAGCAGTTGCCCGGCAGTATCGAGGGCAGCGCCTTTACGTCCAAAACGCTCGCACAACATCTGACGGAATTGTCCGAGCAGCAACGTGAAGTGCAGGCTCTAGCCTTCAATCCGCATGATTACGCGGCGAAGGTGCAGCCTACGGACGCGCAATTGCAGGCGTACTACGACGCGCATCGCAACGAGTTCGCCACGCCGGCTACGGCGACGATCCAGTACGTGGTGATGTCGCCTGAAGCGCTCGCTGCAGCGATCCAGCCCACGGACGCCGATCTGAAGAAGTACTACGACGACAACATCGCGCATTACCAGACCGATGCGCAGATGCGTGCGAGCCTGATCCTGATCTCCGTGGCGCCTAACGCGAGCGCGGCCGACAAGACGGCGGCCAGGCAAAAGGCGGACGGCTTGCTGGCGCAAGTGAAGGCGCATCCGGACGACTTCGCCAAGATTGCCGAACAGAGCTCGCAGGATCCGGCCTCGGCCTCGAAGGGCGGCGATCTCGGCTACTTCGGTCACAAGATGATGGCGGGCGGTCAGGCATTCGACGACGCGGCGTTCAAGCTGAAGAAGGATGAAATCAGCGACGTGGTATCGACGGATGTCGGCTATCTGATCCTGAAGGCGACGGACGTGAAGCCGTCCGTGACGCAGCCGTTTGACACGGTGAAGGACGCGATCACGAAGGATCTGACGGCGCAGATGGCAGCCAAGGCATTCAGCGACGATTCGGATGGCTTTACGTCGGTGGTCTACGAGAAGGCGAAGAGCCTGCAACCGGCCGCTGACAAGTACAAGCTGCAGATCCAGACCGCTACCGTCACGCCGCAGCCGAACCCCGCGCTGCCGCCGACGAGCCCGCTGAACAGCGCGAAGTTTCTGAGCGCAGTGTTTGCGAACGACGCCGTGCAGGCGCGTAACAACACACAAGCCATCGACGTCGGCGGCAACACGTTGATTGCCGCGCACGTCACTGACTACAAGCCGGCTGCAGTCCCTCCGCTGGATATTGTCAAGGATGCAGTGCGTCAGAAGGTCATTGCTGTTCAGGCCGATGAGCTGGCGCATAAAGACGGCGCAGCGAAGCTTGCCGAACTGCAGAAGTCGAATGCGACCACGGATTTCGCAGCACCGCTGAAGGTCTCGCGCAACGACGCGCAAGGGCTGACGCCTGCTGCAGTGAGCGCGATCTACAAGGTGGATGGGCAAAAGCTGCCCGCATACGTGGGCGTCGATCTGGGCGACAGCGGCTATGCGATCTACCGCGTCAATGCGGTGTTGCCTGGCGCGCCGATCGATCCGCAACGTCTCGCTGCCGCACAGCAACAGTTGGCGCAGGTCGAAGCGCAATCAGAGATGAGCGCGTACATCGATGCCTTGCGTGCCCGCTCGAAGGTCAAGTTCTACGGTTCGCTCGATAGTGGGCAATCGGACTCGGGTGGTAATTGATCGCCCGCATTTATCGACTCCACTGGGCGATTCACTCGGGCGCAATACCAGACGTCGCGCCTGAGGTCTGATCTCCCTTTGCAAAAAAACCCCGCATGCGCGGGGTTTTTTCTTATCCGGCGAGCATGCCCCCGAATCAGCTGCTAGTTTGAAGGCTAGCGTGGAAACTGCATGTACGCCGGGCAAGGCGCCTCAATCACGCTTAGAGACAGCCGCTGATCGCGCCGGTGGCATCGCTGCCCCCACCGCCACCCGAGCGGAAGCCGACCCACGAGCCCGTACCCGTTCCTGGGCGTACCACAGCAGCGGCGCCGGTCGGCGGTTGTTGACCCGGAACATACACGTCCATGGCTTGATCATTGGCCATCGTGTTCTGCGAGACGACCTGCTGTTGACTAGCGTCGGCCCATTTCTGGGCGATACATTGCGCGACGGCCTTAGGGGGTTGCTGGCTTTGTCCGACGGACTGCACGCCAGCTGGCGGTTGAGCGGCACAGGCAGAAATTGCCACGGTCAAAGCGATTAACGGTAGGTATTTCACGTCCTCTCCTCACATTAGCGCTCAGAATCGAGCCGGGTTTCGCGTTTAGCGAAAGTGTCAGATCGACACCCACGACACACGTTCCCCGTTCGTTCGCGACAAGTTGTAAGGGTTTGTCAGTGAGGGGAAGTAGTGTGCAGCAGTGGTTTGAGTGTCGGCCACACGTTGTCAAGTAGCACGGGCTGTGCCTGCTGATTTGGATGCATCTGGTCCGCCTGGAACATGTCGGGCTTGTCGGCGATACCCGCGAGGAGGAATGGCACGAGTGCAACGTGAAACTCCTGCGCGAGCTTCCCGTACAGCCCGTGGAACTTTTGTGTGTAGTCGGGGCCGTAATTAGGTGGGACGTACATGCCGATGAGTACGACCTTCGCATGTCCTTGTTGAGCCTGTTCGATGACCGTGCGCAAGTTGTCTTCGGTCGTCGCGAGCGGCACGCCGCGCAGTGCGTCGTTGGCGCCAAGTTCAACGATCACGATGCTGGGTTTGAGCCGTTGCATCAACTCCGGCATGCGGGCGCGTCCACCGCTTGTGGTGTCGCCACTGATGCTTGCATTGGCAACGCTATAATTAATCCGCTCGTTGGCCAGGCGCTGGCGCATCAATTCAACCCAGCCGGTGTCGCGCGGCAGGCCATACTCAGCGGAGATACTGTCGCCCAGCACCACAATGACAGGCTTACTCGCCTCGGGTGTGTTGGCGGCGTGCACGGTCAATGGTATCGAGGCGGCAACGAGCACCAGGCCGAACGATGCATTCAGCGCAGCCAGGCTCACTTTCAATCTACGCTTCACCATGCAAAAGAAAACTGATCCAGTCATCGAAGTGCGGGGGTTGTGTAAGAGGGTTAAGGATGCAACGGGAGAACTGACGATTCTCGATGATATCGATCTTTCGATCGAAGGCGGCAGCAGTGTCGCGATCGTCGGTGCATCCGGCTCGGGCAAGTCTACTCTGCTAGGTTTGCTCGCGGGTTTGGACAGCGCGACCTCGGGGTCGGTTCGATTGCTGGGCCAGGAACTCACCCAGTTGAGCGAAGACGAACGCGCTGCATTGCGCAACGGTTCCGTCGGTTTCGTGTTCCAGTCGTTTCAGTTGATGCCACATCTCACGGCGCTCGAAAACGTCACTTTGCCGCTGGAGTTGCAAGGCGGTGTCGGCTCGCGCGACGCCGCAACGCGGGCGCGCGGGCTGCTCGAGCAGGTGGGCCTTGGGCAGCGTACCCGTCATTATCCGAAGCTGCTGTCAGGTGGCGAGCAACAGCGCGTCGCTTTGGCGCGGGCCTTCGTCACGCATCCGGCCATTCTGTTTGCCGATGAGCCCACCGGTAGCCTTGATGCCGCAACGGGGCATGCCGTGATCGATCTCATGTTTGAGATGAATCGGGCGAATGGCGCTACGCTGATTCTGGTGACGCACGACATCGAGCTTGCACGCCGCTGCGACGCGACGGTGACGATCGAGGCGGGGCGTCTCGTTTCGGGCTGAGCTCGCGCCAATACCCATCCGGGCGGTGCAAAAAAAACGGGCCGCAGAAGCGACCCGCCTTATCTCGAATGCAGAACCGACCATCAAGCCGTCTGCATCGACACCATCACCATCACCATCACCATCACCATCACCACACGCGGCATGTTCAACCCTTCAACGCCGCCCGCGCCCGCGCGATGAGTGCGGAGGTCGACGAGTCGTGTTTGCCTGCATCCGTACTGGCCGCAGTCAAGTCCGCCTCGACCACCTTGCCGAGGATCTTACCCAGCTCGACGCCCCATTGATCGAACGAGTTGATGTTCCAGACCGTCCCTTGTACCAGCGCCTTGTGTTCGTAAAGCGCGATCAGCGCGCCGAGCGAGCGCGCCGTCAGCGCCTCGAGAATCAGCGTGCTGGTGGGGCGGTTGCCGGGGAATACGAGGTGCGGTGCGAGTTCCGGCTTGTCCGGGCCTGCCACCTTCTTCGCTTCCTCCAGCGTGCGGCCGAGCATCAGTGCTTCGCTCTGCGCGAAGCAGTTTGCCAGCAGCTTCGGGTGGTGGCTCACCAGCGGATGCTCGGGTGTGAGCACGGCGATGAAATCGATCGGCACGAGCGTCGGGCCCTGGTGCAGCATCTGGAAGAACGCATGCTGACCGTTGGTGCCCGGTTCACCCCAGGTCACGGCCGCGGTCGGATAGTCGACCATCGCACCGTCGAGGCGCGCGGACTTGCCATTGCTCTCCATCTCCAGTTGCTGGAGATACGACGGCAGGTAGTGCATCGCCTCGGAATACGGCGCGACCAGATAGCTCTGCGAGCCAAAGAAGTTGCGATACCAGACGCCGATCATGCCCAGCAGCACCGGCAGATTATTCTCGAGCGGTGCGTCGCGGAAGTGCTGGTCCATCTCGTTTGCGCCGGCCAGCAGTTCGTCGAACTGTTTCGGCCCAATCGCGATCATGATGGACAAGCCGACGGCCGACCACAACGAGTAACGACCGCCGACCCAGTCCCACATCTCGAAGACGTTTTCCTTCGCGATGCCGAACTTGACGACCTCAGCCGGGTTGGCGGACACACCCACAAAGTGCTTGGCCAGCGCGCTTTCCGGACAGCCCTTTTCCAGGAGCCAGTCGCGCATGGAACGCGCGTTGGTCATGGTTTCGAGGGTGGTGAAGGTCTTCGAGACGATGATGGCGAGCGTCTCTTCGGGATCGATCTCCTGCAGCGTGCGGTACAGATCCGCGCCGTCGACGTTCGACACGAAGTGGCTCGTGATCTCCGGTGCGGCGAGGTGATGCAGCGCGTTCACCACCATTTTCGGACCGAGGTCCGAGCCCCCAATGCCGATATTCACAACGTAGCGAATCCGCTTGCCGGTGTAGCCGGTCCACGCACCGCTGCGCACCTGGTCGGCGAACGCCGCCATCTTGGCGCGCTCGGCCATCACCTCGGCGTGAAATGGCGCCTTCGGATCGGTGGCACGCAACGCCGTGTGCAGGACGGCGCGGCCTTCGGTCGGGTTGACGATCTCGCCTGCGAACATCGCGTCCCGGCGTTTTTCGACGCCGGCTTCGCGCGCCAACTGGACGAGCAGCTTAAGCGTTTCGTCGGTGATGCGATTCTTCGAGAAGTCGGCCGATAGACCGCCGCCGGCGAACGCGAAGCGCTCGGCACGAGTAGGGGCGGGGTCGTTCGCGGGGGAGAACCAGTCGCGCATGTGCTCATTGCGAATCTGTTCGTAATGGCTTTGCAGCGAGGACCAGGCGGGCAGCGATTTCAACGTCATGATCTTCCGTCTAACGAAGGGACACGAAGGGAAGGCATTGCGCAGGGCGCAGCCGGGGGATGTTCTGACACACCGTCGGGCCTCGGGTTCGCTCGGGTTCCCGGCCGGTCGGCGTAGTGATTCAGTATAGCGGCCTTGGCGCGAAGGGGGCAGTGTCGCAAGCAGCTTGTCCAGATAGCGAGACGGTACGGCGTGATGGGCGACAGTGTAAGGACATGGAAAGGCGAGGGTGGCGGGCAGGGCCCGCACCGCATATCGGGCCCGAGGCGGCAAGCCGCAGCCTATGAACTGCAAGCCGCAAGCCGCAAGCCGCAAGCCGCAAGCCGCAAGCCACGGACCACGGACCGTGAACCGTGAACCGTGAACCGTGAACCGTGAACCGTGAACCGTGAACCGTGAACCGTGAACCGTGAACCGTGAACCGTGAACCGTGAACCGTGAACCGTGAACCGTGCGTCAGGAAGCGATAACGACCGGCAGTGAATCACGGGCAACAATGCTTAGCCATCAATGCACAGGCATCAATGCTCACGCACCGAACCATACCTCTCAACCCTGTGCCGATTCCCCCGGATAAAACATACGGTTCAGCAGGGTGCGCACCATTGGCGCGAGCTCACCCGCCGTCATCCCTGCCGGGCCCTTCCCCTGAGCCGACAAGGTGTCCGCGGCGAGGCCATGCAGATAGACTCCCGCCAATGCAGCTTCATAAGGCGGCAAGCGTTGCGCCAAAAGCGCGCCGATAATGCCCCCCAGCACGTCGCCAGTGCCGCCGGTCGCGAGCGCCGCATTACCGGTTGGATTAATGGCGACGCGTCCGTCCGGCGCGGCGATGACAGTTCCCGTGCCCTTCAGTACGATCACACTGGCAAAG
>NZ_JBAURZ010000008.1:0-23011 GCF_049581445.1 Paraburkholderia sp. | reverse complement strand
CGGCCGGGCGGCCCACGCCAAACCGGGCCGCCAGTTCGCGCTCGGACGGCAGGCGTGACTCGGCGACGAACTGCCCATTGCGGATCTCGGCACGGATGCGCTCGGACACCTGCTCGTAGATCTGCTTGGGACGAAAGGTACTTTCCAATGCGAGGGCGGGTGTGACCATGGGCGCCTGTAAATCCGCGGATCGGGGTGGTTTGCTTGCCGCTGACCCGGATTCAAACCAGTTCTTGTAATCAGGTTTTAAATTGGTTGATGCCGAACCACATTTGGTCTACATTTTGAGCCAGTATAGAACAGCAAGGAGGAGAACAGCGTGGTCTGCAGGCAAGAATTTTCGGCCATTGCGCCGGGCGCGAAACGATAAGGGCGTGCATCAATCATGAAACTGAATCGCGTGATCAGCACGGTTGAAGTGCACACCGGCGGCGAGCCGTTCCGGATCGTCACCAGCGGGCTACCGAAGTTTCCCGGCAAGACGATTGTCGAGCGGCGTACCTGGCTCAAGGAGAATCACGATCATTTGCGCCGTGCGCTGATGTTCGAGCCGCGCGGGCATGCGGATATGTACGGCGGTTACCTGACCGAACCGGTCAGCGAAGGGGCTGATTTCGGCATCATTTTTGTCCACAACGAGGGCTATAGCGACCATTGCGGACACGGGGTGATCGGGCTCGCCACCGCCGCCGTGGCGCTTGGCTGGATCGAGCGCACCGAGCCGGAGACGCGGGTGGGGATCGACGCGCCGTGCGGCTTCATCGAAGCCTTCGTCAAATGGGACGGCGATCACGCAGGCAGCGTACGTTTCGTGAATGTGCCGTCATTCATCTGGCAGCGCGATGTCACGGTCAACACGCCGAGTTTCGGCGAGGTGCGCGGCGATATCGCCTTTGGCGGCGCGTTCTATTTCTACACCTCAGGCAGGCCGTTCGATCTGAACGTGCGTGAGGCGGAGGTGGATCGCCTGATCCAGTTTGGCGCCGAAGTGAAGCGGGCGGCGAACGAGGCCTTCAAGGTGGTTCATCCGCACATACCTGAAATCAATCACATCTACGGCACGATCATCGACAATGCACCGCGCCACGCGGGCTCGACGCAGGCCAATTGCTGCGTATTCGCCGACCGTGAGGTGGACCGCTCGCCCACGGGTTCGGGTACGGCAGGACGGGTCGCGCAACTCTATCTGCGCGGCGAGTTGGGGCGCGACGAGACGCTCGTCAACGAATCAGTGATAGGCACGATTTTTCGTGGCCGCGTGCTGTCCGAAACGAAGCTCGCGCAGTTCGACGCCGTGATCCCCGAAGTGGAAGGTGACGCGCATATCTGCGGTTTTGCGAACTGGATCGTCGACGAACGCGATCCGCTCACTTATGGTTTCCTCGTGCGCTGAACGGCGCGCGGACCGAGGCGCGGGCTGACCGCCTGATTCCCCGCGCCTTGCCCTCATCCTGAACGAACCACATGACCCAACCCACCACGCAGATCTTCGACGCCGTTGCGACCGCCCGGCTCACGCCTTACGCCGAACTTGTCGAGGCATTGAAAACAGCTTCGGTCGATTACGCGCAGAACCGCATCGTGAGCCCGGAGCGCCTGGTGGTGCCGCTCAATGCGGGCGGCATCATGCTGTCGATGCCGGCCACCGCCCCCGATCTCGGCATCCACAAGCTGGTCAACGTGTGTCCGGCCAACGGGCCACGCGGCCTGCCGACCATTCACGGCCAGGTCATGGGCTTCGACGCCGACACGGGTGCGACGCTCTTCATCCTCGATGGCCCGACCGTCACCGGCCGACGCACGGCGGCGATGTCGATGCTCGGGGTGCAGACCTTCAAAGGCGGGGCATCGGGCAGGGCCGCGCCGCGCGAGTTTCTGCTGATCGGCACGGGGACGCAGTCCGCCAATCACGCTGAGGCGATCGGCGAACTGTTTCCCGAAGCGCGCGTCTGGGTGAAGGGTAGCGCGCCAGCGAAAGCGGAGGCCTTCTGCGCCGCGCATCGCGGCAAGACCCCCAATCTGCAAGCGCTCGGGAGCGCGGAGGTGCCGGATGGTGTCGACGTGGTGATTACGCTGACTACCAGCAAGCAGGCTGTCTACGACGAAGCCGCGCGTGCAGAGCGTCTCGTGATCGGCGTTGGCGCGTTTACGCCGCAGATGCTGGAAATCGGCGCGCGCACGGTGCACGGTAGCGCGCTTTACGTTGACGATCTGGCCGGCGCCCGGCACGAGGCTGGCGACTTTATCCAGGCGGCCGTGAACTGGGCCGATGTCACCGGCGTTGCAGCGCTGCTGGACGGGTCCGCGCTACCGCCGAAGGCCAGCACGCCCGTGCTATTCAAGAGCGTAGGCTGCGCGGCGTGGGACCTCGCCGCTTGCCGGGTGGCGCGTCAGTCTCTGGAGAAAGGCTAAAGCTTTCAACGCCGTCAAACGGTCACGAACACGCGTAGCGTGCAAACAATCCAAAAACGTTGCACCATAGGCGTTTGCCAGAAGACGCCGGATGTCCGGCGTTATGCCCTTGACTGACGCCTACCACGACGGTGACACAGCGATATGATTACCCAACACGCCTCTGCCACGCCTGACTTGCCGCTCGATATGATCATCTTCGGCGGCACCGGCGATCTGTCGTTTCGCAAGCTGCTGCCTGCGCTGTATATGGCGCATCTGCACTGCAACCTGCCGCCGGAAACCCGGATTCTCACGATTGGCCGCAAGCCTTGGTCGCGTGAGGAATACATCAACGAGTTCATGGAAGCGAAGGCCAAGCCCTTCATTGAAAAGAAGTGCTTCGAGGCTGGCGCATGGGACAAATTCCTCGCGCTGTTCGAATACGTGCGCATGGACGTGGATTCGGCGGAGGACTACCAGCGTCTAAAGCAAGTGTCGCGCGAGGGCGCAAGGCGCGTGTTCTATCTGGCAACCTCGCCGGACCTGTTCACGAACATCTGCGACAACCTCTCGGGCGCAGGACTCATTGACGAGCATTCGCGCGTCGTGCTGGAAAAACCGCTGGGCCACGATCTGGCGTCGGCGCAGGAGATCAACACTGCCGTTGGTCAGCATTTCAGCGAAGCGCAGATCTACCGGATCGACCACTACCTCGGCAAGGAAACGGTGCAGAACCTGATGGTGCTGCGCTTTGGCAACGCGATTTTCGGCCCGTTGTGGCAGGCGCCGTATATCAAGAGCGTGCAGATCACGGTGGCGGAAACGGTGGGCGTGGGCAGCCGAGCGGGCTTCTATGACAAGACCGGCGCGTTGCGCGACATGGTGCAGAACCACCTGCTGCAATTGCTGTGCATCGTCGCGATGGAGCCGCCCGTCTCACTCGATCCGGACGCGGTGCGCGATGAAAAGCTCAAGGTGCTGCGTTCGCTGCGCCCAATGACGCCCGAAGATATCGCGCGAGACACCGTGCGCGGCCAGTACACCGCGGGCGCGGTGGATGGCGAAGCGGTGAAAGGCTACCTGGAAGAAGACAACGTGCCGGCCAACAGTCGCGCCGAAACTTTCGTCGCGTTGCGCGCGCAGATCAACAACTGGCGCTGGGCCAACGTGCCGTTCTTCCTGCGTACCGGCAAGCGTATGCAGAAGAAGGTGTCGGAAATCGTTATCGAGTTCTCCGAACTGCCGTTCTCGATCATCCCGAGCGGGCCGCGTCACTATGGCAACCGTCTGGTGATCCAGTTGCAGCCGGAAGAATCGATCCAGTTGCAGATGCTGGCTAAGGAACCGGGCAGCGGCATGCATATGCTGCCTGTGAACCTGAATCTCGACTTGCAACAGGCCTTTACCGAGCGCCGCGCCGAGGCATATGAGCGCCTGCTGATCGACGTGATCCGTGGACGTCTGACGCACTTCATGCGGCGCGACGAGTTGGAAGCGGCGTGGGCCTGGGCCGAGCCGATCCTCGAAGGCTGGCAGAAGTCTGGCGAACGGCCGCGCGGTTATACCGCCGGCACCTTTGGTCCGGCGGCTTCGACTACCTTGATGGCGCGGGAAAATGCCGTGTGGGCGGAAGAGTCGGAGTAAGCGGCTGGTTGCCAGCTTGATGCATTCGAGCGCTTGAAATCGAAGGCGGCCGCGGGATTGGGCCGCCTTTGTTCATTCTGCTGGTGACGGGGGCTCGGCAGGGTCGGCAGCGCGCCGCGTTCCCGTTTCCGCCTCGAAGAGCCGCTCCCGTTGACGCGGCGACATATCCAGCTTGCTAGCCAGCCCTTCGAGCGGCAGCGAGCGCTCCACATGCTGTTCCATCAATAGAATGGCTCGCCAGACCTCCGGATGCCTGGCCGGCTCAGGGCCGGCCGGATGCGGTTGCGGCGCATCGCCTTTCTGCATCTCGCCGACCAACCGGATACGCAGCGCCTTCTACACAGTAGCGTGCTCGACGTGCCGCAGCAGGACTGCGGTGGCCACATCCATAGACGCTCGCCATTGGCGTCGCCGTCCCAAGTCGATGGCGTTTTTGTTCTATCAGCCGTTTTTACGCTTTGGTCTACTTGAGCCATGTTGAGAAGTGCGTGAAACCTTCCGGAAAGAACCGTCTGAGCGGCAACGACGGTGAGGTCCGGTCCGGCAGCTTACCCATCAGGACCAGGCAGCCCACATGAACGTCAGCGAATGTTAACTACGGGACTAGCCCCATGAGCCGCTATTCAATATTCAGTTTGTTCCGCAACGGGTTGTCGTATCACGAGAACTGGGAGCGGCAGTGGAGAAGCCCGGAGCCGAAGCGCGAGTACGACGTGGTGATCGTCGGTGGCGGTGGACACGGTCTTGCCACCGCGTACTACCTCGCCAGGGAACACGGCGTGCGCAACATCGCGATCCTTGAGAAGGGCTGGATCGGCGGCGGGAATACCGCGCGTAACACGACCATCGTGCGATCGAACTACCTGTGGGACGAATCCGCCGCGTTGTATGAGAAGGCGATGAAACTCTGGGAAGGCCTGTCGCAAGATCTCAATTACAACGTGATGTTCAGCCAGCGCGGCGTGCTGAATCTGGCCCACACGCTGCAGGACGTGCGCGATACCGAACGCCGCGTGAACGCAAATCGCCTGAATGGCGTGGATGCGGAATTTCTCACGCCCGAGCAGATCAAGGAAATCGAACCGACCATCAACCTCAATAGCCGCTATCCCGTGATGGGCGCTTCGATTCAGCGTCGCGCCGGCGTGGCGCGTCACGATGCGGTGGCGTGGGGTTTTGCGCGTGGCGCGGATCAGCACGGCGTCGATATTATCCAGAACTGCCAGGTAACCGGTATCCGTCGTGAAGGTGGTGCTGTGACAGGCGTCGATACCGTGAAGGGCTTCATCAAGGCGAAGAAAGTCGCCGTGGTGGCAGCAGGCAATACCTCGACGCTCGCCGACATGGCCGGTGTTCGTCTGCCGCTGGAAAGTCACCCGCTGCAAGCACTGGTGTCCGAACCGATCAAGCCGGTGGTCAATACCGTGATCATGTCGAACGCGGTGCATGCGTATATCAGCCAGTCCGATAAGGGCGACCTGGTGATCGGCGCGGGCGTCGATCAGTACGCCGGCTTCGGCCAGCGTGGCAGCTTCAACATCATCGAAGGCACGCTGGAGGCGATCGTCGAAATGTTCCCGGTGTTCTCGCGTGTGCGGATGAACCGGCAGTGGGGCGGTATTGTGGATATTTCGCCCGATGCGTGCCCGATCATCAGCAAGACCGACGTGAAGGGCCTCTATTTCAACTGCGGCTGGGGCACGGGCGGCTTCAAGGCGACACCAGGCTCGGGCTGGGTGTTCGCCCACACCATCGCGAACGACGCACCGCATCCGCTTAACGCGCCGTTCTCGCTGGATCGCTTCTACACCGGCCATCTGATCGATGAACACGGCGCTGCCGGCGTGGCTCACTAACCCACACCAACGGAGAAACCATGCTGCTGATCGAATGCCCGTGGTGCGGGCCGCGCGCCGAATCCGAATTCTCGTGCGGCGGCGAAGCCGATATCGCCCGACCGCTCGAAACCGAAAAACTCACCGACAAGGAATGGGGCGAGTACCTGTTCATGCGCAAGAACCCGCGCGGCGTGCATCGCGAGCAATGGCTGCATACGCAGGGCTGCCGTCGCTGGTTCATGGCGACGCGCGACACGGTGTCGTACCAGATCCTCGGTTATGAAACTTTCGGTAGCCAGAAAACTGTTGGTCAAGCTGGCAATGCCAATCAGGACGCTCAAGAGGGCAAGAAACCATGAGCCAGAAAGACCGCCTCGGCGCTGGTGGGCGCATCAACCGCGCGATTGCGCTGACCTTCACGTTCAACGGCCGCACATATCAGGGTTTTCAGGGCGACACGCTGGCGTCGGCGCTGCTCGCCAACGGCGTGCACTTCGTGGCCCGTAGCTTCAAATACCACCGTCCGCGTGGCATCGTGACGGCAGGTGTTGAAGAACCGAATGCTGTGGTGCAACTCGAACGCGGTGCGTACACCGTACCGAATGCGCGTGCGACAGAAGTGGAGTTGTATCAGGGGCTGTTCGCAACGAGCGTGAATGCCGAGCCGAGTCTCGAACATGACCGCATGGCGATCAACCAGAAGTTTTCGCGCTTCATGCCGGCCGGGTTTTACTACAAGACCTTCATGTGGCCGCGCAAATGGTGGCCGAAGTACGAAGACAAGATTCGCGAAGCAGCGGGTCTTGGCAAGGCACCTGAAGTGCCGGACGCAGACCGCTACGACAAATGCTTTGCGCATTGCGACGTGCTGGTAGTGGGCGGTGGCCCGACCGGACTGGGGGCTGCGCATGCGGCGGGCTTGTCGGGCGCGCGGGTGATTCTGGTGGACGACCAGCGTGAACTCGGCGGCAGCCTGTTGTCGTGCCGCGCTGAAATTGATGGTCGCAGCGCCTTGAAATGGGTCGAGAAGATCGAGGCCGAACTGCGGCACATGCCCGAGGTGCAGATTCTTAGCCGTAGCAATGCGTTCGGCTATCAGGATCACAATCTCGTCACCATCACGCAGCGGCTGACGGACCATCTGCCGGTGTCGATGCGCAAGGGCACGCGTGAACTGCTGTGGAAGGTCCGCGCCAAACGGGTGATTCTCGCCACCGGCGCGCATGAGCGTCCCATCGTGTTTGGCAATAACGATCTGCCGGGCGTGATGCTGGCCTCGGCTGTCTCGACCTACATTCATCGTTATGGCGTGTTGCCAGGCCGCGAGGCAGTCGTGTTCACGACCAATGACGACGGCTATCAATGCGCGCTGGACTTGAAGGCCTGTGGTGCGAAGGTTACGGTGGTCGATCCGCGCGATCAGGGCAACGGCGCACTGCCGACTGCGGCACGCCGTCATGGCGTCATGATCCTGAACAACGCGGTCGTGACGACGGCGCAGGGCAAATTGCGCGTGAACTCGGTCGAAGTGGCCGCGTACACCAACGGCAAGGTCGGCGCCAAACAACCTGATCTGAACTGCGATTTGCTCGCCATGTCGGGTGGCTGGAGTCCCGTGCTGCATCTGTTCGCGCAATCGGGCGGCAGGGCGCATTGGAACAACGACAAGGTGTGTTTTGTGCCGGGTAAGGCGATGCAACCGGAAAGCAGCATCGGTGCGGCAGCGGGAGAATTCAGCCTTGCACGCGGTTTGCGTTTCGCGGTGGACGCCGGCGTCGAAGCAGCCAAAGCGGTGGGGTTCTCGGTGGCGCGTCCCGAGGTGCCGCACGTCGCGGAGATCAGTGAAGCGCCAATGCTGCCGCTATGGCTGGTAGGCAGTCGCGAGGCCGCAGCACGCGGACCGAAGCAGTTCGTCGACTTCCAGAACGACGTGTCCGCCGCCGACATCCTGCTTGCCGCGCGTGAGGGATTCGAATCTGTCGAACACGTCAAGCGCTATACGGCGATGGGTTTTGGCACCGATCAGGGCAAGCTCGGCAACATCAACGGCATGGCGATTCTGGCCGACGCGCTTGGCAAGACGATTCCCGAAACCGGTACGACGACGTTCCGGCCCAATTACACCCCGGTCACGTTCGGCACCTTTGCGGGCCGCGAACTGGGCGATATGTTCGATCCGATCCGCAAGACGTGCATTCACGAGTGGCACGTCGAGAACGGCGCGGCCTTCGAGGACGTGGGCAACTGGAAGCGTCCCCGGTACTACCCGAAGGAAGGCGAAGACCTGCATGCGGCAGTGGCGCGCGAGTGCCTCGCCGTGCGCAACAGCGTCGGCATTCTCGACGCCTCGACGCTCGGCAAGATCGACATTCAGGGCCCCGATTCCGCGCAGTTGCTCAACTGGGTCTACACGAACCCGTGGAGCAAGCTCGAAGTCGGCAAGTGCCGCTACGGCCTGATGCTCGATGAGAACGGCATGGTGTTCGACGACGGCGTCACGGTGCGCCTGGGCGAGCAGCACTACATGATGACCACCACGACCGGCGGCGCCGCACGCGTGCTGACCTGGCTCGAACGCTGGTTGCAGACCGAGTGGCCGAACATGAAGGTACGGCTCGCGTCGGTGACGGATCACTGGGCCACGTTCGCAGTGGTGGGGCCAAAGAGCCGCAAGGTGCTGCAGAAATTGTGCAGCGATATCGAGTTCGCCAATGCCGCGTTCCCGTTCATGTCGTATCGCGAAGGCACGGTGGCGGGTGTCGCGGCGCGTGTGATGCGCATCAGCTTTTCGGGCGAACTGGCCTACGAAGTGAACGTGCCGGCCAATCTGGGTCGCGCCGTGTGGGAAGCGTTGATGGCCGCAGGCGCCGAGTTCGATATCACGCCGTACGGCACCGAAACGATGCACGTACTGCGTGCGGAGAAGGGCTACATCATTGTCGGTCAGGATACGGACGGCTCCATCACACCGTATGACCTTGGGATGGGCGGGCTGGTGGCGAAGTCGAAAGACTTCCTCGGCAAGCGCTCGTTGACGCGTTCCGATACCGCGAAGGAAGGCCGCAAGCAGTTCGTGGGCCTATTGCCCGATGACGCCTCGTTCGTGCTCCCGGAAGGCAGCCAGATCGTCGCCCGACCATTTACGGGCGACACTGCGCCGATGCTTGGGCACGTGACATCGAGCTATTACAGCCCGATCCTGAAGCGCTCGATTGCGCTCGCCGTCATCAAGGGCGGCCTCGACAAGATGGGGCAGAACGTGACGATCCCGCTTGCCAACGGCAAGCAGATCACAGCGAAGATCACCAGCCCGGTTTTCTACGATACGGAAGGAGTGCGTCAACATGTGGAATGAAGCAAGAAATAATGCGCCGGGCGTGGCTACGACGATCGTGCAGCGCGCGGCCGGCGAAGTCTGGCAGGAGTCGCCGCTGGTGGGTCTCGGCGATCTGTTGAAGGCGCATCAGGCGGCCGCATCGAAGAAGTTCAGCTTGAGCGAGCGGCCATTTCGCGATCTGGTGAACCTGCGCGGCGATGCGAACGATCCGACGTTTGTCAGCGCCGTGGAGAGCGTGACGGGTTGCCGTCCGCCCGCGAAGCCCAATACGGTGGCGCGCGGCAACGCTTACGACGTGCTGTGGCTGGGGCCAGACGAATGGATGGTGTGCTCGCGGCAGCAACAAGCTCCGACGCTGGAAGGCAAGCTCGCGCAGGCGCTGGAGGGGCAGTTTGCGTCGGCGGTGGATATTGGCAGTGGTTATACGGTGCTCGAAATCAGCGGCGAAAAGGTGCGTGATGCGATTGCGCGGGGCTGTCCGCTGGATTTGCATTCAAGGGTGTTCGCTCCGGGGCAGTGTAAGCAGAGTCATTATTTCAAGGCGTCGATTGTGCTGGTGCCGGTTAGCGAGGATACCTATGAACTGGTCGTGCGCCGCAGTTTCTCCGACTATTTCTGCCGGATCATGCTCGACGCGGCCGCGCCGCTGATGTCATGAAGCCGGTCGAAGAAGGCATTTGCATCATTGCGCTGACGTTGGCACTGCATCACGAGTATGTGCGTGCGGTCGCGGCACGGATGAGTCCAGATACGTTGGGACGAGCGGTCGGTGAGGCGCGGGTGTGGGCGGGACGGTTTGAGCGATAGGGGGTGGGGGACCGCATGACGATGCCCCCACGGGCGCTGCTCATCGAGCATAAATAGCATGCCTCAATATTTTGTCGAGACATATTTTTCGACATGCTATTTTAGGAACTATGTTCGGCAGCGGCTTCGAGGTGATCACGTTGCAGGGCCACGTCTACGCGGATGGGAAGTCTACAGGCCTTAAGCCGGATGCAACCCCCGCATCAACTGCCGCACCCGCGACAGATCCTGATCGACACTCTCGGCCTGTTCAAACAGCACGGCAAGCCAATCAACGAAAGCCCGCACGCGTGGCGACACCTGCCGGTTCTTCACATACGCCACGGATACGGCCATCGGCGTGGGCTTCCACTGCGGCAACACTTCGCGCAACTGCCCGGCGTCGAGATACGGCTGCGCGGCAATCCGTGCAGGCTGAATCAGGCCAAGGCCTTGCAGTCCGCAGGTCAGATAGGCCTGTTCGTCGCTCACCCTCACGAAGCCATTGACCTTCACATTGAGCGCACTGTCGCCCACTTCGAAATCGAAGTCCACGGCGCGCCCGTTGTGTGGCGACATGCAGTTGACGGCCACGTGATTTGCCAGGTCGTCGAGATCATTGGGCATGCCGTAGCGTTCGAGATACTCCGGGCTCGCGCAAGTCACATGCTCGAGCGTGCCCAGACGCCGCGCCGCCAGACCGGAGTCCGGCAACTCGCCCAACTGGATGCTGCAATCCACCGCTTCCCCGACCAGATCCACCGGGCGGTTGCTCACGCCAATCGCCAGATCGATGTTGGGAAAGCGCTCGTGAAAATCATCGAGCGCGGGCAACACCAGCGCGGTCGCCACCGCCGCCGGCATTTCGACTCGCAGGCGGCCGCTCAAATGATCCGTGGCATGGCGCAGACTCGCTTCCATCTCGTCGATGTCGGCGAGAATCTGCGAGCAACGCTCGTAGTAAGCAGCGCCTTCGGGCGTCAGGCTCAGACGGCGGGTGGTGCGCACCAGCAGCGCAGTACCAAGCAGGGCTTCGAGGTTCTGCACTATCGTGGTCGCGGTCGCGCGCGGCATGTCCAGCGATTGCGCGGCACGCGTGAAACTATGGGTATCGACGATACGGATAAAAGTGCGCATCGCCTGAATACGGTCAATCACGGGCAATCTCCTGTGCAAACTGTGCTGAAGCGGGACAATTCGAATCAAGGCCGTACGGCCAACGCACCTCGTCCCGTTGGGGAGGCGTGTCGGCGTGACGATGCGTGGCGGGATCAGGGCAGGCCGCCGCAACGGGCGCGGCCTGTGCATCACGGCGAGCTGGCGATGCGCCAGCCGGCGTGACGACCTGTGGAACTACCGGAATAAAACGTGGCTGCAGCCTGGCTGGATCTTGATTAAAGCCAGGCTAAAACGACCGGCAGTTACTGCCTGAGCGAGTCGAGATCGACGACGAAGCGATACTTCACGTCGCTTTTCAACATGCGCTCATATGCATCGTTAATCTTTTCCATCGGAATCAGTTCGATGTCCGATGTAATACCGTGCTCGCCGCAAAAATCGAGCATTTCCTGCGTCTCGGCAATGCCGCCGATCATCGACCCGGCCAGACGCCGACGTTTCATGATCAGGTTGAACACCTGCGGCGACGGGTGATCGTGCTCCGGTGCGCCGACCAGGGTCAGCGTGCCGTCGCGGCGCAGCAACTCGAGGAACGGGTTCAGGTCGTGCTGCGCGGCCACGGTATTGACGATAAGATCGAAGCTGTTCGCATGCGCCTGCATTTCCTCAGGGTTCTTCGAGATCACCACTTCGTGAGCACCGAGGCGCTTTGCATCTTCAACCTTCGATTGTGACGTCGTGAACAGCACGACGTGCGCGCCCATTGCCCGCGCGAGCTTCACGCCCATGTGGCCGAGGCCGCCCAGGCCCACGATACCGACCTTCTTGCCAGGACCCGCACCCCATGTGCGCAGCGGCGAATACAACGTGATGCCGGCGCACAGCAGCGGCGCTGCACCGGCCGCGTCGAGGTTATCGGGAACCCGCAGGACGAAGGCCTCGTCCACCACCAGTTGCGTCGAGTAGCCGCCATACGTGATGTCGCCGGTCTCTTTGTCTTGACCGTTGTAGGTGAGGGTGGCACCGTTTTCGCAATACTGTTCGAGTCCTTCCGCGCAACTCGGGCAGGTGCGGCAGGAGTCCACCAGACAGCCCACGCCGACCAGATCGCCCGCCTTGTAGCGTGTCACGTCCGGACCCACGGCAGTGACGCGGCCAACGATTTCATGGCCCGGCACCACCGGATAAACGGTGTTTTTCCATTCGTTGCGGGCCATATGCAGGTCCGAATGGCACACGCCGCAAAACAGGACTTCCATGTGCACGTCATGGGCGCGCAATTCGCGGCCCTGATATTCGAATGGGCCGAGCTTCGACTGGGCGTCGTTAGCTGCATAGGCGTAAGTCGTGTTCATGAGTGCTCCTGGAAAAGAATGGATTGCACAAGGTGCCGACGGTGGCGACTTGCTGTCGCCGATGTGGCTGCACCTTGAAAGGGACCGGGATCAATGGGGCCGGGTGTCTGCTGCCTCGACGCGACGCTGGCTGGTTACGTAGTCACAGCAGTAGTAACAGCGGCAATGGTGCGCATGTCGGCAAAAAGCAGCAAAGAGGGTGATCCGGCATGCTTCACATCTTAGGCAGCGGCATCTGGCTGGGGAATACCTGAATATCTCGAAGGTTTGCCTATTTCTCCTGAGAGCGAGCGCTATAGGCGGTTTGGTGCTAAATTTCAAGCCTTATCCTCTGCCGCATCGAGAAGCTTTGTCATGGAAACTACTCAAACGCCTAGTGCCGGGACCAGTGAGGCCCAGCAACGGATGGTCACGCTGTTCGATACGCTCGCGCCTAACGTAGGCTTCACGCCGTCGTGCCTGGACGGCGTCAAGTTCATGCGTGCGAACCGTCCCATGCCACGTATGCCGGTGCTCTACGAGCCGAGTATCGTGATCGTTTGCCAGGGCCGCAAGCGCGGCTATCTGGCCGACAAGACGTATCTGTACGATGCGCAGCAGTACCTGGTGTTGTCAGTGCCGCTGCCGTTCGAGTGCGAAACCGAAGCGAGCGTCGAGGAGCCGTTTCTCGGCATCTCGGTGCGGGTGGACCTGACGGTGGTCGCCGAACTCTTGATGGCGCTGAACGAAACGCTCGGAACGACGCACACCGAACCGCGCGGCATCTATTCGACGCCGCTCGACCCCATCATGTCCAACGCCGTCCAGCGTCTTCTCGAAGCGCTGGCCTCGCCGCTCGACGCGCGCATTCTGGCACCGGCTATCATGCGCGAGATCTGTTACCGCGTGCTGACAGGTGAGCAAGGCGACGCGATCCGCGCGGCGCTCACGCATCAGCAACACTTTGGCCGCATCGCGAAGGCGCTGCGCCGGATTCACAGCGATTACCGCGGCGAGCTCGACGTTGACACGCTCGCGCGCGAGGCCGGCATGAGCCTCGCCGTGTTCCACGCGCAGTTCAAGGGCGTGACGGCTACGTCGCCGATGCAGTATGTGAAAACCACGCGGCTGCATCACGCGCGCTTGCTGATGGTGCAGGACGGCTTGAATGCGGGCGCAGCTGCGGCCCGTGTTGGTTATGAGAGCGCCTCGCAGTTTAGCCGCGAGTTCAAGCGCCTGTTTGGCCTCAGCCCCGTCGATGAAGTGAAGCGCATGCGCGCGGTGTTCGATACGCCGCCGACGCCAACATCGCAGCGCGCCGTCATACAGGCGGAGAAATACGTCACGGCAGTGTAAGTTGTGGGGCCGCCAAGCGTGGGGCACGCCAATGGGCCCCACGTTCACCCATACGGACAAGGACGCTGCGTCACAGCAGATTAACTTTCCCCGTCTCCAGATCGTAGACCGCGCCGACCACTTTGACTTTGCCGTCCGTCACGGAAAGCCCGATGATCGGCTTCGACACGCTCAGGCGGTTGGCGTTAAGACGCACGTTCTCGACAGTCGCTCTTGCCTTCAGATCTTCGTCGCCGTGTAACTTTGCGATCGCTACCGCCGGTTTGATGGAACGCACCAGATCTGGCAAATGGCCTGGCAGTACGACGTTTTTCTGAATCGCGTCGACCGTCGCGCTCACCGCGCCGCAATTCGTGTGACCCAGCACCATGATGAGCGGTGTGTGCAGAAACCTCACCCCATACTCCAGACTGGCGAGCCCGTCCTCGTTGACGAAATTGCCGGCTACGCGCACCACGAAAAGATCGCCGGGGCCCTGATCGAAGGCAAGTTCGGGGGAAACGCGCGAGTCCGCACAACTCACGATCGCGGCGATCGGATACTGCGCGCTGACCCGTGCCGCGCGTCCAGCGGAATAGTCCTTGTTGGACGGGGCGTTGGCCACGTAGCGCGCGTTGCCGTCCAGCAGGCGTTGCAGTGCGTCGCTGGGGGCGATGGCGTTTGGTGCGTCGGCGTCAGCGGGTTCGGCGGCGCTTGCTTCGCGGGACGCGATGCCGGCGAGCGTCAACGATACCGCACCGGCGAACAGCAATTGACGACGTGAGGCTGAGGGTAGAGCGTGGTCGCACATGATGCGTCTCCCTTGGTGTAGGGACTGCTTTGGGTTCCTTATGCTGCGCGCAAACACGTTGGTTGCGCAACGCGCATCTATACTGGGTTCAACCCGCGGTTCACACCGAAACGCGGTGCATGACCTGACAGGAGGCGTGTGATGGTTAAGGTAGCGTTATTCGTCCGTCTGCAAGCAAAGCCCGGCAAGGAACAGGAGGTAGAGCGTTTTCTGCTAGACGGGCTGCCGTTGGTTGAGGACGAGCCAGCGACGACCGCGTGGTTCGCCCTCCGTCTTGGGCCCTCCACCTATGGCATCTTCGATGCCTTTCCCGATGAGGCAGGGCGTGAGGCGCATCTGTCAGGCAAGGTCGCTGCGGCGCTGATGGCCAAGGCGGGGGATTTGCTGGAGGCGCCGCCCGCCATTGGCAAACTGGACGTGCTGGCAGCCAAGCTGCCTGGCTAGCGTAGCGGGGTTGAGCGCGCTTTCACTTACCGTTCGACGCAGCCGGATCCTGGTTGGCGTAGTGGGCGCGCTTTTCGTCATACATCAACAGATCCGCGCGCTGCACGGCCGCTTCGAGCCGTTCGCCTTGCTGGCAGGTCGCCGCCGCCATCGAGAAACTCAGCACGGCGCCGGGATAGAACTGGTTGTTGAGGTCCAGCAACTGGCGGATCGTGTCGATCATCGCGGCGCCGCCGCGCTCATCGGTGCTGGGCATCAGAATGGCAAATTCGTCGCCGCCGATGCGCGCCGCGTGAAACGGCGTTTCCATCGCCTTGGCGAGCACTTCGCCGGCGCGGCGCAACAGCGCGTCGCCAGCCGCGTGACCGAGTTGATCGTTGACGCGTTTCAGGCCGTTCAGATCGGCCATGATCACAGTCACCGGGAACGGTCCCTTGCGCTCGAGCCGGTTCAGCTCATCCACATAGAATGAGCGGTTGCGCAGTTTGGTGAGCACGTCGTGCTTGCCGAGGAACTCCAGGTACGCTTCGGCTTTTTTACGTGCGGTGATGTCGGTGAGCGCCACCAGCACGAGGTCCCAGTGCTGTTCGTGGCCCGGCAGCACGGAAAACTGCAGATGCACGTGCACCTCGCTGCCGTCCAGCGAGTAGTTGAGCACTTCGCGCTGCTGGAACAGCTTGCCGTCCCACAGGTCGATCAACTGCTCGCGGAAATGCGGGCGCATGTCGTCGCGGAATACGTCGGCCAGACGCGACAGTAGGGTCTTCTTGTCCGGCGCCGCGAACATTTCGAGGGTGTGCTGATTCACATCGAGCACGTGAATTTCCTGCATGCAGCGTTCGACGAACTCCGGGTGTACGTCCGTGAAGACCCGAAAGTCCGCGATGCCGGCCGCGCGGGCGTCATCCAGCAGCCGTTTGACCGCGCTGAAATCCTCCACCCACAACGACACCGGCGAGTGTTCAAACAGGCCGCGCGTGTATTGCTCAGCGGCCGTGATGCGATGGCGTGCGCCTTCCAGTTCGGTAATGTCCTCGGTCGAGATCAGCACCCGGTCCCAGCGCGCTTCGTGGCCGGGCAGCACCGCGCCCTTGAGCAGGACGTCGAGCCGGCGTCCGCCAAGCGTGTAATTAACCGTCTGGCTCGTGAAACTGGTCTGTCCGGCCCACAACTGACACAGTTCCTCCAGATGCGTTTTGAGCATGTCGTCGCGGAACACGGCGCCGAGATTGTCAGTGAGCGCGGCAAAATCGGCCGCTTCAAACTGGGCGAGGGTCCGTTGATTGACCTTGACGACGCGAATGCTCTGGGCGCATTGCGCCACCTTTGCCGGATCGGCTTTGAAATGGGCACGCAGATCGGTCACGCCCTCAGCGCGCCAGGCGTCAAACAGCGCACGCACGCCGCTGAAATCCTCCAGCCATAGAGAAACGGGGGCTAGCTCGAACATCTCCGAGTCGTCGCGAGCGGACGACAGACCGCGTGGCGTGTCTTGGGCACTGAGGATATCCAGCATGACGAATCCGAAGTCGGTGGAGCGGCTATTTTAAGGTGCCTTGGGGTTGTACAGGAAACGCGTAGATAAGTATTGCGGCGGCGCAGTCCTGGTTTGACTCACAGCGGTGGCCAAGGACGTCCTTCAGAAAGCTAACGGCAGGGATTGGGTGAACTTGAGGCGAGGAGGCCGGGAGCCTTGCTGTTTCGGGCTCTGGCCCTCGGGCGGGTGGCTTGGGAGGGGCGCCAAGGTTACTGCCCAGCCCTGAGCGGATCCGCGCGTGCCTTGTTACACTTTTGCTGTCTCAATGTCCCGCACCGTGAGCGTCCAGACCATGAAACCATCCCTGCTAATCCTGATTCGGTTGAACGACACGAGCCGCGCCAGTATCGCGAACACTTTCGACGCCACTTACGCCCCTGACCAGGCCAGCCGCGCGACCGCGATCGCGAAGCGTGGCGGCGACTTTCAGGCGGTGTTGACCAACGGCACCACTGGCTTGACAAGTGCCGAAATCGACCAGATGAAGCAACTGGAATTGGTCAGCGCCCTGGGGGCGGGCTACGAAAACATTGCGGTGGACCATGCGCGTGCTCGCGACATCATGCTGGTCAACGGCGCCGGCACCAATGCCGACTGCGTCGCGGATCACGCTTTTGCGCTGTTACTCGCAGTGGTGCGTGACGTGCCGCAACTCGATGGTGCGACCCGCCAGGGCGCGTGGCGCGACACTTTGCCGATGCGCCCCAATGTGTCGGGCAAGCGGCTAGGCATTCTCGGCCTGGGCCATATCGGGCACAAGGTGGCGCGTCGCGGCGCCGGTTTCGACATGGAACTGGGATATCACAATCGCAAGCCGCGAGACGGTGAGTCGATGCCTTACTTTGATAGCGTGATGGCCCTCGCGCAATGGTGCGATTTCCTCGTCGTTACGCCGCCGGGCGGTCCCGGAACAAAGCATCTCGTCAACCGAGCTGTGCTGGAGGCGCTTGGACCAGAGGGTTTCGTCGTGAACGTCTCGCGTGGCAGTGTTGTCGATACGGCGGCGCTGGGCGCCGCTTTGCGCGCCGGGACGATTGCGGGCGCAGGGCTGGACGTCTACGAGGGCGAACCGCAGCCGCCTGCCGAGTTGATCGGGCTTCACAATGTGGTGCTCACGCCGCATGTGGGCGGACGATCGCCGGAGGCGGTGACTGCCTCGGTCGACAACTTTCTCGCCAACGCCGCGCGCCATTTTGCGGGCGAACCGGTATTGACGCCAATCTGATCGCATTGCCACGCATCGCATTTCGCAATGGGTGGTGAAGGGGATGGCCCAAAGCGCGCTGACCGTGGCAAATCCAGGTGTCCTTAACACCGCCTTTCACTGGATCAACTTCAACCCCGACGGCAAGGACTCGCCAAACACGCGCCCTTCGTCCGCTTCGTCGAGTTCAACCGTCTCCCGCACCATCGTGATCCAGCTAGCGGGCGCATGCGCCGATTCCAGCCGTTTGACGACACTCGCGCGCACCTCATCGGGCAAGTCTCTTGAGCGGTCGCCTGTCATGCGCGCGATCTGCACGGCGGCGAATGCGGCCGGTTCGACCTTCTTCCAGTCGAGCGCGAGAATCGTCTCGAGCCACGGCACCGCAACCTGCGCCGGCACCACGCTGTGGGCGCTGCCGTAGAACGGACGCCGCGCCCCGATCCGGCCCACAGCCCACCAGCCCTGATGATTCTCGGATGGCTTCCTGAGCCGTTCGAGCAGACGCTCGCCGAGTTCGACCTTGCGTTCGGCAGGCACGCGTTCGAGCGACGCTTCGAGGCGCAGCATATCCGCGTAGCCCGATTTGGCCGGATCGAATGGCAACTTGTTGCGCGCGGAGCTAGCCGCCTGCATGTAGGCGAGCGCATCGAGCACCATGAGCTGTTCAGGCTCGCCCAGGCCACCGGCCGCGCGTCGCCAGAGCGTCCACCACTCCGACCAGACCTGACTGTCGTTGATGTACTGGATGCCGTCGTCGAACAGTGTCCATAACTGTTCGACGCGCCATTCATCGAGGGGATAGCCGAAGCCCGGACGAACGCAGTAGCCCGCGAGGTTTAGCCACAGACGCTCGTGATCCGCGGAACGCCGCCGCCGCTTTACACGTTCCCACAACGCACCGAACAGCTCGCGCAACAACGCGCTGTTCCAGCTCGCGCGTGCGCCGAGTAACTGCTCCAGTTCGGCGCGGACACGCTTGACCTGTTTCGGGTCGACTTTCTGCGAGCGGGAGCCAAAAGTACGGTCGATAAGATCCAGAGCCTTGGGCAGCGCAGGATGAAGGGCTTCATCGGAAACGGTGACTTTGGCGTCGCCGCGCCGCAACTGGAATTCGAGCAGCCAGCGCTGCGAGGCATCGGCGGCGTCGATGCAATGCACGTCGAGCGTGCCGAGTTCGGTGAGCGAGGCGGCGAGCTGGACCGGCGTCTCGTCCGCTTGACGCGTATTGCGCGCGTGCACGACAGTGGCGATTGGCGGCAGGCGCACGAACTCGCCCAGCGCGAGTTCCGCGATTTCACCGGGCTGCCAGGCGGTATCTGCGACCGACGACACGAGGTGAAACTGCACAGGCTGATCGAGCCGTAGCGCGAACGTGCGATCCGCGAGTTGAATCTCGCGGCCTTCTTCAGTGCCGCGCGGTAGCACGCAGACACCGTGCAGTGCTTCAGAGGTTTCGTCGAGGGCCAGAAAATAGCTGCGCGGCGAACCGCCGCCAATGCGCGGCGCCTGACCGGCGCGCGCCAGCAGATAAGCGACCGCACCGCGCGCCACCGCTACATCGGGGTTGTCGTTGTGCAGCACTTGCAACGGCGCACCACGCCAACTGCCGAGCGTGCTCGCCAGCCGTTCGGTCAGCGCCGAGGCGCGAAACACGCCACCGTTGAGCAGGAGCGTGTCGGGGATCGCCAGGGCCTGATGGTCGCCATCCGCCGCGTTATCTGCGATGCCCAACGCCTCACGCGATGGCGCGCTCAGGCGGCTCAGAAAAGCCGCTACGTGTCGCGTGATGGACGGATCGCTCGCATACGGCAGGCCGAATTCGACGATCGCCCCACGCGGACGACCCGGCCGTGCATCGGCTGACACCGCCGGGAAAAATCCGTCCACGATGATCTGCTCGACTTCCTGCCGCGTCAGCTCGGCCGAGCGCGCTCCGCCGATCAGCTTCGAGCCGGCCCCAAGCAGCGTGATGGAGAGGGATTCGGGCGCATCCGCACTGAGCAGTTGCTCCTTCGCCGCGCGACATCGCTCGACCAGTTGCGACAGGCTCGCCGCCGACAGACGCGTTTGCGGTGCCTGCAGGTTAGCGAGCCGACTCTCCGCCAGATGCGCGAGCGCCAGATCCATGTTGTCGCCGCCGAGCATCAGGTGATTGCCCACGCCGATGCGTGTGAGCTGCGGCTGACCATCCTGCATCTGCACCTTGATGAGGGTGAAGTCGGTCGTGCCGCCACCCACGTCGCAGATCAAGACGAGGCGTGTCGCTGCGAGGTCGCTGCTTAATGTTGCGCGATGCCGGAACAGCCAGTCATAGAAGGCGGCTTGCGGTTCTTCGAGCAGACGCAAGGCAGGCAACTGCGCCATGCGCGCCGCTTCGAGTGTAAGGGCGCGCGCGCCGTCATCGAAGGAGGCGGGCACCGTGAGCACCACGTCCTGATCTTCGAGGCGCGCAGCTGGGAAACGATGGTTCCACGCAGCGCGCACGTGGGCGAGATAGCTTGCGCTCGCCGTGACCGGCGAAACCTTGTCGACGTCGTCGCCGGCGCCCCACGGCAAAATGGCCGCGGTGCGATCGACCGATGCGTGCGACAGCCAGCTTTTCGCGCTCGTGACGAGCCGCCCCGGCACCTGCGCACCGAGGCTGCGGGCGAGACGTCCAACGACGGCGTGCTGCGCCTCAGCACCAGGTGAAGCAGACCACGGCAATTGCAGATCACCCGCGCTAAGTTCGCCCTGTGCCGCGTGATAGCGGACCGACGGCAGCAGCGGGCGCGCCGCGACCTCGCCGGGACTGACGAGCTGCTCGATCTCGAACACGCAGATGTCCTCGGACCCCGCCTCGACATAAGCGACGACCGTGTTGCTCGTGCCGAGGTCGATCCCGACGATGTACTGCTTCATCGCGCGCAGTTCAGAGGTTGGCGTTGCCGCGCACGTCGAACTCCACCTTCCAGCGCTCGCCGGTGCCGCGCGGGACGGCTTCCAGTTCGAGTGTGCCGGATTCCGTGACGCGCGCATGCAGCTTCACCGCGACAACCTCGCCGGGGCTGCGGCCCTCGGGCGGCAGTGTGGCCTGGATCTCGTCGAGTTCCTGCAATTCCTCGGGCGACCAGTAGTCGAGCAGCGTGCCCACCTGATCCTGGCGACGCACCGACGAACCGAAGAAACGGAAGTGCACCGGCTCGCCCACGACGAGGCCAAATTCCTGCGCGGACAGTTGCGCATCGGTGCCTTCCTCCATGCCGAACGGCGCGACGCACAGCGCCTGGATGGGTGGTTCGAGACCAGGTACAGCAGGCATCGCCGATTCGACGGCGATATAAAAGGCCCGCGCAATCCCGCCGCGAATCCGCACGCCCTGACCGCGTTTCACGTAGCCGTAATAAGCGGCGCCGCGTGCTACCGCGAGGTCGAGGTCGGCGCCTTCCAGAAGACGTGCAGGAGCCGCGCCTTCAGCGGTGAGCCAGCCGTTGAGCGTCAGCATGATGCGCTCGACCAGCAACGGCGATTTGAAAACACCGCCGTTGAAGAGCACCGCAGTTGGATGCAAGAAGCTCGCACTCTCAGGTTGCTTCGTTTGGAGTCCTTCGAGTTCGGCGAGTGCCCCCACCTGACGGCCGAGGAATGCTGCGAGATGACGTGTGATCGCCGCGTCCTGCGCATACGGCAGGCCCAGTTGCGTCAGACCCGCGCGGGCGCGGCTAACCGGACGCGCGGCGCTATCCACGGGCGGGAAGAAGCCGTCGAGAATGGTTTGCGTGAGTTCAGCACGCGCCAGTTCGGTGCGGATCGAGCCGCCGATCAACTTCGAACCACGGCTCGGCACGACGAGCGGCACGGTCTCTGCCGTGGGGTCGCTCAGCAGTGTTTCCTTGGCGGCGCGGCACGCATAGGTGAGGGCGCGTAGTTGCCACGGGTCCGGCTGCGTGCCCTGCGCGGCCAGCTTGCGGGCCACCACGTGAGCCAGCGCAAGATCCATGTTGTCGCCGCCAAGCAGGATGTGCTCGCCGACCGCGACGCGATGCAGTTCGAGATTGCCGTCGCGTTCGACGACAGCGATCAGCGAGAGGTCGGTCGTGCCGCCGCCCACATCGACCACCAGAATGATGTCGCCCACGCGTACCTGTTTGCGCCACTCACCGCTGCTTTTCTGAATCCAGCTATAGAGCGCAGCCTGCGGTTCTTCGAGCAGCGTCATGCCGGTGTAGCCCGCTGCCTGAGCGGCCTCGGCGGTCAGCTCGCGAGCAGCCGGATCGAACGAGGCCGGAATCGTGACCGTGATTTCCTGCTCGGTGAACGGCGCGTCCGGGTGAGTGTGGTCCCACGCTTCACGCAAATGCGTCAGATAGCGGACCGAGGTTTCAAGCGGCGAGACGCGTGTCACTTCAGGCGGCGCGTCATTGGGCAGGATCGCTGCGCGGCGGTTCACGCCTGGGTGGCAGAGCCAGCTTTTCGCGCTCGATACCAGCCGGATCGGCGTGGCCGCGCCACGGCTGCGCGCCATCTCACCGACCGCGAAATCGCGTGTACCGGTCCAGGGCAAGCCGAGGTCGAACGGGGCGAGTTCGCTCTCATGAGGCAGATAGAGGAAGGAGGGCAACAGCGGCAGATCGTCGATGGTGCCGGGCGCCGTGAGCTGAGTCACGGGCAGCACGCCCTGGGCGGTTTTCTCGCCGTCGCTGCCGGCAAAGTCCACATAGGAAAGCGCACAGTGAGTCGTGCCCAGATCGATTCCGATCGAATAGCGCGGTTCGCTCATAGCTCCACCTCAGCGGGTGCGATTACCTTGGCGTCGTGGCTCTCAGCAAGCCGCGGCAGACGGACCTCCTCGACGCGCCAGCCGCGATGGCTGAGGCTGCCGGTGAACGGCGCTTTGCCGACCACGTTGCCGGTGACGCGCACAGCGCTTGCGTCGAAGCCTTCGGGCAGCGTGATGCGGCTGCCTTCGGCTTCGTCGCGCACCGGGCGAATCGTGAAATGCTCGCGGAGCACCGTCCGGCAGCCACCGTGGACGACACGCGCAGCGGCGCCTACATCGGCGTCCGAGTAGTTGGCCACGTCTTCTTCGATGAAGTCGACAAAGCGCGCATCACGCTGCAGCAAGCCGAGCAGCTGCAGCGCCGCATCGGGGGTGGCCTGTTTAAGTACCACGGGCGCGGGCTGCGGGGTTGGTGCGGGCGCGGCGACTGGCGCCGCTGCTGTCGCCGGGCTCGTTGCCATAGGTG
>NZ_JBAURZ010000007.1:0-2481 GCF_049581445.1 Paraburkholderia sp. | reverse complement strand
CTGGAAGCCGGGCAGAAGGAGCTCAAACCGGGCTGCGGATGGCTGCCGGCGTCGTGGATGCCGGAAGACGGTTTGCGCCGCGCCTTGCGTGCGGTGGCACGCGACCCGCATATGTCGCTCGCTGACTACGCGAGTCCGCCAGGCCTGCCCGCGCTGCGTCAGCAACTCTCGTGGCGGCTCGCTCAACATGGTGTCGAGGCAACGCCTCAGCAGATTGTCCTGACCGACGGCGGCACCCATGCCCTCGACCTTGTCTGCCGCTTTTTGTTGGAGCCGGGCGACACGGTGCTGATCGACGATCCGTGCTATTTCAACTTCCAGGCGTTGTTGCGGGCGCACCGCGCGCGCATCGTCAGCGTGCCGTACACGCCGCAAGGACCGGATCTGGCGAGCTTCGAGCGCGTGCTGGCCGAGCATCGCCCGCGTCTTTATGTGACGAATTCGGCCATCCACAATCCGACCGGCGCGACGCTGGCGCCGGCTGTCGCGCACCGTCTGCTGAAGCTCGCGGGCGAGCACGATCTGCTGATCGTCGAGGACGACATCTTTGCCGACTTCGAAACCGAATCTGCGCCGCGTCTCGCCGCGTTCGATGGCCTCGCGCGCGTGATCACCATCGGCAGTTTTTCGAAGACCCTGTCGGCGGCTGCGCGTTGCGGTTATATCGCGGCGCGTGAGGACTGGATCGAGCCGTTGATCGATCTGAAGCTCGCGACTTCATTCGGCAACGGCCAACTGGCGGCGAGCGTCGTGCATCATCTGCTGGTGGAGGGCACGTACCGGCGCCATCTCGAAGGCATGCGCGCAAAACTTGCCGATGCCATGGGCGAAACGATCCGGCGCGTGACCCAGGCGGGCCTTGAAGTGTGGACCCGGCCGCGCGCCGGCATGTTCGTCTGGGCGTGTTTGCCGGACGGGCTGGATGCAGCCGACATCGCGCGGCATGCGCTGGCGGAGAACATTGTGCTGGCGCCCGGCAACGTGTTCAGCGTGACGCAATCGGCAACGGGATTTCTGCGTTTTAACGTATCACAATGCAACCGGCCGAAAGCCTACGAAGCGCTACAACGGGCGATGGAGCTCGCGCAGTCGCACGCGTGAACCACCCCAGCACGCGACCCGCAAGCCCTTCATTTGCACAGCATCAGAACCCGCGCCTCATCCGTACAATTGCTCTTGACGGGTGCCTTGTCGGCGGTTTCCGCAGGCGCTGCCGTATTCACACCGGCAGCCCGGCGAGCGACGCAACTGCGCAAACGCTTTTCCACGGGCGCGTAGTATTGCCAGCCGTGGCCGAGGTTGGGCAATTCCAGCTTTACCTGCTTCCATTTCGGATGACCGTGTTCCTGCAGGTTATCGAAATTGGTGCACAACGAATCGGCGAAGTGGTCGAGGTTGACCACGGTATCGCGCAAGCCGTAGTCGTAGGTTACGAGGAATGCCTTGACGGTGAAGGTCGGCACATCGTCCTTGATCCAGTTGGGGTAGCTCGCGGTGTGGATGATCGCCGGGAAATACACCTGCTTGGCCCGCGCGGTTTCCGGCGCCGTGGGGTCGACTCGCAGCAAGCGGAGTTGTTGCAGCAGGTCGGGGTTCATGTCCGTAAAGAGTTTGGCTGGCTGACCTACCACGATGATCGCCACGTCGATTTTCTTCACGATCAATGCAGCGAGCGCGTCTTCATTGCTCAGGTGCTGGACGTTCTGTTCCGGGATCGGCTGACCGAACATCAACCGGTAGATGGTGTTGGCGGACTGCGCGGTGCCGCTGCCGAGCAACCCCACGCTGATGACCTTGTCCTTGATCTCGTTGATGTTCTTCAGAGGCGAATCGGCCCGTACCACGAAGTTAATTTCTTCGTCGTAGAGCGGCATGATCAGGCGCAACGGCCGGATCGCGATACCAGCGTCGGCGTTGCCGGCGTTGGCCATATCGACATAGGCCTGATACACGTCCGACTGGACCAGCGCGAGTTTCACGCCAGGTTCGAAGCGCATGCGTTGCACGTTTTCCGCTGAGCCCTTGGAGGGCAAAACCTCGAGATCGATGCCGACCGGCTCGGCCACCCACTTCGCCAGATCGGCGCCGATCTGGATATAGGTCCCGCGTTCAGGGCCGGTGACGATCTTGTAGTGCGCGGGCTCGGCCATGGCCATCGTTGATGCCAGCAATAACCCGAGCAACCCCGCGATCCACCCCGCCAGTATTGTCTTGAGCATGGTCTTTCACCTTTCAGTCTCGATTGAACAGTCTTGCGCGGTGAGACGCGCGAAGCATCGCTGAGTCAGTTTTCTGTTTCGGTTTTCTATTGCAAGGTGTTGCGTATTGCGGGGCTTCTGAGCATGTGTCCGGCACTGCGAGTTCAGTGACTTGCGGCCGCCGCCGATGCCGGCGGTGTGGCGGGTGCCGGTGAATCCTTCCAGCCGAACTGGGCGATCGCGCGTTCCTGCGCGTCCACACTATTTGCGGCCGGGGTGGTTG
>NZ_JBAURZ010000006.1:0-2093 GCF_049581445.1 Paraburkholderia sp. | reverse complement strand
CGGCAGCGCTGGACGCCGCCGTCACCCGCGCCACCGACGCGATTCTCGCGGCGCAGCGTCCGGATGGCCACTGGGTGTTCGAGCTGGAAGCAGACGCGACCATTCCCGCCGAATACGTGCTGCTCGTCCACTACCTGGGCGAAGAGCCCAATCTGGAACTGGAACAGAAGATTGCGCGTTACCTGCGCCGCATCCAGTTGCCGAACGGCGGCTGGCCGCTCTTCACCGACGGCGCGCTCGACGTCAGCGCGAGCGTGAAGGCGTACTTCGCACTGAAGATGATCGGTGACGCGGAAGACGCCGACCACATGTGCCGCGCCCGTGAAGCGATCCTCGCGCACGGCGGCGCTGAAGCCGTGAATGTGTTCACGCGCATTCTGCTGGCGCTGTTCGGCGTGGTGTCGTGGTACGCCGTGCCGATGATGCCTGTCGAGATCATGCTGCTGCCGCAGTGGTTCCCGTTCCATCTGTCGAAGGTGTCGTACTGGGCGCGCACGGTGATCGTGCCGCTGCTGGTGCTGAACGCGAAGCGGCCGGTGGCGCGCAATCCGCGCGGTGTGCGCATCGACGAACTGTTCCACGGCGCGCCGGTCTCGACTGGGCTGCTGCCGCGCGCGCCGCATCAGAGCCAGGGGTGGTTCACGTTCTTCCGCGGCGTGGATCACGTGCTGCGTCTGGTCGACGGCCTGTTCCCGACGTACACGCGCGAGCGCGCGGTGAAGGCGGCCGTCAGCTTCGTCGATGAGCGGTTGAACGGCGAAGACGGACTCGGCGCGATCTTCCCGGCTATGGCCAACTCGGTGATGATGTACGACGTGATGGGCTATCCGGCCGATCATCCGAACCGCGCGATTGCCCGCCAGTCGATCGAGAAATTGCTCGTTATCAAGGATGACGAAGCATATTGCCAGCCTTGCCTGTCGCCGGTGTGGGATACCTCGCTGGCCGCGCACGCGCTGCTCGAAACCGGCGATCCGCGCGCCGAACGCGCTGCCGAGCAGGGGTTGCAATGGCTGCGTCCGCTGCAGATTCTGAACGTGCGCGGCGACTGGATCTCGCGCCGCCCGGACGTGCGGCCCGGCGGCTGGGCGTTCCAGTACGCGAACGATTACTACCCCGACGTCGACGACACGGCCGTAGTCGTGATGGCGATGCAGCGCTCGGCCGCGCTCACGCAATCGAATGTCGACGACGAAGCGATTGCTCGCGCACGCGAATGGGTGGTCGGCATGCAGAGCAGCGACGGCGGCTGGGGCGCGTTCGAACCGGAAAACACGCAGTACTACCTGAACAACATTCCGTTCTCGGATCACGGCGCACTGCTCGATCCACCTACGGCTGACGTCTCGGGCCGCTGTCTGTCGATGCTCGCGCAACTCGGCGAACTGCCGGCTAATAGCGAGCCGGCGCGTCGCGCGTACGACTATATGCTCAAGGAGCAGGAGTCCGACGGCAGCTGGTATGGCCGCTGGGGCATGAACTACGTCTACGGTACGTGGAGTGCGCTCTGTTCGCTGAACGCCGCCGGCATGGCCCACGACGATCCGCGCATGAAGCGGGCGGCGCAATGGCTCGTGTCGATCCAGAACGAGGACGGCGGCTGGGGCGAAGACGGCACGAGCTACAAGCTCAACTACCGCGGCTACGAGGCCGCATCCAGTACCGCATCGCAGACCGCCTGGGGCGTGATGGGCTTGATGGCTGCCGGCTGTGTCGATCATCCGGCGGTCGAGCGTGGCATTGCGTATCTGATGCGTGAGCAGCAAGAGCATGGTCTGTGGGACGAAACTCGCTTCACCGCGACCGGTTTTCCACGCGTGTTCTATCTGCGTTACCACGGCTACCGAAAGTTCTTCCCGCTCTGGGCGCTGGCGCGTTACCGGCAACTCAAGCGTGATGGGCTGACGCGCGTCGCGGTCGGGGTGTGACGGTGGTCAACCCGACCCGCTCTACCCAGTCAGTGGTATCGAACCCGTCGGGCGGCCGCCTGCCCGTCATCGCCGTCACCGGCATGGCGTTCGAGGCGCGCATCGTGCGCGGCGAGGGCGTCGAGGTGGTGTATGCGGCGCGCGCCGATCTGCTCGAACGTGCGC
>NZ_JBAURZ010000005.1:0-7108 GCF_049581445.1 Paraburkholderia sp. | reverse complement strand
GGGTTCCGCCGTGCCCGAACTGCGGCGGCATGTTGAAGCCGGCGGTGGTGTTCTTTGGCGAGAACGTGCCGCGTGCCACCGTCGACGATGCCACGCGCGCGCTCGAAGCCGCGGACGCGGTGCTGGTGGTCGGTTCTTCGCTAATGGTGTATTCGGGGTATCGCTTCTGCGTATGGGCGCAAAAGATGGGCAAGCCGGTGGCCGCGATCAATCTCGGCCGCACGCGCGCTGACCCGTTGCTATCGTTGAAGATTGCCGCGCCGTGTGCGGAAACGCTAACCGCACTGGCTGCGCGGCTTGCGCTGGATTGAAGGCCGTGCGCAAAATCACGGGCACTAACACAGACATAAGCACAGGAACGCAGATGCTCACGACCATCGAACAACTGGAGACCCTCTACGGCGAGCCGCACGAGCGCGCGGTCCGTAAAGAGATTCCATATGTCAACGAGGACTACCGGGCGTTCATCGAATTCGCGCCGTTTGTCGTGCTCGCAACCGCCGGGCCGGAAGGACTCGACTGCTCGCCGCGTGGCGATGCACCCGGCTTCGTGCGGATCATCGACGAACGGACCCTCGCCATTCCCGATCGAGTGGGCAATAACCGCATCGACAGCCTGCGCAATATCATCGTCGAACCGCATCTGGCGCTGCTGTTCGTTGTGCCCGGCGTCGGAGAGACGCTGCGCGTCAATGGCCGCGGCCGTATTTCCGCCGATCCGGCGCTGCTCGAAAGCTTCGCCGTTGACGGCAAGCCGCCACGCACCGTGCTGTTCGTGGATGTCGACACTGTGTACTTCCATTGTTCCAAAGCGCTGGCTCGCTCCAAACTGTGGGACCCAGCGCGCCACGTCGAACGCGCGCGGCTACCGAGCGCGGGCGCGATCCACAGGCGCCTTAATGGCGAGACGTTCGATGCCCGCGCCTATGACCTCGAACTTGTTGAGCGCTTGCGCACGAGCCTGTACTAAATGACCAACCCGTCTCTTTCCTCGATGCGCCAGCGTGCTCCTGCGGCCGAGCGCAATCGCGAGCCGATTCTTGCGGTGCTGCGCGAGGTGCTGCCGTCGAGCGGCGTCGTGCTGGAAATCGCCAGCGGCACCGGACAGCATGTGATCCATTTCGCAGCGGCGCTGCCCCAACTCGACTGGCAGCCGAGCGACCCCGATGCCGATTCCCGCGCCTCGATCGCCGCATGGACGGCGCACGCCGGCCTCGCTAACATACACGCGCCGCTCGAACTCGACGTCGAACGTACGCCTTGGGGCATCGGTGCCGCGCAGGCGGTGCTGTGCGTCAACATGATCCACATTTCGCCGTGGACCGCGACTCAGGCATTATTCGACGGCGCAGACCGCCTGCTTGACCGCGACGGTGTACTGTATTTGTATGGGCCGTACCGGCGGCACGGCGCGCATACGTCGCCGAGCAATGACGCGTTCGACCAGCAGTTGCGCGGCCGCAATCCGGCATGGGGCGTGCGCGATATGGAGTCGGTGGTCGCGTTGGGCGAGGCGCACGGGTTCGCGTGTGGCGAACCGGTTGCCATGCCCGCCAACAATTTCAGTCTGGTGTTTATGAAACGCTAGTGAGTAAATCGGGTCTGACGGAACACTCGAACGCGCACAGCCGTGGCGAGCGTGCTTAAGCGGTAGCTCAGGGTAAGTATGACAAGCCGCGCGGGCATTGGGGCGCGGTCTGCACGCTGGCGGCCCGAGCGCGATCGTAGCCGGCAAGCGAGCGGCAATCCGGCATTTCTTTTATGCTTTCATCCTCGACGCCTGCCGACGGTCATCCCGGCGCGGCGTCACGACACTTCGGAATCTGGAGAACTCAAATGGGCAAACAGGCAATCGGCGTAGTGGGGCTAGCGGTCATGGGCCGCAATCTGGCGCTCAACATCGAGAGCCGCGGTCACGCGGTGTCCGTGTTTAACCGCAGCCGTGAGAAAACGGATGAACTGATCAAAGAGTATCCTGACCGCAAGCTGGTGCCGACTTATACGGTCGAAGAATTTGTTGAGTCGCTGGAAAAGCCGCGCCGTATCCTGATGATGGTCAAGGCCGGTGCCGGGACCGACGACACGATTGCCTCGCTCAAGCCGCTGCTGGAGAAGGGCGACATTCTGATCGACGGCGGCAACACCCATTTCACCGACACGATTCGCCGCAATCAGGAACTGGCCAAGTCCGGCCTGCACTTTATCGGCACCGGCGTGTCGGGCGGTGAAGAGGGCGCGCTCAAAGGGCCGTCCATCATGCCAGGCGGGCAACGCGACGCCTACGACCTGGTTGCCCCGATCCTCACGGAGATCTCCGCCAAGGCGCCGGACGGCGAACCGTGCGTGGCCTATATGGGCCCGGATGGCGCTGGCCACTTCGTGAAGATGGTGCACAACGGCATCGAGTATGGCGACATGCAATTGATCGCCGAAAGTTACTCGGTGTTGAAGCAGGTGGTTGGCCTCTCGAACAAGGAACTGGGCGAGGTCTACACCGAGTGGAACAAGGGCGACCTCGACAGTTACCTGATCGAAATCACCTCGAAGATCTTCAGCAAGAAGGACGACGAGACGGGTAAAGATCTGGTGGATGTGATCCTCGACCGTGCCGCGCAAAAGGGCACCGGCAAATGGACCAGCCAGAACGCGTTGGACCTCGGCGTGCCGCTGCCGCTGATTACCGAGTCGGTGTTCGCGCGCGTGCTGTCGTCGCTGAAAACCGAGCGGGTGGCGGCGAGCAAGGTGATCAAGGGGCCGGACGTGAAGCCGTTTGACGGCGACCGCGCCGCGTTTATCGAATCGGTGCGCCGCGCGCTTTATTTCAGCAAGGTGATCTCGTACGCGCAGGGCTTCGCGCAATTGCGGGCGGCCTCGCAAGAGTACAACTGGGATCTCGACTTCGGCACGATCGCCAAGATTTTCCGCGCGGGCTGTATCATCCGGGCCCGCTTCCTGCAGAAGATCACCGACGCGTACACGAAGGACAAGGCGATCGCCAACCTGTTGCTCGATCCGTACTTCAACGACGTCGCCACCAACTATCAGGCGGCGCTGCGTGATGTGGTGATCGCCGCGATCAAGGCGGGTGTGGCGGTGCCGGCGTTTGCGTCAGCCGTGGCCTATTTCGATGCATACCGTTCGGAGCGCCTGCCCGCCAACCTCGTGCAGGCCCAGCGCGACTTCTTCGGCGCGCACACCTTCGAGCGCATCGACAAGCCCGGTAGCTTCCACGCAAACTGGTCCTAAGCTTGCGTCACACGGTACAGGCGGTCCACGCCGCCTGAGCCCGTGCAACGAAAAGCGGCCCGGTCCCACTCATAGGGGCCGGGCCGCTTTTTTTCGCGTGACAGAGGCGATTCGGCGATGCACGCGCTAGCGTGCCGGCAGATGCGGGATGCCTTCGTTACTCGCCAGATTGAGTTGGTGAATCTGCCGGTGCGCCTTGTTCAACTGGGCCTGTGCGGCCAGGCGCTGCGCTTCCAGTTGCGCGACGTCCTTGCGCACCTGATGCTGCCGTCCCACCACCGATTGCTCCTGCACTGCGTGGCGCTGCAACTCGCCGCGCAGACGCTCGGCCTGGGCCTCCGATTGCGAAATCATGCGTGCGAGCTGTTCGTTCTGGGCGGCCAGTTGCGCGCGGCGTGCCTCGCCTTCCGAGAGGCGGGTGGCCTGTTCTTCGAAGTGGTGGAAGGCGGCTTCCGCGGCGTTGAGGTCGGTGGCTTTTAGCGCGCGCCAGAGCGAGCCGGTCTGGTACAGCGCCACGTAATACATCAGTTCCCGTGGATGGAACAACAGGCTGACCGAGTAGTCGAAACTGCGGAAGACCCGGAAGGGAATAAGCGCCTCTTCCTCGGCCAGCCACTCCACTTCGGCAGTGTCCGCTATCTGCACGGCGCGGCCGCTGATTGGCGACGGGACGACCGGCACGGCCCGCAGAGTGGTGACTGGCCGCGGTGTATCGGCGCTTCCCGCCACGCTTTCCGTTGTGCCCTGAGCGGCGGCCGACTGCGGCTCATTGCCGTTGGGTGAGGGGGAGCCCTCTCGGGACACCGGAGCGAGGTGGGATGGTCCAGTGCCAAGCAATGCGCTGCGTCGGTTCAGGAGACTTTTCACGGCAGTTCCTTAGAGTGGCTCGCCCGACATCGCCAGGCGGCGCCAGCGTATGGAGCGTGCCGGGTCGCGGGGTGGTGCGTGCGATCAACGAAAGCGGAGGGGCCCGGCGGCTCGGCCGCCTGTATCCCACAGCGGTAAGGCTCAGTGCAACGTGCGTTGCCGGCGCGCAATATCGTCGAATAGTGCGCTGCTCGGTTCGAGCGCAAGCAGCCATGACTCGTCATAGCCGCTCAGATTGTCGAGCGCTTCGCGCAGCCTCTCGAGGGCGACCGCAGGAAGCTCGACGCTCGCCTCGACACCGCTGGATAGGCGGGTAATGCTGGCAAGCTGGACCAGGGCGTCGGCCGCTTCGGCCACGTCTGCCGCAAAGACGAGGTGGGTATTGAGTAACTCGACCAACCCCGGTGACGCCGCGACATCTTCGACGTTCAACTGTACGGCCAGAAACGTGGCTTTATTCATCCCGGAGCTCCTCACGGACAGGACATAACGGCGAGTGTCTCGCCTACTGTGCGTTGCGTCAGCAAGAGCAAGTATAGGCGAGCCTCGTTGGTAATCAATGCTCACACAATTGTCGCGCATGGGCCGCAGGCCCGTGCAGCATGGCGCGGCGTCCGCGCCCTATAATGAAGTGGGTGATGTTGATGCACGGGACTGAGTTTTGCTATCAGTCAGCACATGCAAAGGACTCGGCACCGGAACGGCGTGCGGTGCGACGACTTTGGATTGCATGCATGCAGGAGGCATTGCCGCCGTTAGGACCATGTAAGCATGAAGCGGATCGGCAACCGGACCGATTGCTTCGGAGGGCCAGGCATTGTGCACACGCCTGAAGATTGATTGACTCACGTGACGAGGTTTATCTAATGAGAGACAAGTCGCTTCATGTGGTTTCGCAGGTGTTGTTCGCTATTTCCGTCGTGGCCGCTCTAAGCGGTTGCACGATCACGCCGTTGGGCACATCCCCCGAGTCATACAACGGCGCGTATGGAGCCTACCAGACGAATGGCGCCGCGAATCCGGTGCCGGCCGGTTTCTATCGCGTCAACCCGGGCGATACGCTGGCGGGGATTGCCAGCGCTTATGGCCAGCATCCGCAGGACCTGGCGCGCTGGAACGGTCTGGCGCCAGGCGCTTCTGTCACCGTGGGCCAGGTGTTGCGGGTGGCGCCGCCCACGGCCGCGATCCAGCCGCCCCCACCCGCGCCAGGCGTCGGGGCTGTGGCGCAACAGGGGGTGTTGATGTGGCCATTGCACGGCCCGATCCTGAAGCAGTTCGCGGTGGGTAACTCAAAGGGCATCGTGATCGGCGGGCGAATCGGCGATCCGGTCAAGGCGGCCGCCGCTGGCCGGGTGGTGTACGCCGGCAACGGCATCGAAGCATACGGGCCGCTTATCATCATCAAGCACGACGATTCCCTCATTACCGCGTATGGGCAGAACAGCACCTTGCTCGTGAAGGAGGGGGACGCCGTCACTCAGGGAGAGACGATCGGCCAGGTCGGGGTGGACAGTCACGGCGTCGCTTCGATCCAGTTTGAGGTGCGCAAGGACGGCCATCCAGTCGATCCACTCGAGTGGCTGCCGAGGGCGGGCGGCTAACCTGCCCGCGCGGCTACGGTGCCATAACCGGCGCATCGTAGCCGCAACCAGCGTTGCTGGTCCTGGTTGGTCACTTTCGCTGCCACTACCGCGACCGTTGCCCCGAAGCAGCACGGTCGCGGTTTTCAGTGTCGTCGTAATTGAATACACTGGCTGACTATTGCGCTGAAACCGCTCAACCCCAGGACACTCGGGAGCAGGTGGCCAGCGAGCTTACCCACAGGAATGTCAGATGATCGATTTGCGCAGCGATACCGTCACCCGTCCGAGCCAGGCCATGCTCACGGCCATGATGTCCGCCGAAGTGGGCGACGACGTGTGGGGCGACGACCCGACCGTGTTGCGTCTGCAAGCCTCGGTGGCTGAACGCGCCGGCAAGGAAGCGGGACTTTTCTTCCCGAGCGGCACGCAAAGCAACCTGGCCGCGCTGATGGCCCATTGCGCCCGTGGCGACGAATATATCGTCGGGCAGGCGGCCCACACGTACAAATACGAGGGCGGCGGCGCGGCGGTGCTAGGCAGCATCCAGCCGCAGCCGATCGAAAACGCGGCCGACGGCTCGCTGCCGCTCGACAAGATCATTGCCGCGATTAAACCCATCGACGATCACTTCGCGCGCACGCGCCTGCTCGCGCTGGAAAACACGATTGGCGGCAAGGTGCTGCTGGCGGGCTACGTCGCCGAAGCCGTGCAGCTGGCGCGCGAGCGGGGTCTCGCCACTCACCTCGACGGCGCGCGGGTCTTCAACGCGGCCGTCGCATCTGGTCAGCCGCTGGAAGCGCTGTGCGCGCCGTTCGATTCGGTTTCGATCTGCTTTTCGAAAGGACTAGGTACGCCGGTGGGTTCAGTGCTGGTCGGCAGCAAGGCGCTGCTGCAAAGCGCGCATCGCTGGCGCAAGGTGCTGGGCGGCGGCATGCGGCAGTCGGGCGTGCTGGCGGCCGCGTGCCTCTACGCGCTCGATCACAATGTCGAACGTCTCGCGGAAGATCACGCCAATGCAGCGCATCTGGCCGCCGGCCTCGCGCAAATCGAGCAGGTCAAGGTGCAATCGCACGCGACCAATATGGTGTTCGTCCAGTTTTCCACGCAGCATTGCGCGCCACTCGAAGCATGGCTCAAGGAGCGGGGCATCCTTACGCAGATGCTCTACGCGTCGCGCTTTGTGACGCATCGGGATGTCTCGCGGGCGGACATTGATACATTCGTGGCCGCTGTGAAGGGGTATTTCGCGGCGCACTGAGCCGGGCACTGAGCCGGACACTCAATGGTGCACTGAATAGCGCGCTGAGTGACTCGCTGAGTTGGGCGGGCACCAGTGGCGCGCCATGGGCGTCCTGAGTGGCGCCCGCGCCTACTTCGCCGACGACGGCGCGCTGACCCCTGCGCGGTGCGAC
>NZ_JBAURZ010000004.1:0-2756 GCF_049581445.1 Paraburkholderia sp. | reverse complement strand
GCCAACCGCCAGGCCGCGCCGGGCGACCGCGCAGTTCATGCTGTCGCATCCGCTGCATATGATCTCGCTGGGCTTCGGCAGTGGCTTGTCGCCTGTCGCTCCGGGCACGGTCGGCACGCTGTTCGCGTGGGCGTCGTTCGACGTCCTCAACCGCTATCTGACCGTGCTCGACTGGGGCGTGCTGATCGTAGTGGGCTTCCTGGCGGGCATTTCCATCAGCGCCTTCACGGCGAAGCGGCTAGGCGTCGACGACCCATCGCAGATTGTGTGGGACGAAATCGTCGCATTCTGGCTGGTCCTGCTGATGGTGACGCCGGCCACCGTGACCGACCAGGTGTGGGCTTTCGTGGTCTTCCGCTTCTTCGACATGGTGAAGCCGCCGCCCATTCGTTACTTCGACCGCAGACTGAAAGGCGGTTTTGGCATTATGTTTGATGACCTGGTCGCGGCGTTTTTCACCTTGCTGGTGATTGCGCTTTGGCGCATGTCAGTCTGATCGTTCCACGCTTTTCGGATATCCGCATGCCTACCGACACCGTCGTCCACCAACTCGCGATCCGCGTGAGCAACCGGTTGCGCGACGAACGCCTGATGCTCGTCACAGCCGAGTCCTGCACGGGCGGCATGGTCGCCACCGCCATCACCGACATCTCCGGCAGCAGCGGCTGGTTCGAACGGGGTTTCGTCACGTATTCCAATCAGGCCAAGTGCGAAATGATCGGCGTGCCTGCCGATCTGATCGACAAGCACGGCGCCGTTAGCGAACCCGTGGCCCGCGCGATGGCTGAGGGCGCGCTGCGCAATAGTCGCGCGCAGGTTTCTGTGTCCATCACAGGCGTAGCGGGCCCGGGCGGCGGCACTGAGAATAAACCGGTTGGGACAGTGTCCTTTGGCTGGAGCAACCGCCTGCATACGTCCGTGGAGACGGTGGTGTTCAAGGGCGACCGCGAGAGGATCCGCGTGCAGGCCGCCGCTCACGCGCTGCGCGGCGTGCTGGCGCTGCTTGATGAGCGCGAACGTTAAGAGGCGTTGATGCGGTTGGCCTGGTTTGTTGCCTTTCATCCCGGTTTGCGCCAACGGCGATCAAAGCTGAATTGAGCTGATCAAGGCTTAAGCTGACTGAAAGCGCGCTCTATTGAGCCTGCCCATTATGACCATTCCCGAGCTTGCCAGAGACGACCTGATCCGTCGCTTCGATCTACAACCGCACCCGGAAGGCGGCTTTTTCCGTGAGACATATCGGTCAGGTGCACAAGTGACTCGCGCGGGATCGGGTGAGACCCGCTCCGCGTCCACCGCGATCTATTACCTGCTGTGCGACGGTGCGCACTCCGCCTGGCACCGGATCCGCTCCGATGAGGTCTGGCATTTCTACGCCGGCACACCGCTCAATGTTCACGTGCTCAATCAAGCCGGCAAACTAACGACCCATCGACTAGGTAATCCGTTGAGCGACCCGGGTACGGTGTTTCAGGCGGTCGTGCCGGCCGGCTTGTGGTTCGCGGCAGAGTGTGAGGACCCAGCGGCGTTTGCGCTAGTCGGATGTACGGTGGCGCCCGGGTTTGAATTCAGCGAGTTCGAACTAGCCGATGTCGGAGCGCTGCAGCGAGCGTATCCCGAGCACGCGGAGATGATTGCGCGGCTCGGGCCTGTGCGGGCGCCAGACTAAGCGGTATCAGCCGAAACCAGGTCGCTCGCGATTAATAACGCAACCGCGAACGCAACCGCGAACGCAACCGCGAATACGACTGCAAACGCAACCACGAACCGCAACCGCTTCACCGATAAGCGTTGATCCGATCGCGCGTTTCCTGCGCGGCCTTCGCGGCCGCTGCCCCGAAGTCTTCGCCCTTGCCCGCGTAGATAATCGCGCGCGACGAGTTGATCAGCATGCCGGTGCCCGCTGCGGTGCGGCCCGCTTGCACGGTGGCTTCGACATCGCCGCCTTGCGCGCCGATCCCCGGAATCAGCAACGGCATGTCGCCGACGATGCCTCGCACCACTTCGATTTCCTTCGGAAACGTCGCGCCCACCACCAGCCCGAGCTGGCCGCTTGCGTTCCATTTTTCCGCCGCCAGTTGCGCGACCACCTGATACAGCGGACGGCCCGCCGTCTCAAGAAACTGCAGATCCGAACCACCCGGATTGGACGTGCGGCACAGCACGATCACACCCTTGCCCGCGTGCTCCAGATACGGCTGGATGGAATCGAAGCCCATATACGGATTCACCGTCACCGCATCCGCACGATAGCGCTCGAATGCCTCACGCGCGTACTGCTCGGCCGTGCTGCCAATGTCGCCGCGTTTCGCGTCGAGAATCACCGGCACGCCAGAATGCTTCTCGTGAATATGCGCAATCAGTTGCTCGAGCTGGTCTTCGGCGCGGTGCGCCGCGAAGTAGGCAATCTGCGGCTTGAACGACGATGCGAAAGGTGCGGTTGCATCGACGATCGTGCGGCAAAAGTCGAAGATCGCGTCGGCGCGGCCGGCGAGCGCGGCCGGGAATTTGCCGGGCTCGGGATCGAGGCCGACGCACAGCAGCGAGTTCGTGCGCTGCCAGGCGTCGTTGAGTGTCTGGATGAAGGTGGACATGGGGGGTCTCGCAGCGAGCCGATAGGAGAAGTGGCGGGTATTTTACCCGTCCTCGTGCGCGGGCCGCGCCGCAATCCCGAAGCTCATCGGGGAGCTCGTTGCGCGGCTCATCGCGAACCCGCTGCCAGGCCCATTGCCTGGGCAGCCACCGGGCTCACGACC
>NZ_JBAURZ010000003.1:0-16513 GCF_049581445.1 Paraburkholderia sp. | reverse complement strand
GCCCTGCCCGGCCTTGGCCGAGCCGAGCGCCTCCGTGAGCGGCGCGGCTGCAGGCACGAACGGCTGATTCAGCAGCAAGCCGCCGCCAGCCTCTGGGAGGCCTGATGTTCCAGCAGGTTTGCTGGCGCACATGAACAGGCGGCGGCGTGGCAAGTCTTTTGGTGGAACGCCACGGGGCACCTCTCGAGCGCGCAGGGCGTGCAGACGGCATGCCCCGTCACCGGCAGCCGCGTGGACAGCTTTACGTGCGTGATTGACGCTGGCCGAAGTCATCAGCGTCTGGCCATCTGGCTAGCTTGTCGAACTCTCTGTGTTTAGCGATCCTGAGGGACTCGTGGCACACAACCGCCACGCAACCGCTGTTCCCCGCGCACTGAACCGTTCATGTTTCGTTCCATCCAGACCCTTGTCAAGAAATGGCGTGCGTCGCGCAACAGCGGCCATCAGCTCGATGCGCTGCTGGCGATTGCAGATCAGCACGCGTCTTACGCCGAGCGCAGCGAGTGGCTGATCGAGCTGGCGCACTGGATCCATCGTCGCGGCAAGGTACAGCCGCAGCCCACTACGCAGGAAGTCCCCGCCGACGAAGAGCGCCGCCTTCCGGAGCACGCCCGCTTGCGTTACATCCTGCAGGTGCTCGACCGCAACCCAGAGTGGAAGGCGAATGTAGCCGGCATTCTGCGCGCTCTGCTGCGCGAGAGCGACGGCATCTCGCTGTTGTGCGATGCTGGCATGCCGGTGCATTCGGCGTTTTTCGGCGCGCTGTTCGAACGTTTCGAATCGTCGCTGATTCCGCCCGCGCCGAACCGCCGCGATCTGGCCGCGATCTTCACACTGATGTTCACGTCGAACCATGACGTCGAATGGATCGCGGCGTTGCCGACCGACCTGTTGACCCGCATTCGCGACCTCTTCGACTACGAGCGTGACGCGAGCGACCCGCAATCGGCCGGCTCGCTGTCGCTAGATCTGCTCGCGGCCTTGCATAACCTGACCTGCCAGATCAGCTCTACCGGGCTGTCACAAACGGTACGCAGCCGTCTGGGCGACACCGACGCGCGGGTCGCCATGGAGAAGCAGCCGTTTTACAGGCTCACCCGTGCGATGCTCGCCGTCGAGACCGCGCATCAGGCGGTCGAAGCAGGTGCGGAACCCGGCAAGCTGCTGCACGAGGTCAACTATCTGCGGGTGCTGCTCGACGAATGCCGGATCGCTACGGACAACGTCTTTGCCCACCTGTACCGCAACGGCGTGAGCGTGGATATCGTGTTTCAGGTCGAACGCATGCGCATGCGCATCCTGCGCGCCGAACACCTGCTGGACGCGTGGATGGCCTTCGACGATCCCCACGCCGGCTCGCGCCTGGCCGCCGAACTGGTGAAGGCGAATTTCGCGAGCCAGAGCGTCGCGCATCTGATTCGCAGCAACTTCTCGTTGCTGGCGCGCAAGGTGGTCGAATACAGCGCCGACACGGGTGAGCACTACATCGCTCGTGATCGTGCCGAGTATCTGAAGATGCTGCGCATGGCAGCGGGCGGCGGCCTCGTCACGGTGGTCACGGTATGCGTGAAGTTCGCGATCACCGGCGTACATCTGCACGCGATGGTGGAAGGGCTTCTGGCGGGCATCAACTACGCAGCCAGCTTTCTGCTGATGCACTTCCTGCATTTTTCGCTCGCCACCAAGCAGCCAGCCATGACCGCCCCGACTATCGCGCGAGAGCTCGACGGCGCGGGTACGCCGGAAGGGGTGGAGAGTTTTGTGAGCTCGGTGGTCGCGCTGATCCGCACTCAGGCCGCAGCGGTACTCGGCAATGTCATGCTGGTGTTTCCGGTTTGTCTGGGCGTGCAGTTGCTATGGCACGCTGTATTCCACGCGAACATCATCTCGCCGGAAAAGGCCCACGCCACCCTGCACTCGTTCTCGCTGATCGGTCCCACGCCCCTTTACGCCGCGCTGACAGGCGTGCTGCTGTGGTCGTCAAGTCTGATCGCGGGCTGGGCCGATAACTGGTTCGTGCTGCACCGGGTCGCCGACGCCATCAGCTACAACCGCCGCCTGCGGATGACGCTGGGCGTAGCCGGCGCCGCGCGCCTCGCGAAGTTCTGCCGCTCGAACGTGGCAGGCGTGGTCGGCAATATCACGCTCGGTCTCATGCTCGGACTCGTCCCCGCCATTCTCACCGCGTTTGCGTTCGCATTCGAGGTACGGCACGTTACGCTATCCTCCGGCTCGATCGGTGTGGCGCTCGGCGTGCTGGGCAGGGACGCGCTGGACCTGCCGGAGTTTTGGTGGGCCCTGGCCGGCGTGTTCAGCATGGCCATTCTCAACGTGACCGTCAGTTTTGCGCTGGCGTTTTATATGGCGGTGCGTTCACGCGATCTGCGGCGCAAGGACGTGCGCCCGCTGCGCATTGCGATCTGGCGCCGGATATTCCGGCGGCCGCTGGATCTGGTGTGGCCGGAGAGTGTCACGGGCAAGGGGCACTAAACGTTGCGGGGATGGGGCCATCCATCTGAGCCCGCACCCCGACCGCGTACAATAGCGCCTTATTCAACGCCTCCCGGCAACTTCAATGTCCTTCGATTTCTTCATCCCCTGCCCACGCGGCCTCGAAGCCGCGCTCGCGGCCGAACTCGCCGAAATTGCCGCGCGCCATCTGAACGGCGCGCCGTTCACAGCCGGCGCACAGGTGCCGGGCGGCGTGCATTTCCGCGGCGGCTGGGCTGCCGGGATGGCGGCCAATCTGCATTCCCGCCTCGCCAGCCGCGTCTTGCTGAAGATCGCCCACCGGCCGTATCGCAGCGAACAGGACATTTACGCCCTCGCGCTCGAACAGCGCTGGGAACAGTGGTTCTCGGCGAATGAGACCCTGCGCGTGGACGTCACCGCCATCAAATCGCCACTTCGCAGCCTCGAATTCGCCACGCTGCGGGTCAAGGACGCCATCTGCGATCGCCTGCGCGACGTGAGCGGCGCGCGGCCGAACATCGATACGGCCGCACCGGACGTACGCGTGTTTGCCTTCCTCACCGCCACCGATTGCACGCTGTACCTCGACACCTCGGGCGAGCCGCTCTTCAAGCGCGGCTGGCGCCTCGACAAGGGCGCGGCACCGCTGCGTGAAAATCTCGCGGCAGGCATCCTGCGCCTGACTGGCTGGACCCCCGGCACCCCGTTGTACGACCCGATGTGCGGCAGCGGCACTTTCCTCGCGGAAGCCGCCCAGGTGGCGCTGAATATCGCGCCAGGCGCCGAGCGCCGCTTTGGTTTCGAGCAGCTCAAGCAATACGACTCGAAGGCCTGGCAAACGCTGAAGGCCGCCGCCTTGGACGCGAAGCATGCCGCGCGTGCATCGCGGGCCGATCTGCAGATTTTTGGCAGCGACATTTCCGGCGACATGCTGATCAAGGCGCGCGCCAACTTCGAGCGGGCCGGTTTGCCGTCGTTCGCGCTCAAGCAGGTCGATGCACGCGGCATGACGCCGCCGTCGTCTGAGCCGGGCATCCTCGTCGCGAATCCGCCGTATGGTGAACGGATCGAAGTGCGTGGACGCAATGCACGTGGCGAGGTCCGCGAGACCGGCCGCCAAAGCCGCGATGACGAAAGTTTCCGGCGCGCTAACGAAGAGACGCCGGACAGCGAATTCTTCCAGGCGCTCGGCGATGCGCTCAAGCAGCGCTTCACCGGCTGGCATGCGTTTATCCTCACGTCGGATCGAAAGCTGCCGGGTCAGTTGCGGCTGCGCGAATCGACCAAAACGCCGCTGTTCAACGGCGCGCTCGAATGCCGCCTGTTCCGCTTCGATCTGATTGCCGGCAGCGTGCGGCAACGGCCGGCCAATAACGATACGCCGCCAGCCTGACAAGGCATCGCCTCAAGGCCGTGGACGCAAGCGCCACGGCCTTTCCCACACCCCGCCTCAAGCCTTCGTCTCCACCGCGACGCGCCCGGTTTCAAGCAGCGATTTGAGATTGGACAGAATCAACGGCCAACCGCCGGATACCGCGCCAATGAATTTCGACTCCGGATGGTCTATCACATGCGTGACGGTCAGCTTCACGGCTTCGTCCTTTGGCTCGAGTTCCATCGTGCAGCGCGAATAACCTTCGGCTTTCAGTTCCGGCCTGAATTCATTGCGCCAGCGCAGCACGAGGCGTCGGGGCGGGTCGATTTCCACGACCTCACCGGTATCCGCCACTCGCCCATCGGGAAACATCAGTTGCCACGACGCCCCTACCTTCCATTCGCTCTCCTGATGCATGCCGAACCAGTACTGCCGCGTGAATTCCACGCTCGTCAGCGCCTGCCATAAGCGCTCTTGCGTGGTGCGGATAAAGGTGACGTAGACAAAGGCGCAGGCTGCTGCTTCAGTCATGATCTTCTCCTTCGAGCTTCTGCTTCAGGTGCGCGAGCGCATCGAGATGCGTGCGCTCGAACTTGCCAATCCAGCGCTCGCTGATTTCGTGAATCGGCACCGGATTCAGGTAATGCAACTTCTCGCGACCCTGCCAGACCGTGGCGACCAGATTGGCCGCCTCCAGCAACGCCAGATGCTTGCTGACCGCCTGCCGGCTGATAGCCAACCCCTCGCATAGTTCGCCAAGCGTCTGACCGTTGCGTGCGTGCAGCAGGTCGAGCAGTTGTCGGCGGGTGGAGTCGGCGAGCGCCTTGAATACGAGGTCCATGCAGATCCAAATGGGGTTGTGCCTTATTATGCAACCTTATGGTTGCATGTCAAGATGATCTTCGTCCGATTGGCATACGCAACAAGGCTACTGACAGAACGTTGTCAGTAGCCCCGCCGCACACTCCTCCTCACGCCATCGGGCGCATCGCAACCCCTGAATCGCAACGTCAATCCGCCAAACCGTCAGGAGACCGTCATGTCATCAGCTACTTCCCATATCGTTTCGTGGTTCGAAATTCCTTGCGTTGATTTCGAGCGCGCTGTTCGCTTCTATGAGACCGCGCTCGGTACCACCTTGCGTCGCGAGGATGTCGGCGGCCAGCCATTGGGGATCTTCCAGTACGACGAGCCATCCACAGGCGGCTGCATCATTTCCAGTCCGACGGCCAAACCGTCCGCGGACGGCGTGGTGGTCTATCTGAACGCGCAGCCGACCGTCGATGCGGTGCTGGCGCGCGCAGAACAGGCCGGCGGCAAGGTGCAGGGACCCGTGATCGAATTACCGCGTGGAATCGGCTATATCGGCTTCATCATCGATTCCGAAGGCAACCGCATCGGGCTGCATTCGCCGACCAACGGTTGAACGGGCGCGCAGTCCCACGGCGGTCATTGGGACGGCTCCTCCTCGCGCGGCGGCTTCGTGCGGGGCTATCATCGCGGGAATATCTCCGCTCCCCTCTACAAGACGCCAACGATGACGCGCCGCGCCGACCGCCTGTTCCAGATCGCCGAACTGCTTCGCGGCCGGCGTCTCACGACGGCCCAACAACTGGCCGAGTGGCTAAAGATCTCCCCGCGCACTGTGTACCGGGATGTGCGCGACCTGCAGTTATCAGGCGTGCCAATCGAAGGGGAAGCCGGGATCGGCTACCGGTTAAGCCGCTCGGCGAGCCTGCCGCCGCTCACCTTCACGGTGGATGAACTCGCCGCGCTCGCGGCGGGTGCCCGCATGCTCGAAACATGGGGCGGCGCGAGTTTCGCCAAGGGGGCGCGCGGCGCGCTGGCCAAGATCGCCTCGGCGATGCCCCCCGATAAACGTGCCACGCTCGAGCGCCTGCCCATCTTCGCGCCGTCGTTTCACATCAAGGGGGATTTCTCAGAGAAGGTGGACGCGATGCACCTCGCCATCAACGACAAGCGCGTAGTGAGTTTCGCGTATTGCGACCGTCGCGGCGCGCATACGGCGCGGCGCGTGTGGCCGCTGGGGCTGGTGTATTGGGGCGCGCGCTGGACGATCGGCGCGTGGTGCGAACTGCGGGGCGACTTTCGCAATTTCGACGTCGAGCAAGTTCGCCAGCTACAGGTGCTGGAGCCCTTTCCCGATACTGAGGGTAGACGTCTCGCCGATTATCTGCGGCACGTCGAAGTGAAGCAGAGGTAAATCCGCCTTGGCGTTTCGTGGTGCGAAGGGTCCGCGTGGTTTGGGGTGACAGGGAAGATGATCACCGCGTGCGCTGCTTCGTCCGCCGGCTACCCGGAAGCAACATGCTCCCGGGTAGCACAGCGTCAGCGTGTTACTCGACCGACTTCACCATATCTTCAATCACCTTCTTCGCATCGCCGAACACCATCATGGTCTTGTCCATGTAGAACAGATCGTTGTCGAGCCCTGCGTAACCGGCCGCCATCGAACGCTTGTTGACGATCACCGTGCGCGCCTTGTACGCCTCGATGATCGGCATGCCCGCGATCGGCGAATTCGGATCGGTCTTCGCCGCCGGATTCACCACGTCGTTCGCGCCCAAGACGAGCACCACGTCCACCTGACCGAACTCGCTGTTGATGTCCTCCATCTCGAAGACCATGTCATAGGACACCTCGGCTTCTGCCAGCAGCACGTTCATATGCCCCGGCATGCGGCCTGCCACCGGGTGAATCGCGTAGCGCACATCGATGCCCTTCTCCGTCAGCTTGTCGGTGAGTTCCTTCAGCGCGTGCTGCGCCCGCGCCACGGCCAGACCATAGCCCGGCACGATCACCACCGTTTCCGCATTGCCCAGCATGAACGACGCATCCTCGGCCGAACCCGCCTTCACCGGCCGCTGCTCCTGCGAGCCAGTGGCCGCGGCACCCGGCTCCGCACCGAAGCCGCCTAGCAACACGTTGAAGAACGAGCGGTTCATCGCGTGACACATGATGTACGAGAGGATCGCACCGGATGAACCGACCAGCGAGCCGGCGATGATCAGCATCGGGTTGTTCAGCGAGAAGCCAATGCCCGCCGCCGCCCAGCCCGAGTACGAGTTGAGCATCGACACGACCACCGGCATATCCGCGCCGCCAATCGGGATGATGATCAGCACGCCTAGCGAGAACGCGATCAGCGTCATGATGATGAACGGCAGCCACGCCTGGGTGACAAAGAAGATCACGCCAAAGCCGACCATGCCGATTGCCAGCATCAGGTTGATCAGATGCTGCCCCGCGTACACGACCGGCGCGCCCTGAAAGAGCCGGAACTTGTACTTGCCCGAGAGCTTGCCGAAGGCGATCACCGATCCGGAGAACGTGATCGCGCCGACGAACGTGCCGATAAACAGTTCGATCCGGTTGCCGTACGGCAGGAACCCGGGGATCGGATTGTCCGGATCGACAAGGCCGAATGCTGACGGCTCCGAGACCACCGCATAAGCAATGCAGACCGCCGCGAGACCGATCAGCGAATGCATGGCGGCGACCAGTTCGGGCATCTTGGTCATCTCGACGCGCGCGGCGACGAACGCGCCAATCGCGCCGCCCACGATGAGCGCGGTAAACAGCAGGCCCAGCCCTAGCCCGAGGTTCGAACCCAGGCCCGCAGCCTGCTTGAAGATCAGCGCAATGGTGGTGAGGATCGCAATGGCCATCCCGGCCATGCCGAACGTGTTGCCAATGCGTGCCGTCTTCGGATTCGACAGCCCCTTGAGCGCCTGGATGAAGCAGACCGAGGCGAGGAGATAAAGGAGAGTGACGACGTTCAGACTCATTGCGCCTTCTCCTTGCCGGTCGTGAGCTTTTTCGGCTCTTTCTTCTTGAACATCTCCAGCATTCGTCTGGTCACAAGGAATCCGCCGAACACGTTAACCGCAGCAAGCGCCACGGCCAGCGTGCCGAAGAACTTGCCCGTGTCGCCCACGGTGAGGCCCGCCGCGAGCATCGCGCCGACGATCACGATGGCCGAAATGGCATTGGTGACTGCCATCAGCGGCGTGTGCAGTGCGGGTGTGACGTTCCAGACCACGTGGTAGCCCACGTAGATCGCCAGGATAAAGATGATCAGATTGATGACGGTGTGGTTGATGACTTCCATCGCCGTGCTCCCAGGTAGGTGTTCTCTCGGTTCGCTTAGGCCTTGCGCGTGACTTCACCGTCGCGGGCCAGCAGCGTGGCCGCGACGATGTCGTCTGCAAGGTCGATGTTCAGTGCGCCTTCCTTGTTGATGATCAGCTTCAGGAAGTCGAGCAGATTGCGCGCGTAGAGTGAGGAGGCGTCGGCGGCGACCATCGATGCGAGGTTCGTGTAACCCACGATCTGCACGCCGTTTTTCGTGACCACCTTGTCCGCTTCAGTCAGCGGGCAGTTGCCGCCGCGCCGGCCTTCGTACTCGGGGCCACGGCCCGCCGCCAGGTCCACCAGCACCGAGCCGGGTTTCATGGCCTGCACGGTCTCCACGGAGATCAGCGTCGGCGCGGGACGGCCCGGAATCAATGCCGTCGAGATCACAATGTCGGCCTGTTTGGCCCGTTCGTGAACCAGTGCGGACTGGCGCGTCAGCCACGAAGGCGGCATGGGCCGGGCATAGCCGCCCACGCCTTGGGCGGCTTCGCGCTCCTCGTCGGTCTCGTACGGCACGTCGAGAAACTTCGCGCCGAGCGATTCGATCTGCTCTTTCACGGCCGGACGGACATCGGACGCCTCGATCACCGCGCCGAGGCGTTTCGCGGTCGCAATCGCTTGCAGGCCGGCCACGCCTGCGCCAAGGATCAGCACGCGGGCCGCTTTCACCGTGCCGGCAGCCGTCATCAGCATTGGCATGAAGCGGGGATAGATATCCGCCGCGAGCAGCACGGCCTTGTAGCCGGCAATGTTGGCTTGCGAGGACAGCACGTCGAGGCTCTGGGCGCGCGTCGTGCGCGGCGCGGCTTCGAGCGCGAACGCTGTCACGCCGACTGAAGCAAGCTTCCCGGAGTTCTCCGTATTGAAAGGATCGAGCATGCCGACCAGCGTTGCGCCGCGCTTCAGTAGCGGCAGTTCGGCATCCGTCGGGGACTGGACTTTAAGGACGAGGTCGGCGCCAAAGGCGGCGCCCGCATCGACGATTTCCGCGCCGGCCGCACTGAAAGCTTCGTCAGGAAAGCTGGCGCCGGTTCCTGCGCCGCTCTGGATCGTGACCCGGTGGCCCTGTGAGACGTACTTCTTGACCGTCTCGGGCGTCGCGGCAACGCGTGTTTCGTGCGCTCGCGTCTCGGCTGGCACTCCGATGTGCATCGTTGACTCCTCCTCGACTTCCTGTTGTTCCCACAGATCGGCCGACGAGGCACGCCGGCTTGCTAGTGCAACGGCTACTTCGCCACTTTAACCGAAACAGGGGGCCGAATCGGAATCAGTGTCAATCCGGAGGCGACGGGAGTTCGTGACCTGAGGCCGCCCGCTATCCGGCAGCCAGGCGCCATACCCGGTAAAATACCGCCCCATGAATCCGGAAACCTGGGCTGCACACGTCACCGTGGCCGCCATCGTCGAACGCGACGGACGCTTTCTCCTCGTCGAGGAGCATACGGACGACGGGCTGCGTCTCAACCAGCCGGCCGGCCATCTGGAGGCGGGCGAGACGCTCGCCGAAGCGGTCGTGCGCGAAACGCTCGAAGAGAGCGCGCATCGGTTCACGCCCGAGGCGTTGGTTGGCGTGTATATGACGCATTTCGCGCGTCCAGAACGCGTCCCCGCCGACGGAACCGAAGCCAGCGCCGCAGACGGCGTCACCTATCTGCGCTTTACCTATTGCGGCAGCAGTGGTGAACCCGAAGCGGGCCGCGCGCTCGATCCCGATATCGTCCGCACGCTGTGGATGAGCGCCGACGAGTTGCGCGCCTGTCCCGAGCGGCATCGCACGCCGCTCGTGATGCGCTGTATCGACGATTACCTCGCAGGCCGGCGTTTCCCGCTCGACTTCGTGCATACGCATTCGGTCGGGCCCACCCGATCAAGCAAGTCAGGCACACAATGAGCAAGCAGAAAGTCGTAGTAGGCATGTCGGGCGGCGTCGATTCGTCGGTCACCGCATGGCTGCTCAAGGAACAGGGTTACGACGTGGTCGGCCTGTTCATGAAGAACTGGGAAGACGATGACGACGGCGAGTACTGCTCGACGCGGCAGGACTGGATCGACGTCGTCTCGGTGGCGGATCTGATCGGCATCGACGTCGAAGCGGTCAATTTCGCCGCCGAATACAAGGATCGCGTGTTCGCCGAATTCCTGCGCGAATACGCAGCCGGCCGCACACCGAATCCGGACGTGCTGTGCAACGCCGAAATCAAGTTCAAGGCTTTCCTCGATCACGCCATGTCGCTCGGCGCGCAAACCATCGCGACCGGCCACTATGCGCGCGTGCGCGAGGTCGAAGGCCGCTTCGAACTGCTGAAGGCGTTCGACCACACAAAAGATCAGTCCTACTTCCTGCATCGCCTGAACCAGGCGCAGTTGTCGAAGACGATGTTCCCGCTGGGCGAGATTCCGAAAACCAAGGTGCGTGAGATCGCCGAACAGATCGGCCTGCCGAATGCGAAGAAGAAGGATTCGACCGGCATCTGTTTCATTGGCGAGCGGCCGTTCCGCGACTTCCTGAACCGCTACCTGCCCACCAAGCCGGGTCCAATGAAAACGCCTGACGGCACCGTGGTCGGCGAGCATATCGGCCTCGCGTTTTATACCTTCGGCCAGCGCAAGGGCATTGGCCTTGGCGGCAGCAAGGAAGGCAGCGGCGAGCCGTGGTTTGTCGCGGGCAAGGATATCGCGTCGAACACGCTCTACGTCGCGCAAGGCCATGATCACGCCTGGCTGCTCAGCCACACGTTGAGCGCCGGCAACACGAGCTGGGTCGCGGGTGAGGCGCCGGCGGACGGCTTTGCGTGCGGCGCGAAGACGCGCTATCGGCAAGCCGATGCTGCCTGCTCCTTCAGCACGTCCGGGGAAGCCAACGGGCACTTCGCGCTCAATTTCGACGACGCTCAGTGGGCTGTCACACCAGGGCAATCCGCGGTGCTCTACGATGGCGAGATTTGTCTCGGTGGCGGCATCATCGAACACGCGACCACCGCGCAACCCGTGACGCGGCAGCCGCACAGCGCCGCGCTGCTGACGGCGCGTTAAACTGCCGTCCGCCGTGTCGAGGACCTTATGTTGAACCTGGCTACCCGACGCATCCTGGTTCTGCATAGGCAGCGCCGCGCCGGCTAACCCTTTGCGTTATACATTTCACCTTCACAAAAAAAGCACTCGCCCATAACACCTCGCAGCGGATTCCGCCTGCGCCAGAAGCTGGCGATCCCACTGCGAGAAAACTCAGCGGTTCGCCGCTTTCTGCAACGGAGTCCCCCATGTTTTCTCGACGCTATGTGGCCATGTGGTGTGCGGTGGTGCTGCTCGCCGCCTGTGCAGCCCTCGCCGCGACCCATCACCTGTCGTGGTTCTGGATCATCATCCCTGTCCTGCTGGTGGCATTGGGGGTGTTCGATCTGACTCAGGAGCGTCACGCGATCCTGCGCAACTATCCGTTGTGGGGCCATCTCCGTTTCATGTTCGAGTTCATCCGGCCGGAAATCCGCCAGTATTTCGTCGAGGGCGACACGGATGAAAAACCTTTCTCGCGCGCCCAGCGCAGCATCGTCTATCAGCGGGCGAAAAACGACGTCGACAGCCGGCCATACGGCACCGAACTCGATGTGAAAGCGGTAGCGCACGAGTGGATCAGCCATTCGCTCGCGCCAACCAAACTGGACGGTCATGACTTCCGCGTCGTGGTCGGCCCGGACCGCGCGCAACCGTACTCCTTGTCCATCTTCAACGTGTCGGCAATGAGCTTCGGCTCGCTCTCGGCTAACGCGATCATGGCGCTGAATCTCGGCGCCAAGAAAGGCAACTTCGCGCACGATACGGGCGAAGGCTCGATGTCGAAGTATCACCGCGAACACGGCGGCGACATCATCTGGGAAATCGCCTCCGGTTACTTTGGCTGCCGCAACGATGACGGCACGTTCAACGCCGACAAGTTTGCGAAGCAGGCGCAGGAACCGCAGGTGAAGATGATCGAGGTGAAGCTGTCGCAAGGCGCCAAGCCCGGTCACGGTGGCGTACTGCCGGCCGCGAAAATCACGCAAGAGATCGCCGAGACGCGCGGCGTGCCGATGGGCCGCGACTGCATTTCGCCGGCCACTCACTCCGAGTTTTCGACGCCGCGCGGCTTGCTGGAATTCGTCGAACGCCTGCGCAACCTGTCAGGCGGCAAGCCGACCGGGTTCAAGCTGTGCGTTGGCCACCCATGGGAATTCTTCGGTATCGCCAAGGCCATGCTGGAAACGGGCATCCTGCCGGACTTCATCGTCGTGGACGGCGCGGAAGGCGGCACCGGCGCAGCGCCGCTCGAGTTCACCGATCACGTCGGCGTGCCGCTGCAGGAAGGGCTGCTGCTGGTGCACAACACGCTGGTCGGCATCGGCCTGCGGCAACGGATTCGCATCGGCGCGAGCGGCAAGATGATCACCGCTTTCGACATTACCAAGACAATGGCAATTGGCGCCGACTGGGTCAACTCGGCGCGCGGCTTCATGTTCGCGGTGGGCTGCATTCAGGCGCAGACCTGCCACACCGGCCGCTGCCCGACCGGCGTCACAACTCAGGACCCGGTCCGCCAGCGCGCGCTGGTGGTGCCGGACAAGTCGGATCGTGTCTTCAATTTCCACCACAACACCTTGCACGCGCTCCAGGAAATCATTCAGGCCGCAGGGCTCAAGCATCCGGCGGAACTGCGTGCGCACCACATCGTGCGACGTGTGTCGTCACATGAGGTAAGCCTGATGTCGGATCTGCTGAAATATCTGGAGCCGAACGATCTGCTGAACGGCAACTACCGCTATAAGCTGTACGAAAAATGGTGGCCAATGGCGAGCGCCGAGGCTTTTACGCCTAAGATCGAGCTGGCGGCAACCTGAACCAGGTTACGACATACCGCGACGGCTTCCCCGACCGCTCAGCCACAAGATGTCCAGCCGCACTTCTGCGGCCTCGTTAAAGACACAAATGCGATGCCGCCATATGCCCGTACGGCGGTATCTGAGCGGCGTGTCTTATCTACCGGCGACTTCATCGCCAAAACATAAGATTTCACAAGAATTCGTCTCATATACAGCGGACGCGCGGAATCGTACATTTGGGGGTTCATTTGTCCCCCATTCAAGATATGGTCACAACGCCCGCCTCTTCGCTTTCCCTATCAGCACACAGAACGCTGGTTCAAACCCGCCACGGCTGGATGCTGGCCAATCCCAACGACTTCTATCTGGGTCGCGCGCTGATCGAATACGGCGAGTACTGCGAACTGGAGTCCGCGGTATTGCGGCAGTTACTGGTCCGCCCTGGCGTTATCGTCGAAGTTGGCGCGAACATCGGAGCGCACACAGTCGCACTAGCGCGCCAAGCGCAGCAACATCATCAAGTGGTGGTCGCCTTCGAACCGCAGCCGGTGATTTTCCAGAACCTGTGCGCGAACCTCGCCGCCAATGGCATCAGTAACGTGCTGGCATGGCCGTATGCGTGCGGCAGCGACGCCGGTACGCTTTACTTTGCGAAGCCGGACTACGAGGCGCTGGGCAATTTTGGCGGCGTGGCGATGCACACCGAACCAGGCGCTGGGACTCTGCCCGTACCGTGCGTCAGGCTGGACGACGCCCTGCGCACGCACAGCGTAGGCCTCATCAAACTCGACGTGGAAGGCTTCGAACTCGCGGCGCTGCAGGGCGCGCAGGAGACGCTCGCGCGCTGCCGCCCTACGCTCTACGTGGAGAACGACCGTCTGGATCGCTCGCAGGCGCTGATCGAGTGGTTGTGGTCGCAGGAATACCGGCTGTGGTGGCATTTACCGCCGCTCTTCAACCCGGATAATTTTTTCGGCCGGCCGGACAACATCTATGGACGGGTTGTGTCGTGCAACATGCTCGCGCTGCCCCGCGAACTCGACCTCGAAATCAGCGGGTTCACCGAAGTGACCGATTCGACCACTCACGCGTTGACGCATCTGATGAGTTGAGCGCTGCGCCGCACACGGGAAAGCACTGGCCGGCGTGCCCTCAGTCTGACGGCATCGTATCCATGAATGACTGCCGTTGCGACAGCTTCTGGAAAAGCTTGTCGAGATTCGGATACGGTTCGCGCCAGTTCAACTCGGGAGTGCGGAAGTCGAGGTACCCGAGCGCACAACCCACGGCGATATCGGCCAGCGAGAACCGGTTTCCCGCACACCAGGTTTTGCTGCCTAGCCCCTGGGACATCGCGACCAGTCCATGATCGATCTTATGACGCTGACGCGCGATCCACTTTTCGGAGCGTTGTTCGGCTTCACGCTGGACGCCTTCAATACGGACCAGCACCCCTGCTTCCAGCAAGCCGTCCGCGAGCGCTTCCCAGCATCGCACTTCGACACGCTCGCGCCCCGACGCCGGAATCAGCTTGCCGACCGGCGACAGCGTATCCACGTACTCACAGATCACGCGCGAATCGAACACCGCTTCGCCGTCGTCCATCACCAGACACGGCACCTTGCCGAGCGGGTTGAAGGTATGGATGGTGGTATCCGGTGCCCAAACGTTTTCGAGCACCAGGTTGTAGTCGATTTTCTTTTCCGCAAACACGATCCGCGCCTTGCGGACGAACGGGCTGGCGAACGAACCGATGAGTTTCATCATCACAGTAGCCTTTCCTGAAATTGGGCGGAAGTATACGTTGGTTGGCGCCAGTTAATGCAGCCCTCCCGCACCTTCCGGAACATCGCCCTGCGCAGCTGTGGGCGGATAGCAACATTGCGGCTTTGCGCGCGTCTCGTCCAGCCCACCGTTTGGCTAGTGCCCCGGGCGAAGCTCGAACCGCAGCAGCTTGCAGCCGCTCGCGCTGGGGACAGCGGGCGCCGGTCTGGCAAGGCCGTGCCCCTCGCCCGCACAGATAAAAATAAATCCATTGGGCGCTACAATCGCACGATGAACCAGCCGAACGAACCCACCCTCGCCATCGACGTCTACCGCAAGCGCCGCGAGCGCGTGCTCGCCGCCCTCCGCGCGGCAGGTGGTGGCGTCGCCATCGTCCCCACCGCGCCGGAAGTGCTGCGCAACCGTGACGCCGACTACCCTTATCGGCACGACAGCTATTTCTATTACCTGACAGGCTTTACCGAGCCGCAGGCGCTACTCGTGCTGGACGCCAGCGCGCAAGCCGATGCGCCCGCTTCCATTCTGTTCTGCCGCGCCAGGAACGCCGAGCGTGAAGTCTGGGAAGGGTTCCGCTTCGGCCCCGAGGGTGCGCGCGAGGCGTTCGGCTTCGACGCGGCGTTTCCCGTCGATGAAATCGACACCCAGATGCCGCTGATCTTCGCGGACAAGCCGTCGCTACACTACGCGCTCGGCTCCTCGGCGCAGTTGGACGAACAGGTGCGCGGCTGGCTCGACGGGGTTCGCGCCAAAGGCCGCAGCGGCGTGGCTGTGCCGCAAGCCGCCCATGACCTGCTGCCGTTGCTCGACGAGATGCGTCTCTTCAAGGATGACCACGAACTGTCGATCATGCGCCGCGCCGGCGAGATTTCGGCGTTGGCACATCGCCGCGTAATGGCCGCATGCCGCCCCGGCGTGCGCGAGTATGAGCTCGAAGCCGAACTGCTATACACGTTCCGCAAATACGGCGCACAAGGTCCGGCGTATGGCTCGATCGTCGCGGCTGGCGCGAATGCCTGCGTGCTGCACTATCCGGCCGGCAACGCCATTGCCAAAGACGGCGATCTGATCCTGATCGACGCCGCCTGCGAACTGGATGGCTACGCCTCCGATATCACGCGCACTTTCCCGGCAAGCGGCCGTTTCACGCCCGCGCAGCGCGAACTGTACGACATCGTGCTGGCCGCGCAGCAGGCCGCGATCGACGCCACGCGCGCCGGCGCCGCCTTCGACGACCCGCACAACGCGGCCGTCCGCGTGCTGTCGCAAGGGATGCTGGATACCGGCATCCTGGATCGCGCACTGTATTCGTCGGTCGACGAGGTGATCGAGGAACGCGCGTACGCGCCGTTCTACATGCACCGCACCGGGCACTGGATCGGCATGGACGTGCACGATTGCGGCGACTATCGCGAACGCGGCGCACCGCGAGACGTCCAGGGCGCGTTGCCATCGCGCACGCTGCGGGCGTCGATGGTGTTGACGATCGAACCGGGCCTCTACATCCGGCCCGCTGAGAACGTTCCGGAGCGCTACTGGAATATCGGCATTCGTATCGAAGATGACGCCGTGGTGACCGAGAACGGTTGCGAACTCCTTACGCGCGATGTACCCGTCAAGGCAGACGAAATCGAAGCGCTGATGCAGGAAGCCCACGCGGCGGCCGGCAAAGCGCGTGAGGCATAACGGCACGGAATCGACAAGCCCATGAATGACGCCTCTCGCCCAGCCGGCGCGCCGCAGCCTTTCGCGACTGATACCGCTGACGGCACGTTGGACTTCGACGTAACCATTGTCGGCGCAGGACCGGTCGGGCTTGCGCTGGCCGGCTGGCTGGCGCGCCGCAGTGCGACCCAGGCGCTGTCGATCGCGC
>NZ_JBAURZ010000002.1:0-11832 GCF_049581445.1 Paraburkholderia sp. | reverse complement strand
GGCGCGGCTCAATGTGCCCGAGCGCCTGTGGTCCCTCGCGCCTGCGACGTTTTCCGGCGGTGAGCAGCAGCGCGTCAATATCGCGCGTGGGCTGATTGCCGGGCATCCGCTGCTGTTGCTCGATGAGCCCACGGCGTCGCTCGATGCTGAAAACCGCGCCGTGGTGGCCGATCTGATCATCGAAGCGCGCGATCGCGGCGCGGCGATCGTAGGCATCTTCCACGACGAAGACACCCGCGCAAGAGTGGCCACGCGCCGCCTCGAACTGCAACCGCCGCTGCGTCGTCAAGCAGCGCTACACTGACGAATCCACCCAGAGACTGACTACGGAGCATGTCGATGTTGATCAGGAACGCTCGCATCGTGACGCGAGATGAAGTATTTACCGGCGTGGTACGCGTCGAAGACGGCACGATCCGCGAGGTGGAGCGCGGTACGACATCGGCGCGCGAAGCCGAAGACTGGAACGGGGATTACCTGTTGCCGGGTCTGATCGAGCTGCATACGGACAACCTGGAAAAGCACCTTGCGCCTCGTCCGGGGGTGCAATGGAATACGGATGCCGCTTTTGTGATCCACGATGCGCAGGTGGCGGCAGCCGGTATCACAACCGTGTTCGACGCGCTTTCGATCGGCACACGCCTGAATGCCGGCCTGCGGGGCCGCGACTTGCAGACGCAATGCGCGCAGGCGCTGACGCGCTTCTCCGAGCGCCAGTTGCTGCGCGCCGAGCACTTTTTGCATCTGCGCTGTGAAATCGCCACGGCTGATGTGGTCGAGATCTTCGACTCGTTGCGCGACCATCCGTTGTTGCGTCTTGCCTCGGTGATGGATCACACCCCGGGGCAGCGGCAATGGCATGACCGCGAACAATGGCGCCGCTTCCAGGAACGTAACGGCAAGCTGACTGACGAACATGTCACCACAGCGCTCGCCGAACTGGCTGACGAACAGCAGCGCTATGCCGAGGTGCATCGGCGCGAGATTGTCGCCCGTTGCAAGGCGCTCGGACTGCCGGTGGCAAGCCATGACGATACGCTCGTCGAGCATGTCCAACAGGCCGCTGCCGAAGGCATCGTGCTGGCCGAGTTCCCCACGACCCGCATCGCAGCCGAAGCCGCGCGCGAGCATCGCATTTCCACCATCATGGGTGCACCGAATATCGTGCGCGGCGGGTCGCACTCGGGCAACGTGTCGGCGCTGGAACTGGCGAAGGCGGGGTTGCTCGATATCCTCTCGTCTGATTACGTGCCGTCGAGCCTGCTCACTGCCGTATTCGAACTGGTGGCCAAGGCAGACTGGACGTTACCGCGTGCAATGGCCACCGTTTCGGCGGAGCCGGCGCGTACCGCCGGCCTGCATGATCGTGGTTCGATCACGCCGGGTCTGCGCGCCGACTTCGTGCGGGTGACAATGCTCGATGCCCTGCCGGTGCCGCGCTCAACGTATCGGGCGGGCACGCGAATCGTCTGATGGGATGTTGAAGCGGATATTTGCCGGGATACTGTGGACGTAGCCCGGCCTGGCGCCTTAAACCGAAAGCGGCACGCGCTCCGGCTCGTCCGCTTCGAACCAGTCTGGATTGCGCGCCGCAATCGGTCCCAGTGAAACGAGAATTTCACGCAAATGGTGGCGCATCGCTTCTTCGGCTGCGCTTGCATCGTGGGCGCGCAGACCGGCGAGAATCTTCGCGTGCTGGCGGATCAACAGGTCCAGCGGCGAAACATCCGGCAAGCTCAGGTAGCGCACCCGATCCATCTGCGCCTTGATGTCCTGAATCGTTTCCCAAGCCGCGCTGCAATCAATGGCTTGCGCGATCCCGTAGTGAAAGGCCTCGTCCAACGCCAGAAACGCTGCAGTGTCATTCGCTTTGGCGGCCAGTCTCTGATCGCGAAGATTGTCGGTCAGGACCTGCAATTGCGTGTCGGTGATCGCTATAGCGGCTTTGCGCACCACCGCAGTTTCGATCGCCTCCCGAATGAAGCGCCCCTCACGTACCCGGCGCGGCGAAATGCGCTTCACCAGCGTGCCGCGTTGCGGAAGCACCTGTAAGACGCCCGCTTCAACCAGTTTGATAAAGGCCTCTCGCACCGGCTGGCGGGAGACCTGAAACATATCCGAGACCTCCTTCTCCGAAAGCGGCGTGCCCGGTACCAGTTGGCCCACGAAAATCGCCTCGCGTAGCGCGCGAAAAATCTGTTTGCTGATGGGCTCGTGAGAATCGAGAGAGACCGTGGCGGTGAGATCCGGCAGCGCGCCGCGCAGTTCGACCGATGTGCGGATACGGCGGCGCCCGCCAGGCGTCGCGTACGCCGGGTGTGCCGCATGCCCCGGGTCAGCGGCAAGCGGGACCGGCAGCGGCAATGCGATATCGTGAGACTTCTTGATCGGCATCGAAAGAGACAACAGAAGAGGACAGGAAACTTCACTCAGTGCCCGAGGAGAGCGGGCGCGATCCACCTTCGCTCGCGCCGCGGCGTCGCCACAGGCATCGCACCATACTACCATGCGCGTTTCATCTGTACTGCCGGACGCGGCTCGCGAATCCACACCAGCGAACACAACGCGCCGAGCACGGAAATCGCGCCGGCCAGCACGAAGGCGCTGCCGTACGCGCCATGCGTGGCCTGCACGATAAAACCCGTCACCGCCGGCCCGATCACGCCGGCCAGATTCGCCAGCAAATGCACGAAACCGCCCACGCCGCCGACGTGTTCACGCGGCACGGTGTCCTGGATCACCGCCCAATACACCGAGCCGGTTACGTACAGGAAGAAGATCGACACCGACATCAGCGCGACCGCGCTCTCCGTGCTGGCGACACGGCCAGCCAGTGCCACGCACACCGCCGCAGCGCCAAGGCACACCGCGAGCACGATCTTGCGTGACAGCAGCGGCTTGCCGGTCATGCGCAGAAGGCCGTCCGACACAAAGCCGCCCGCTGCCAGTCCAACACTGCCGAGCAGCCACGGAATGACGGTGGCAAAACTCATTTCCCGCAAGCTGAGGTGGTGCGCTTCGATCAGGTAGGTCGGAAACCACGACAGGAAAAAGAACAACACGTAGTTGTAGGCGAAGAATGCGAACGCTGTGGCGAGGATGATCGGCTGTCGCAAGAAATGCCGTAGTCCGAAGCGTTCGCCATCGGCCGTGTGCGAAACGACGTGTTCTTCCGTCTGCCCTGCCGCGATGAGTTCCACTTCCTCACGCGCTATACGCGGGTGGTCTTCTGGATGCTCAGTGGTTGTCGCCACCCACAGCACGAGCCACGCGAGACCCAGCAGCATGATCGCCACGAACGCCCAACGCCAGCCGAACCGCACGGCCATGTAACCGACCACCGGCCCCGCCAGTGCGCCACCCAACGGCGTGCCCGAACTGATCACGCCGATTGCGCTTGCCACTTCCTTACGCGGAAACCAGTTGTTAACCATCTTGCTGTTCGATGAACTGAACGGCCCCTCACCCATGCCGAACAGCACGCGCAGTACGATCAGCGAGCCAATTCCGCTCGCCAGCGCTGTCGCACCGCAGAAGATCGACCACACGCCCATCGCAACGCCGAATACACGCTTCGCGCCGACACGATCCGACAACACGCCACCGACGAAGTTGAACATCGCATAACCGATGAAGAAGCTGCTGAACACGATGCCCATTTGCGCATGCGAGAAATGCAGGTCCTTCTGGATCAGCGGTGCGGCGATAGACAGCGCCGAGCGGTCAAGATAGTTGATAACGCCCGCGAGAAAAAACAATGCAACCACGAACCAGCGTTGACTCTTGATCAATTAGTGTCTCCTGCATGTCGCCTCTTTACGGGCGTTTCGAAACGGCAAGCACGGATGCGGTGGCAACGGCATCCATGAGCGGGTCAATCGAAATTCAGGTGTACTTTCATCGATTGCGCGCGGTCGTGTGCGACTTCGAAGGCCTGGTGGGCATCCGCCATCGCAAAGGCATGCGTCATGATGGGACGCAGATCGACCTTGCCTGACGCAATCTCCTCCGCGGCCACCGCGTATTCGTCGGTGAAGCGGAATGAGCCCTGGTAGCGGATTTCCTTGGCCATCACGAGATTGGCCGCGACCGGCGATTGCCCCGCCGGCAGATTGCCCACATGGATCACCGCGCCGCCCGCGCGCACCGAACGCAACGCCGTGTTCATCGAAATTCAATGGCCATCAACACTTTTGCGGCTATGGAGCAAAACCGTGGCACATCAGCGTCACGTGGGCCACTCCTCTAAAGTCTAAAAAAGGGCATCGCGTGACATCGATAAACGATGCTACCATACAAGTATAACGATGCGTCAAATACGGGTTTCCCCTGCCTTTTGCCCGCTTCGCCCGTGCTACATCTTGTTCGCGTTCCTTGCTTCTATCTGGATCTCACGCTCATGACGCCCTCCGCCCCGCTTCTCTTGACCCGTCACGCATTGCCCGAATTCGGTACGCACGTTTTATCCGCGCAGTGGCGCGAGCCGCGCATCGGTATCGTGCATCTCGGGATCGGCAACTTTCATCGTGCGCATCAGGCGCTGTACACCGAGGAAGCGATGCTTGCAGCCGGAGGCGACTGGGGCATTTGCGGCGTCACGCTGCAAGGCGACGTGAGCAAGCGTGATGCCTTGATGGCTCAACAGGGTTTATATGGTGTCGTCGAGCGCGGTGCCCAAGGCGAAAAGGTAACCATCGCACGCGCCTTGCTTGAAGTGCTGGCCATGCCGCACGACCACGAGATCCTGTTTGCACGACTAACCGATCCGCTGGTGAAGATCGTCTCGCTCACGGTGACGGAGAAGGGATATTGCCGCGATTCTCGTACCGGTGACGTCGATCTTGAAGACACTCTCGTTGCACACGATCTGGCCCATCCAGAAACGCCCCGAAGCGTGCCCGGCATTCTGGTCGCTGCGCTGCGCCGCCGACGCGCCAATCCGTTTACGGTCTTGTCGTGCGACAACCTTGCCCACAACGGCGCCGCGTTACGCCAGGCAGTCTGCTCATTCGCGCGGCAACTCGACCCCGAACTGGGCGACTGGATCGCGAAAGAAGTGGCGTTTCCATCAACCATGGTCGATCGCATCGTCCCCGCCACTACCGATAGCGAGCGCGAGTCCGTGGTCCGCGCACTGGGCTACCGCGACGCCGCGCCAGTTCCATGCGAACCGTTCCGGCAATGGGTGATCGAAGACCACTTTCCCGCTGGACGTCCAGCGTGGGAAACCGCAGGCGCGCAACTCGTCGATGACGTGACCCCATTCGAACTCGCGAAACTGCGCATGCTGAACGGCACGCACTCCACGCTCGCTTATCTGTCTATGCTGGCCGGTTTCGAAACCATTGATGCAGCCATCAGCGACCCAGACATGCATCGTTTGATCTACACGATGATGACAGACGAAATTGCGCCGACCCTGACCGTTCCCGGGTCCTTGGACGTGCTCGCGTATCGTGACGCCTTGCTGGCGCGTTACGCCAACCCCGCGCTGAAACACCGCTGCGCGCAGATCGCCATGGATGGCAGTCAGAAAATTCCTCCACGCCTGCTTGGCACGATCGCTGCGCGTATTGCCCAAGGACAGCCGTTCGCGCGACTCGCGCTCGCCGTCGCCGCATGGATGATGTTTCTGCGCGGCCATGCAGACGACGGTATACGCTTTGAAATCAAGGATCCGCTCGCTTCGAGGTTGCAAGCGCTGGCGGCGTCTGCGCACGGCGAGCCCGATGCTCTGCTTGCGGCGCTGCTGCCAGTGCGCGAGATATTCCCGGCCGAACTTGCAGCGCATCCGGGCCTGCGCAGCGCGCTACACGATGCGTTGCAGACTCTGGCGAAAGGCGCGCGTGGCGCGATCGCGGCTTACGCGGGTTGATCCCACAACGTTTGCTTACTTGCGTGATTTTGGCGTGTTGACTCGCGCACCATGTGCCATTTCGTCATCGAGATGGCCATCGCGAGTTGAAAAACGCGGGTCACCCGCAACCCGGTTCCAATTCGAATCAGGCCGTCCTGCGCGGCCACTACGCTTCTCGTCCCCCGCCGCTTCCGTCCGCCCGATTTCTTCACCGCGTCGGGCAGCCAAATCGGCATAGCGACCGTGCTCACCGCCCGGTTGTTGTTGATTTAGTTAGAAAACTTCGTAAAATCCTGCCTGCTGGTTCGGCCCTGCCATGCTCATATCGCATGCAAACCGCATCATGCCCTGACCGCGCGAAACCCCTCATTTGAGTGTCCTGCCCGCGCAAACTACGGGCGAACTCTGGACGCGGCTTTCAGATACCATCCGGTGTTTTACTGAGTACGTAAACTTTTTGACCTGATAAGCTTTGCCCGCGCTGCTGGCCGCCCGGGTCCGCAGCCGTTAAACTTGCCTGGTCGTGAGTCGCGCCAGGCACTATCTCGCAGCGGCACAACCGCATGCGGGAGTAATACGAACTACACCGAGGAGTTAAACCTTGAAAAAACTGCTAGCGGCTTTGACGATCGCTCTGCTTGCCACTGTCTCGATTGGCGCACATGCGAAAGACTGGACGACCATCCGTTTCGGCGTTGACGCCAGCTATCCCCCGTTCGAATCCAAGGGTTCGGATGGCAAGCTCGTCGGTTTCGATATCGACCTCGGCAACGAAATCTGCAAGCGTCTGAATGCAAAATGCGTCTGGGTCGAAAACGACTTCGACGGCATGATTCCCGCACTGAAGGCGAAGAAGTTCGACGGCGTGCTGTCGTCCATGTCGATGACTCCGCAACGTGCTGAACAGATCGCCTTCTCGGACAAACTGTTCAACACGCCGACGCGCCTCGTCACGAAGAAGGGTTCGGGTCTCCAGCCGACGCCGGAATCGCTGGCGGGCAAGTCGGTCGGCGTCGAACAAGGCACGATCCAGGAAACGTATGCGAAGACCTACTGGGAGCCGAAGGGCGCCAAGGTGATCTCGTACCAGAACCAGGATCAGGTCTACACCGATCTGCTGTCGGGTCGTCTGGACGCATCGCTGCAAGACGCGGTTGAAGCTGAGATCGGCTTCCTGAAGACCCCGCGCGGCGCGGGCTATGAGTTTGCCGGCAAAGACATCGTCGACGAGAAGATCCTCGGCAACGGTGCAGGCATCGGCATGCGCAAGGAAGACACTGACCTGAAGACCAAGGTCAACAAGGCTATTGCCGATATGATCAAGGACGGCACCTACAAGAAGCTCGAAAAGAAGTATTTCGACTTCGACGTGTACGGCAGCTAAAACGCACGAGGCGCGGTTCGCCGCGCTACTGTGGATTGATCCAGACAGGCCCCGCCATGCGCGGGGCCTGTTTCGTTTGGGGCGCTGAGTCACTTAGCCGAATTGCACCTGAGAGGCCACCGTACGCGCGCGCTCCCATCAAGGCCAAATCCGCATCGAAGCACCAGATCGGCTAAGATCGAACGATCCGGTTGTGCCGCAGCTCACACGGCATGACGTGGCAAGCCTGCTTCGATTTCAATTTTTCATTCTGCAATCAACAACATAGCGCGACTTCTCGCGACTTCACGCGCTTCCAGACACCATGCAAATCCAATCCCATCCGCTGATTTCCCCGACACTCGGCACCGCACGCAACCTGACGAGTTTTCATTACGGTCCCGGCGGCGGGCAGAAAATCTACATCCAGTCCTCACTGCATGCCGACGAACTGCCTGGCATGCTGGTGTCGTGGGCGCTGCGCCGCAAGCTCGCCGCTCTCGAAGCAGCCGGCAAGATTAAAGGCGAAGTCGTGGTCGTGCCAGTGGCCAATCCGATTGGCCTGAACCAGCACTTCCTTGGTCACCTGACGGGGCGCTTCGAAACCAATAGCGCGCAGAATTTCAACCGCAATTTCCATGATCTGGCGGCGCTTGTGCAACCGGTGATCGAAGCGCGCCTGACTGATGATATCGACCACAATCGCAAGGCAATCCGCCAGGCGATGCGCGAAGCGCTCGAAGCGCAGAAGCCGGAAACAGAGCTGGATTCGCAACGTCTCGCGCTGCAACTGCTGTCTTACGACGCGGATGTCGTGCTCGACCTGCATTGCGACTGGGAAGCGGCGATGCATCTCTATACCAATCCGGACCTGTGGCCAGATGTCGAGCCGCTCGCCTGCTATCTGGAAGCGAAGGCGTCGTTGCTCGCGCTGAATTCAGTGGGTAATCCGTTCGACGAAATTCACAGCTTCTGCTGGTCGGATCTGCGTGGCCGTTACGGTGAGCGCTTCCCGATTCCGAACGGTTCGATTTCGGTGACCATCGAACTGCGCAGCCAGCGCGACGTCACCTACGAATTCGCCGAGCACGATGCTCAAGGGATCATCGAGTATCTGACGCATCGTGGTGTGATCGATGGCACGCCGGCGCCCATGCCGGCGCTCGAGTTCGCTGCCACGCCGCTGGCAGGCGCCGAGCCGATTGTCGCGCCGATGAGCGGTGTGCTGGTGTATCGCACGGAACCCGGCACCTGGGTTGATGTCGGTCATGAGATCGCGGATATCGTCGACCCGTTGACGGATCGCGTCGTGACGCTCAAGAGTACGGTCGCTGGGGTGATGTACGCGCGGCATTTGACGCGCTTCGCAACGGCCGGGCTGGAGTTCGCGCGCATCGCGGGCGCCAAGGCGTTTCGCTCGGGGTCGTTGCTGTCCAACTAAGCACAGGTGGACAGCGCGGGGGGCGGTGCGAGCCTGGGCTGCACCAGCCGCCGCGTTGCTTGAGTGCCTCAGCGGAATCACTGCGTCTTGGCAGCCACTGCGAGCTTGTCCGCCGCCTGCTGTGCCGTTTCGCTATCGTCGTTCCAGAAATTGCCAATCACATCGTAGAACGCCCCTTCCACTGCCGGCGTGTCGACCATGTCATGCGCCCACGACGGCACCAGCGTGCCCTTCGCCTGTGAACTGGAGAAATCGGCTGCGGACCGGTGTGCGCAGGCGTCGAACTTCGACAGATCCATGCCTTGACGCACCGGAATCGAGCCCTTGTTGAGATTGAAGATCTCCTGGAACTTCGGGCTCAACAACAGGCTCGCGAGATCCTTCTGTCCTTTTTCGACATCCGGGCTCTTTACCTTGAAGAACGCGAAGCTATCGACATTGAACGTATACGCGTTCTGCGAGCCCGGGCCCGGTACGCATAGGTAGTCCTTGCCCGGCACCTTGTTGGCAACACTAAATTCGCCCTTCGCCCAATCACCCATGAATTGCATCGCGGCCTTGCCGGAAATCACCATACCCGTGGCCATATTCCAGTCGCGGCCTGTCTGGCCCTTGTCGGTATAGGCCTTGATCTTCTTGAAGGTTTCCAGTGCCTTGACCATGGTCGGCCCTTTGAGGGTCGCCTGATCCAGTTGCACAAAAGCCTTCTTGTAGAAAGCCGCACCGCCCACGCCGAGCGCCACGGTCTCGAAGGTTTCGGCTTGCTGCCAGGATTGGCCGCCGATCGCCACCGGTGTGATGCCCGCTTTCTGCAGCGCATCCGCGGTCTTGAAGAACTCGTCCCACGTTGCCGGCGGCTGGGCGTTGACCTTCTTCAGCGCGTCGGCGTTGATCCACAGCCAGTTGACACGGTGCACGTTGACCGGCGCCGCGACATATTGGCCCTTGTACTTCATGATGCTGGAGATCTGCGGCGGAATCAGCTTGTCCCAGCCTTCGCTTTTGGCCACGTCGTCGATCGAGACCAGCACGCCCTCATCGCCCCACTCCTGAATGGCCGGACCCTTGATCTGGGCCGCGGCCGGAGGGTTACCCGCGATGACGCGGGTCTTGAGCGCAGTCATTGCGTTACCGCCGCCCCCGCCCGCAACGGCGAAATCCTTCCACGTGTCGCCCTTCTCCTCAAGCATCTGCTTGAGCACCTGCGCGGATTTCGCCTCACCACCGGAGGTCCAGTAGTGCAGCACCTCGACCTCCGCTGAATGCGCGACGCCCGCGGCGAACAAAGCCGCGACGCCGATCGCACAGGCGGTGATTTTTGCAGTCTGGCTGGCGTGCAACGCCAGGGCGCTTCGTTGGGTTTGCATCCGGCAGTCTCCTGAGATCGTCCTGACTATTTTCATTCGGGATCATGCGGATGGTAGCGCTACCATCGCACTCACCCTATCCGGGCGAACCCTGCCTCATCGAAGGCATTGCTGGACTTCCTTTCGGACGTTCGCAAGGCGATACTCGCACGATGAACAGAAAACCGACCGGCGCGACGAAGCGGCTCAAACGGCTGCCTACTCCGCCTGATACCAACTCGACCGCACGCACGGAGTCGGGTGCGCGCTCGCGACGAGCAAATGCAACAGGCACGGATGAGGTGGCGAAAACGACCCCGCGTCTTGGGGCACATCGCGCACTTGGCTCGCTCGACACCACTGGCAACCACGACGCACACGTTGACAAGCCAGCGCGAAGACGTCCGAGTGGACGCGCGACGATTGCCGATGTCGCACGCCATGCGCAGGTCAGTCCAATGACAGTCTCGCGTGCGCTGAAGAATCCTGCGCAAGTGCTGCCGGAAGCGCGCTCACGGGTCGAGGCGGCGGTCGCCGCGCTCGGCTACGTCCCGAGCCATGCGGCGCGTACGCTTGCTTCATCGCGTTCGCGCGTGGTGGGCGTGCTGGTGCCGTCGCTGTCAAATGCGGTCTTTGTCGACACACTTGCTGGGATTCAGGATTGCCTCGGGCCAGCGGGCTATCAGTTTTTGATTGGCAATACGAATTATTCTGCCGAGAAGCAAACGGAACTCGTCTCCACCTACCTCACGCATGCCCCGGATGGGTTTCTTGTCACGGGCATCGATGGCTCCGGGGCCATCCGTCAGCGGCTTGCTGCGGCGCGTGTGCCGGTCGTACATATGTATGACCTGAGTCGTGCCGCAGATGAATGGTCAGTCGGCTTCTCACAGCAGAGCGCGGGTTTTACGCTCACCCGATATCTGCTCGATCGCGGCTACCGGAGGCCGGGTTTTATTGCCGCGCAACTGGATCCACGCACCATGCAGCGACGCGCCGGATTTCGCCGGGCGTTGCGTGAGGCAGGGCTGGACCCCGATGTCGAAATCTTGACGAACGAACCATCGAGCGTCGGTCTTGGTTCGGCACTGCTCGCGCGGATGCTCGAGCACGCCCCCGCATGTGATGCGATCTTTTGCTGCAACGACGATCTGGCGCTCGGCGCGTTATTCGAATGTCAGCGTAGGGGACTTGCCGTGCCTGGCCAAATCGCGATTGCCGGGTTCAACGATTTGCCTCCTTCCGCATGGTCCACGCCATCGCTCACCACGATCACGACGCCGCGATATCAGATCGGATTCGAAGCTGCCCGACTGTTGCTGCAGATTCTGAATGGGCATCCACCTAAGCAAAACCATATTGACCTGAGATTTACGCTGACGCCACGGGAAAGCGCTTAGAGACTGGATGGGTTTGTTTGGAGAGGAACTGGCGAGGGTGGCGCTACGAAGATGTGAGACTTGTGCGAGGCGAGTTGTTGGGCGCGCGAAGTTGGTCCGGTTGTTGGTCTGTTACGACTCTTGGCACGGAATGTCCAATGCAGAAGCCCGCTTTCGCGGGCTTCTGCATTGCAACGGCGTGACTGCTGCTCGTTGTGCTCCTGTCTGGCTGGAACACCTTTGCGTGCGCTGAAGCACGAGAATGTTCCAGCTTGGCGAGCGCGTTGCTGTGTTAATGGCCGCCGTGACCACCGCCCATGCCACCACCGCAACCGCCGCTGCTAGAGCTGCCTGAGCCCTGGCCGCCACTGCCTGGACCGCTTCCGTGGCCACTGCCGTTGCCACTTCCGGGTCCGCTGCCATGACCGCCTCCCGGGCCGCTGCCA
>NZ_JBAURZ010000001.1:0-4287 GCF_049581445.1 Paraburkholderia sp. | reverse complement strand
GCGGTGGCGTGTCAGCGCCGCCCGGCGGTGCGTCGCCGGGCGTCTGCGGGGGCGGTGTGGCGGAAGAATCCGTCGTCATACTCGAGCCATGCGAATCAGGATGCCAAAATCAATGCAGTGAGAAGGTTAGAAAGCGATGCCCAGCGTCAGATAAGGCCGAATGTCCTTGTTACGAATGCCATAGGCGAGGTCGACATTCACCGGCCCCACCGGACTGCGCCAGCGCGCTCCAAAGCCCACGCCGGGATAAAAGACTTTCTCGCCCCATGTGTCCGTGGCGGTGCCAATGTCGAAGAACACCGCGCCGCCCCAGTCGTGGTTAAACCAATGCTGATATTCGCTTGTGGCCGTCATCAGGTATTTGGTCGGCAGCACCGAGCCGTCGACGCTGTTACCAATGCTCTCGTAGCTGTAACCGCGCACCGAGTTCGATCCGCCCGCCCGAAACAGCAGCGAGGCCGGCACACCAGTCGTGCCGCCCGACGTGAACACGCCGCCCAGTTCGGCTCGGAACAGGACCAGATCGGACTTGCCGATCGGGAAGTACTGCTGGCCACGTGCATAGGCACGCCCGAAGGTCTGCTCGGTCGCGATGCCCTTGACCGCGAAACCCGCTTCAACATGGATCAGGTTGCCGGAGCGCGGAAACAGCGGATCGTCGGTATTGCGGCGCGTCCACGACCACGCGGGCACGAGGGCATGGGCCGTGATCGGCCCCACCGCATTCTGGTCGAGCCGATCCTGATAGAAGAGGAGCGAATAGCCATAGTCGAGATATTGCGACGTGCGGGTGGTCTGCACGCCGCCACGCAGACTGTAGATGCGCGTGTCGGACACATTGGTGGTGCTGTAAGACGCCAGCACGCTATTGGTCCACGCGCGCGGTCCCGGCGGCATGGAAAGCTGAATCTGGCCGAACTGCTCGATCTCGTCGATCCGCCCGCCGACCGTAAATGGATAGGCCTTGCCGAAGGTGTTCAGATACGAGTAGTTGCCCTGCACTTGCGGACCGGTATCGGTGGCGTAACCGACGCCGCCACGGATGCTGTTGTATGGATATTCGCTGACCTTCACCCGCACCGGCGTCTCCAGCGGCTTGTCTGGGTCGTTGCCGACGTCGATCGCGACGCTCGCGTAGTAAGGCGTGTTCTGCAACTGGCGCTGCAATTCGGCCAGCCGCTGCACGTCGTAGATCGCGCCGACGGAAATCGGATTCACGTTCTCGACAATCTTCTCGGGATAGCGCTGAGTGCCGGACACTTCGAGCTTGCCCATCGTGAAGGTCGGTCCGCTGTCGAAGGTGACGGAGAGTTTCGCCTCGTGCGTGCGCGGATCGACGCGTGCCTGGGACTGGGAAATCTTCGCCGCCACATAGCGGCGCGATTGCAGCGCCCTGAGCGCTGCGTTCTTCGCATCGTCCCAGCCCGACTGTGAGAACGGATCGCCTACGTGCATGGAGAAAGCGAAGCGCGTGGCGTTTTCCTGAGCGGGGTCTTCGTTCAGCACCGGCCCGCGAAACGTCAGAGAAACGGACGAAATGGTGGTTAGCGGACCGGGGTCAACGCTCACAGTGACGCTTTTTTTGCCGTCGACAGTCCGCACGTCTGTCCGCACTACCGGAGAGAAGTAGCCGGCGGTGGCGGTCAGGTCGCGTACCTGCTGCGGCGTGGCGGTGACGAGAAAACCGAACTGGTCGTCGCTGACATCGTCGCGTTTGGCGAAGCGCGCGATGTCCAGATGTTCTTCCAGCAGTTTGCGCAACGAGCGTGGCGACGCCTCTACATCGACCTTGTAGGCCGCGCGAGCCGCTCGGGCCTCGCCGCTGGCGAGAGCCAGCGTGAAGAACGTGCAGAATGTGACGAGGGCAAACGCGAACCATGCGCGCAACTGTCCGGCGGCGCACGGCATGTAACGCACGAGGCGCGTGTGCCGCCCATCCGGTTTGCCGTGCCGCACACGCGGCGGTTCGATCGCACACCCCGCCAAACAGGACCTCCGCGGCCGTTATTGATGAATGACTATACCTGGCCGCCGCCGCGGCGACCCTGAAGCTCGCTATTTGACCACATCGGCGCCGCGATCAGATGATCTCCAACACGGCACGCCATCGGGCTGGCGGCGCTCTGCCGCCGGTCCGCAAAGGCCGTCCGGCCAACGACACGCCCGCCTTGGACGCATCAGCCGAACCGATGTTCCACGAGTTTTCATCTACCGCCAACGCTTGCTGTAAAATTGCGGGCAACGCTAGCGGCAGCGCTGCCGCCACTCCCCTATCACGGACGTTGAGCCATGTATCAATCGGACATCACGCAGTTCCTGAATCAGCTGAAGCAACAAAAGCCCACTCTGGAAGCGGAACAGCGGCGCGGCCGCTCGCTGCTGTGGGACAAGCAGCCGATCGATCTCGACGAGCGCGCCGAGCAGCAAGCCTCCCGCGTGCAACAAACCTCCTACCAGTACTACCAGAACTTCTAAGCGTGAGTACCGCCGACGAGGCCCGCGCCGCAAAGGCGCAGCCCGACGCTGCGCTCGCCGCGCCCAAAACCGATTCGACGCCTGATACCGTCGACGGTATCGCGTTCGCACGCCTGTACGGCGAGCCGCTTTTCAAACTGCCGACGGACCTGTACATCCCGCCGGACGCGCTCGAAGTCTTCCTCGAAACGTTTGAAGGCCCGCTGGATCTGTTGCTGTACCTGATCCGCAAGCAGAACTTCAACGTGCTCGACATCCCGATGGCGGATGTCACCACGCAATATCTCGGTTACGTCGAACAGCTGCGGGAGACTAACCTCGAGCTTGCCTCCGAATATCTGCTGATGGCGGCGATGCTCATCGAGATCAAATCGCGCATGCTGCTGCCGGTCAAGAAGGCCGACACTGGTGAGGAAGCGGAAGATCCGCGCGCCGAACTCGTGCGCCGCCTGCTCGAGTACGAGCAGATGAAGCTCGCTGCGCAGCGTATCGACCACCTGCCGCAACTCGGACGCGACTTCCTGCGCGCCGACGTCTATATCGAGCAGAGCATCACGCCGCGCTTTCCGGACGTGAACAGCGAGGACCTGCGCGCGGCGTGGGCGGACGTCATCAAGCGGGCCAAACTGGTCCAGCATCACCGCATTTCGCGTGAAGAACTGTCCGTGCGCGAGCATATGAGCGTGATCCTGCGCCGCCTGCAAAACGCCCGCTTCATGGAGTTTTCGGAACTGTTCGACACGACGCGCGGCATGCCGGTGGTGGTGGTGAATTTCATCGCCATGCTGGAGCTGGCACGCGAATCGCTGATCGAAATCACTCAGGCCGAACCTTTCGCGCCCATCTACGTGCGGCTTGCCTACCTGCCGGCTTGAGTCGGCTCAAGCCGCAAGTCGGGCCTCCCCCAAGAGTTGGTCTGGACCGCTGGGTAGGTCTGCGCACGCTTGACCTGGCTTAAGCTGCCGGCCGGGTCTTCCCCTTGATGCGTCATGCATTAGAGACGCGCCTCGCTTCGGTGCGTCGCGGGGGTAGGCATGCCCCCGTTACACCGCTCCCGCAAATCCACTACAATCCCGCGCTCCGAACCTGTCATCACCGGGACGGGCGCCAAAGGACGAAAATGCACCATTTTTGTGCCGACGAGGCTCCGCTCCGCGCGAGGAAAACCGTCCGATCATGAAAGTCATCAGCTCGATCCACGAATTGCGCGACCAGTTGCGCGGCCAGAACCGTACTGCGTTCGTCCCGACGATGGGCAATCTGCACGAGGGCCATCTTTCCTTGATGCGCCTTGCCCGCCAGCACGGCGACCCGGTGGTGGCGAGCATTTTCGTCAACCGGCTACAGTTCGGGCCGAATGAGGATTTCGACAAATACCCGCGCACGCTCGAAGCCGACATCGAGAAGCTGCAAAAAGAGAACGTCTACGTGCTATTCGCGCCGACCGAGCGTGACCTTTATCCGGAGCCGCAGCAATACCGGGTGTATCCGCCGCATGATCTGGGCGACATCCTTGAGGGCGAATTCCGGCCAGGCTTCTTCCAGGGCGTATGCACGGTGGTAATGAAGCTGATGTCGTGCGTGCAGCCGCGCGTGGCCGTCTTCGGCAAGAAGGACTATCAACAGTTGATGATCGTGCGGCAGATGTGCCATCAGTTCGCGCTGCCGACTGAAATCATCGCCGCCGAAACCGTGCGCGATACCGACGGCCTCGCCCTCAGCTCGCGTAACCGCTTCCTGCAGGCCGCCGAACGCGCCGAAGCACCGCGCCTCGCCGCCGAGCTGAACCGGGTGCGCGACGCTGTGCTGGCC